>NZ_JBZEGI010000059.1:0-494 GCF_058216415.1 Dyella sp. SYSU CM1112 | reverse complement strand
AAGCAATGCCGCGCAGGTCACGGCGGTGTTTGCCAATTCGCCGGGCGCGATGGAACTGTTGCCCAACCAGTACTACAACGATCAAGGCGATCCGGCCCATCGGAAGTGGCTGAAGGTTCGGCAGGGGATGCAGACGGAACCGGTGCTGCAGTGGCCGGAGACAAATCCGTACGATGACATTTATCGGGAAAAAGACGCGTGGTGGCGACTGACGGATCCGAAGCTGATCGATCCATCCGGCAAGCACAACGATGCCTGGTGGACGTATAACGCCAATATCACTAACGTCCAAAACTTCCACCACACGCTAAGCGCGTATTATCACCCGCAAACCTATGTGCACTACGGCGCGGACGCCGACAAACATCCCGCCTATGGCGACCTGATCTGGCGCGACAACGGCAGCACCTGGCTCGATCCGGCAGAACTGGTCAATGCGCCGCCGAAGCATGGCAGCAATCCGGTGGAGGTGGCCTCGCCTTCGGATCGCCGCA
>NZ_JBZEGI010000058.1:0-495 GCF_058216415.1 Dyella sp. SYSU CM1112 | reverse complement strand
CTCATGGTTTCAGGTTCTTCCACAGGATCGTCAGGCCATCGAGGTTCAGGCCCTTTTGCAGCGTGGCCCGGCCTTGTGCATCGGCGACATCGCGGAGGATGGCGCCATCGTCGCGATGGATTTCATAGGTCTGGTTGGGTGCAGGCCGGCCGCTGCGAGTGCGCAACTGCATGCGCTCATCGAAAGGCATGTTTTTCCACTCATTCATCTGATTGGACAGCGCGGCGGGGCCTTGCCGGCGAAAGGCGTCGGCTTTGCAGACGTGATCGCCGCGCGTGCCCATCTCGATGCCGGTGTTGTTCAGGCGCACGTAGGAACCGCCGCAGATCAGCAGCAACTCCTGCTGTGCGTTGACCACCACGCGGCCATCGGTGCTGGTAATGCCCACATCCTGCTTGGCCTTCAACGCCATGGCCCCGTTATGCGCTTGCAGGTCCACATCGCCGTGGGCGGCGACGACCTTGAAGCCGAGCTTCTGCACGAAAAAGGCAATGC
>NZ_JBZEGI010000057.1:0-503 GCF_058216415.1 Dyella sp. SYSU CM1112 | reverse complement strand
GGGCCGGAAGGCGCGGTGCCCGTGCATGTGATCGGCACCGACGGCGGTCGCCTGGCCTTCGTGCAATTGCCCGATGACCTGTATCCGGGCTCGCGCTACACGCTGTTCGTCAAAGGCCTGCACACCGCGACAGGCACGGCGGTGCCGTACACCGCCGTGGGCTTTACCACCGCAAGCACGGATGCCACCGGGGTTGTGGTGGCGGGCCATGGTGCCCGCCCGGCGCCGGACGATAAGCAGGCAGGTCCGTCACTGCCGCCGCTTTACGTGATGGCCGGTGGCGGCCGTGCGACACCGTGCCCGGGCGATACCTTGTGCCGCGCACACAGTTTTGTGCGCGACGGGGCGTTTTATCCCGGCAAGAACAACGCGCCCGATTTCACCGGCGCACATTGGCGCCTGTACGCCCCGTACCAACACCTGCCCGATACGCATGCGCTCGAAGCCGCGTTGCCAAAAGGCACCACCGCCTTGATCGGTCAGGTGCGCCAGATTGACGAAAC
>NZ_JBZEGI010000056.1:0-507 GCF_058216415.1 Dyella sp. SYSU CM1112 | reverse complement strand
CCACAGGCGTCATGGCCATCAGCTGGCGCCTGACCATCCACAGGTTCGACAGCGCAAACAGCGTCTTGATCTGCGCTGTGTTCTTCGCCAGCCCCTTGTAGCGCACTTTCACATAACCGAACTGACGTTTGATCACTCGAAAGGGATGTTCTACTTGTGCGCGAATCTGTGACTTGAGCTTTTCAAGCTTCTGCAGCGCACGCTTATATCGGCTAGGTTTCATCGCCTTGATCGCACCGCGCTTCCCGGCAATGTGCCATGCCAAGCGCCTGCTTGGCACACGCTTGGCTGCGCCGGTATAGCCGGCGTCAGCGTGCACGGACGTCTCCTCGCCATGTAGCAAGTTCGCGACCTCCACGACATCGGCCACGTTGGCCGCCGTGCCCGTGACAGTGTGCACCAAGCCACAGCCAAGATCGACACCAATATGCGCCTTCATGCCGAAGTAATATTGGTTGCCTTTCTTGGTTTGATGCATCTCCGGATCTCGCGTCCTCTCCTGATTTT
>NZ_JBZEGI010000055.1:0-535 GCF_058216415.1 Dyella sp. SYSU CM1112 | reverse complement strand
GGAACCTCTGATTTATTCCTGATCATGAGGCATGATGGCCGTGCAGCATTGCGTGAAGACGGAAGTGTGATGAAACAGACCAGCTTTGCCTCCTTGAACTTTGCCACGAAGAAGAAGCAAACCCGGCGGGAGGTATTTCTCGCTGAGATGGAGCAAGTGGTTCCGTGGAACGAGCTGGAAGCGCTGGTGGAGCCCCACTATCCGACGGAAGGTCGGCGAGGCCGCCAGCCGATGGGTCTGTCGACCATGCTACGTATTCACTTCATGCAGCAGTGGTACGCCTTGAGCGATCCGGCGATGGAAGACGCGCTGTATGAGATCGAATCCATGCGCCGCTTCGCCGGATTGGAATTGAACGAGGATGCGATCCCGGATGAGACGACCATCCTGAAGTTCCGGCGGTTGCTGGAACAGCACCAGTTGGCGCAGAAGATTCTGGATACGGTGAACGCCCATTTGGGGCAGAAGCAACTGCTATTGCGGCAGGGCACGATCGTGGACGCCACGATCATTCACGCACCGAGTTCGACGAAAA
>NZ_JBZEGI010000054.1:0-556 GCF_058216415.1 Dyella sp. SYSU CM1112 | reverse complement strand
CGAGGCGATCCTCTCCCTCGCAACGCACGTGCAAACCGTGCCGTCGAGCTATCTCGTGGCCGACTACAACCCGGCAAAGGCATGGGAGCGCATCAAGGCGGAAGCCAACGTCGCGCGCAAGGACACCACCACCTACGGCCAGCCGTATATCTATGGCACCGGCCACCTGGATCCGGAGCAGGCCACGTGGCAGGCGCAATTGCGGCACGAGGCCGCTATCAGCGAGCAGGTGCGGTATCAGGGCGAGAGCACGCATCCGGGTGTGCGCTGTGCGCGCGTGGTTCACACCGACGAAGCCCTGCCCGACGCGCCGAACGGCATGCTGATCGTCGAAGTGGTTCACACCGGCGGACGCGACGAGGACTATCGCAATACGTTCAAGGCGATTCCGGCCGACCGGCGTTTCCGCTTGAAACTCAACGAAGCATCATGGCCCAAGATCAAGGGCACGCTGTCAGCGCGTGTCACGTCGCCCGACAAATACAACTATGCCTACCTGACCAAGGCAGGCCACTACGTGGTGCGCTTCGACCTGGATTTCGACCCCTGGAATCCC
>NZ_JBZEGI010000053.1:0-579 GCF_058216415.1 Dyella sp. SYSU CM1112 | reverse complement strand
AGCTGGAGCGAGAGCGGCCGTGGCAATGGGACCTATCAATATCAGGTGCAAGCGTGTAATGCGGCAGGATGCGGACCGTGGAGTAATGTCGTGACCGAGTCGGTAGCGTTGGTGCCTGGGACCCCTGCGGAGACGGTGAAACAAAGTTCCACGGGGTCGGTCATTATCGCAACGGTCACTTGGAACGCAGTGCCCAATGCAACGTCTTACACGCTGCAAGAATTGAATGGCGCCACTATTACGCAGATGTATTCGGGATCCAACACAAGTTGGTCAGGCGGCTATGCGTATGGCACCTTGCGCTCTTTCCGAGTCCAAGCATGCAATAGCAACGGGTGCTCGCCTTGGAGCAGTTGGCAGTAGCCTCGGCGATGATGAGGTCATTACTCAGGTGCTGGGTCATGGTTATCGCGCTCATACATGAGCGCGATAACCATACTTCGATCGCGCGGATCTGGTTCGAGGTGTCAGGTAACGCATCAAGTTCATATCGATCAGATTGCTACGTATAGACGATCAAGTTGCTACGTATAGAAAAGCTCGCACACCCGCATCAAGGACGCTCATCATTTCGGGGGG
>NZ_JBZEGI010000052.1:0-604 GCF_058216415.1 Dyella sp. SYSU CM1112 | reverse complement strand
CCCCCCGAAATGATGAGCGTCCTTGATGCGGGTGTGCGAGCTTTTCTATACGTAGCAACTTGATCGTCTATACGTAGCAATCTGATCGATATGAACTTGGCGCGTTACCCGAAACTTTTAGACATACCCGCCTGATCGTATGTCGTGCCTGGACCTCATGCATGAGCACGATAGCCATGCCCTCACCCTCGGCGATGACTTCACCATCGCCGAGGCTACATCGGTATCACCAGAGCTGTTCCCAACCACTCCAAGGCGAACACCCGGAGCTATTGCATGCTTGCACCTGTACGGAGGGCCCGCTGGAGGTATCGGCGCCCCCAATCGTGTCAGAGGTGTTTGGCCCCGAATACGCAGTCGAAACGCCACCACTGGCAACCTTTTCTTGCAGCGTGTAAGACGTTGCATTGGACTCGCTAGTCCAAGTAATTGTTGCGATATTAAAGTGGCCCGTGGAACTCACTTTTAGCGTGAGTGCAGGCGTTGTCGGAATGAGCGCTACCGTCTCGGTCACGACATTACTCCACGGTCCGCATCCTGCCGCATTACACGCTTGCACCTGATATTGATAGGTCCCATTGCCACGGCCGCTCTCGCTCCAGCT
>NZ_JBZEGI010000051.1:0-608 GCF_058216415.1 Dyella sp. SYSU CM1112 | reverse complement strand
GAAGCCAATCGCGCGTACAGCGATCGCACCACGTACGGTCAGTCGTATGTGTATGGCACCGGCCATGCCGATCCGGACCAGGCCCGATGGGAAGCGCAGCTGCGCCACGAAGCGGTGTTGACCGATCAGGTCGGCTATCGCGGCAGCAGCACCTCGCCGGCCCTTCGTCCTGGGCGCATCGCGCGTCCGGAGCCGGCGCTGCCGGAGGCGCCGCACGGCATGGTGATGACGCAGGTGATTCACACCGGCGCGCGCGACCGGGCCTACGCCAATACCTTTCAGGCGATTCCCTCCGACCGACGTTTCCGTTTGCCGCTGGACGAGGCGGCCTGGCCGAAAGTGACCGGCACCCTGAGTGCGCGCGTCACCTCGCCGGGCAACTATCCCTATGCCTTTCTTACCGAGGAAGGGCGTTACGTGGTGCGACTGGATCTGGATTTTCATCCATGGAATCCCGGTGGCGAATGCGTGCCGCTGCGCCTGGCCAAGCCGTTCGCCGGCCAGCGCAAGACCGGCATGCATTTTCCCGCGCTGGACGGCGACGAGGCGGTGATCGAATTCCGCGATGGCGATCCCAACAAACCCTACATCGCCGCCTTCCATCACAA
>NZ_JBZEGI010000050.1:0-617 GCF_058216415.1 Dyella sp. SYSU CM1112 | reverse complement strand
CATCGCGCTGGTGCCTACGCCAGTGGATCACGCGCCGTTTCCGTTGCCCGACAACTTCCCGATGTACTTCACCATCCAGCCGGGCGATGCCGTGCTGCAGGGGCTGACCCCCGAAGCGGCGCGCGGCATCCGCGTGGTGTACCCCAATTACGGCAACGCCCAGGCCCATGCACCGGCCGATTTCTGGGTGTACAGCGTCAAGGAAGGCTGGCAGATGTACGGTTCGGGCCATGTCACCGCCGATCGCAAGCATCTGGCGCCCGATCCCGGGGTGACCCTGGCCTGGGCGCTGGGGGCAGGGGCCTCGCAGAGCAGCGCCAATCCGCCTACCGCGCAGAAGGCCAACAACTGCAGCAAAGGACAACCGATCGATCTGCAGACCGGCATTCTCTTCCACCAATGGAATGACTTCGCCATCCACGATGTGATGCCGCTGATGCTCACGCGCGCCTACACCTCGGCCGACCCCAATTCGCATGTCTTCGGCATCGGTGGCAACGCCAACTTCGGTATTCACCTGTGGAGTGCCGGCAGCGATATCACCACCACCATGTCGTTGGTGCTGCCGTGTGGCGAAGGCATTGCCTACAACCAGATCAGCGGCAACGACAGCTGGC
>NZ_JBZEGI010000049.1:0-630 GCF_058216415.1 Dyella sp. SYSU CM1112 | reverse complement strand
GTGCAATACGAAGCCGAAGCCGGCCGCGCGACGCAGGCGCTTGGCGATACCTTGGTGCGACGTGCCAAGAACCTGATCGGCGGCGACGACGCGCCCGCGCTCACGCCGGTCACCCGCAACCCGCTGGATACCGCCTTCGGCCCCGTGCTCGCCTTGATGGGGCCACCCGCGGGCGACCCGGATGCCGCGCGTGCACCGTCCACCCTCAACGGCGTGAGCTTGCAGAGCTATCTCACCGCCGCCACCACGCTGCGCCTGACCTTGCAGCAGATCGGCGGCAGCAACGATGCGCAAGCCATGGCGCGCGCCCTGGCGCAGGCAGTGTTCCAGGGCAAGCTATCGACCTTGACCCAGGTGCGGGACGAAGCGTCGCTGACCGCCGCCAGCCTGGGTTCGGCCTGGGCCGGTTTCGGCCAGGCGCTGTTTGCGCAGCCGCTGGAAAGTGCCTGGCAAACCGTACTGCAGCCGGCGGCCAGCAGTCTCAATGAGCTGTGGCGCGAGACGATTGCCGCGCCCTTCAATCAGTCCTTTAACGGGCGCTATCCGTTTTTCGATACGCAAGCCGATGCCTCGCTGGCGGAACTGGGCCGTTTCATCCGTCCCGATTCGGGCGTGATCAGCCGCTTTCTG
>NZ_JBZEGI010000048.1:0-633 GCF_058216415.1 Dyella sp. SYSU CM1112 | reverse complement strand
TCCTCCGCGATGTCGCCGATGCACAAGGCCGGGCCACGCTGCAAAAGGGCCTGAACCTCGATGGCCTGACGATCCTGTGGAAGAACCTGAAACCATGAGTCCTGAAAAAAAATGGCGCACGCTTCCGATCGAACACAACGCCGACGGCAGCATCTCCGCCTCGACCTTCCTCTCGCCCGCCGACGATACATCCTACGGCGTGATGTGCATCCCGCCCAGCACGGTCGTGCCGGTGATCTTTGTCCCCGGCATCATGGGCTCCAACCTGCGCGACAAGAAAACCAAGGAATCGGTGTGGAACGTCAACTCCACCCTGGCGATCCTGATGCAATGGATTTTCCGCTCGGCCAAGACGCGCCAGGGCAAGCTCGTGCCCGATGCCGCCGAAGTGGATGATCGCGGCGAATGGTATGGCCCCAGCGCCACCGTGCCGAACGAAGACGTCGCCAAAGTGCGCGGGCAAGGCACCGCTTCGCGCGCGTCCTACGGCGCCTTCGTGCGCTGGCTGGACGATCAGCTCAATGGCCTGGTCGTCAAAGACGAGGCCACCGCCGTCTTCGAAGACGACCATCCCGGTCACGTATCGCCATGGCAGGGCTTCGTGGACGGTCCGCATGCGCAGCAGACCTGGCA
>NZ_JBZEGI010000047.1:0-732 GCF_058216415.1 Dyella sp. SYSU CM1112 | reverse complement strand
CAGCCTGTGTCAAAACTAGCTGCCGTGGCCAAGGAGGCGCCCTTCGCAAGAAGGGCGCCTTTTTCTTTGTGACGAGTTGAAGCGGGCGGATCAGATCGGCTGGAGTTGTTCGATAAGCCGAGTGCGGCCCAGGAGACTGGCCAGACGCTTCAGGTTGAAGACCATGACCGCGATGGCCATTTCGGTAGCGGCACCTGTGCTGCCGCGTAACAAGAAACGCGGCAGACCGAAGATCCGGTATTTCAGTTCTGCAAACGGCCGCTCCACCGTGCAGCGGCGCAAGCGCATCGCTTCCGGGGTCGCGCGAGCGTGCATCCGTTGGAGCACATCCTCATCCATGTGACGCGAGACGATACGGCGGTCTGACTGCGTGCATTGGCTTTTCAAGGCGCATCCGGTGCAGGCCGAGACGGGAGCGGCGTAGTGAATCAATCGAGTCGCCCGGTGGATCTGCTTGCGCACGAGCGTGGCACCGGCCGGGCAGCGCAACGTGTCGTGCTCGGCGTCGTAGGAGAAGGCGCTTGGGTCCATGAGTGTGCCGTCACCCTGATTGTTCACTGCCCGATTAGCCGGTACGTGAGCGATGAGGCTTTGCTCTTCGCACGCGCGTGCTTGCTCGCCGTTGGAGTAGCCCGCGTCGGCGACGACGTGCAACGTCGAAGCGCCCAGCACCTCTCGGGCCTTGATCGCCATGGGCAGCAGTTGGCGATTGTCGCCCCCTGCGGTGGTGAC
>NZ_JBZEGI010000046.1:0-736 GCF_058216415.1 Dyella sp. SYSU CM1112 | reverse complement strand
GCCGCAGGGACATATTCCGTCGTCGTGTCCCCGACGGGCGGGGGCACCATGGCGTTCAACGCATTGTTGCAACCGGACATCGTAGGGCCGGTATTAACTGCTAATACGCCGGTCGCGATCAGTTTGAGTACCGGTCAAGTGGAGCGATTGACGTTCAATGCAACTGCAGGCGATACCGTGACGTTAAGTCTGACGGGTGTCACCACGACACCCGCGGGGCAGCTGACTTATGTCGTCGTTTATCGTCCGGACGTCGGGACCATTACTCCCACCGGCTACTACACCTATTTCGACACCAGCAGCTCGCAGTCGCTGAGCCTGTCCAACCTGCCTGTCAGCGGCACTTACACGATAGTGGTGGATAGCACAGACGGTGTGCCTGTCAGTGGGCAGTTAACTCTGACAACGCAATAGAAGCGAGCTGTTGCGGCTCGCCGTGACACGGGCTAAACGATCGATGTACGCAATGGGAAACTTGCGATGAAGGTGATAGGGATGGGTCAGAACCGAGTAGGGATGGCAGGCGTCGTCAGCGTGCTCATCTTGAGTGCCATCGCTTTGGCACTTCCGCTCCCTGCATTCCCCGAACGCGTCACCAGCACGGGACACACGTATGTACTGCCAGACTCGGCAAGCGTCAGTCATACGCTGCTGTCCGACGGTCGCACCCTCGAAGTGCACGGCGTCGAGGGTCTCGCTTATCTCATCGGCGACAACCAACGGGTTGTCGTGAAGT
>NZ_JBZEGI010000045.1:0-833 GCF_058216415.1 Dyella sp. SYSU CM1112 | reverse complement strand
CGTCGCACGGCTTTTCTCACCAGACCTACTTCACCGATGTCCCCGGTGTCAGCGGTGCCGAAGCACTGGATGTGGTGTCCTTCGACGTGCACGAAGCCCTCGGCGAGCCCTATCGCATCACCGTCGAACTGACGCATCCCGAGGCGCTGCGGCGCACCGACTATGTCGGTCGCAATGCCCGTTTCCGCATCGCCCTGCCCGATGGCGTACCGCGTGCGTGGCATGGCTACATCGCCCACTTCGCCCATCTCAGCCGCAGCGCCGACCAGTCCACCTACCGCTTCGTGATCGAACCGCATGTCGCCCGCCTGCGCATGACCCAGGCGAGCCGCACCTTCCAGCACCAGAACGCCCCCGACATGATCGAGGCGCTGCTGCGCCATCACGGCCTGCTCGGGCATCAGTTCGCGTTCAAGCTGCGCCGCACTTATCCGGTGCATGCCTTCCACCTGCAATACCGCTGCAGCGACTGGACCTACCTGCGCCTGCTGATGCAGCAGGAAGGTATCTATTGCTATCTCACGCAGAACGAGCACGGCGATGTGCTGGTCTTCGGTGACGACGTCGATCACTACCTGTACCAGCCCACGCTCACCCTGCCGTACCGCGAAGCTTCCGGCCTGAACGCGGCCGAGGAAGCGATCCTGACCCTGGAAACGCACGCGCATAGCGTGCCGCAATCATTCCGCGTGGCGGACTATCACCCCGATCACGCGCATGAACGCCTGCAGGGCGAAGCCAATCGCGCGTACAGCGATCGCACCACGTACGGTCAGTCGTATGTGTATGGCACCGGCCATGCCGATCCGGACCAGGCCCGATGGGAAGCGCAG
>NZ_JBZEGI010000044.1:0-938 GCF_058216415.1 Dyella sp. SYSU CM1112 | reverse complement strand
TGCATGCCTTCGGCGGCGGCCTGGCGCTGGTCGGTGACGGCATGGAGCGTGATGTCATGGCCGGCGCTGAGGGCGAGCTGGCCGCCCGCTTTCAGTTGGGCGCCCTGGCTGGCGAGATCGTGCCCGGCGGCGAGCACGGCGCTGCCGCCGGTGGTCAGCGTGGTCACCGTGTGCGTGGTGGTTTCCACCCCGTTCATCGCCGTGCCCTGGCGCTGGGTGTGGCCGGCGGCGTTGAGGTTGAGGTCGTTGCCGGCGATCAGTTGCGCATGCTGGCCGGCGCTGAGCGTGCTGGCGGTAGCGGTGAGGTTATTGCCTGCCGCCAGTCCCAGGTTATTGCCGGCGCTCACGGTGGCGTGATCGAGCGTGAGGTTCTGGCCGGCCTGGGCGGTGAGGTTGCCGGTCGCGGTGAGGGTGCCGCCTTGCGGCAGGTTCAGGCCGGGCACGCCCGGCGCGGCGAGGGCGCTGAGATTCAGGCTGCCCAGGCTGAAGCTGCCGGGATCGAAACCCCCGACGCCGCTGGTGAGGTGGTTGCCGGCCACCAGCGCCACGTTGCCGCCCTGGATGGTGCCCGCGTTGAGCAGGTTCTGCGCGGTTTGCACGCTCAGGTTGCCGCCTGCGGCAAGCGTGCCGGCGTTGAGCAGGTTGCCGGCCTTGAGGCTGGCGTCCTGGCTGGCCTGGATCGTGCCGGTGTTGGCGAGCGAACCGCTGGCGTTGAGGCTGACCGTGCTGCCCTGGATCACCGCGCCGCTGGCGATGCTGTTGGCCGTCTGCTGGCTCAGGTACACCACCGGAACGAGGACGGATTCGCCGCCGACCTCCTGGCGCACCAGCCACACCATGTCCTGGGTGAGCTGGGCCATCTGGTCGGGGGTGAGGGCGACGCCCACGCTGAGCTGGAAGCGTTGCGCTTCTTCCACGCCGGCATCCATCAGGGCTTT
>NZ_JBZEGI010000043.1:0-942 GCF_058216415.1 Dyella sp. SYSU CM1112 | reverse complement strand
CTGCTGGCCGATCTCGTCAAAGCTGCGATCCAGTTCCAGACCGAACGCGGTTTGGTTGGAGGCGATGTAGATCAGGCTCATCAGCGAGCCTTCGTAACCGCCACCGAGCGCAATCAGGGTGCTGCCCGGTCCGTAGGCGCCGAAGGAATACGGGGTAAATTGATCGCCCGCACTATCCCAGATCTGCAGGTCCTGCGCCGCATTCGCCCAGATCACGGACAGGCGATTCGAGGGGGTGTAATACCCGATCGACAGTGGGTAGTAGCCGCAAGTGACGTTGGTCGTATCGGTTTCAACGTGCACACCATTGCGGATCAACCAATAGCTGAATTGGCACGTCGTGGCGTTGAACCAGAGCAGGTCGTCCTGGCCGTCGCCGTCCACATCGCCCGCACCCACCAACACCCAGCCAGCGGTATAGGTGCCCAGCGAGGAGGATGTGAATCCGCCGCTGCCGTTGTTGGTCCACAGCACCAGATCATCGTTGTTGCTGGTGAGCACCAGATCGGCCAACCCATCGCCATTGAAATCGCCGATGGCGCCTACGAAATAACCCGGCGTCACGTTGAAGGTGTGCGCGCTGAGTTTAGTCACGGCACCCGTGGCGTCATTGGTGTCCATCAGCCAATACGCCACTTGGCTGGTGTTGGTGTTGAACAGGAACATATCCGACACGCCGTTGCCGTCTGCGTCGCCGGGTACGTGCAGACTGGATGGCAACGGCGTGGTCACACGTAGCGCGGGCAAGGTGTCGAAGCTAACAGTCTGCGCAGAGGCCAGGGCTGGCCCCGCTAGCACAGCCAGTACGCTCAGCACCTTCAACCATCGATGTCTATGCATATTCCCCCCGAAATGATGAGCGTCCTTGATGCGGGTGTGCGAGCTTTTCTATACGTAGCAACTTGATCGTCTATACGTAGCAATCTGATCGATATGAACTTG
>NZ_JBZEGI010000042.1:0-1196 GCF_058216415.1 Dyella sp. SYSU CM1112 | reverse complement strand
CGCCCCGTACCAACACCTGCCCGATACGCATGCGCTCGAAGCCGCGTTGCCAAAAGGCACCACCGCCTTGATCGGTCAGGTGCGCCAGATTGACGAAACTCCGGTCGCCCATGTGGACGTGAGCATCGGCGATACCACCGTGCATACCGATGCGCAGGGCGTATTCGTGCTGACCCACATCCCGGCCGGTCGCGACGCCTTGCTCGTGGACGGCGCCTCGGCCAGCCATGGGGCGGTGAAGTACGGCCGCTTCGTGGTCGGGGCCGACGTCAAGGCCAAGGCCATCACGCACATGCCCTTCGTGATGTACCTGCCGCGCATCCTGCCGCGCGATGAAATCACCTTGCCCACGCCGACCACGCGCGAAGTGGTGCTGGAACATCCAGACATGCCGGGCCTGGAACTGCACATTCCCGCCGGTGCCGTGTTCAAGGATCGCAACGGCCATGTGCTCACGCACATCGCGCTGGTGCCTACGCCAGTGGATCACGCGCCGTTTCCGTTGCCCGACAACTTCCCGATGTACTTCACCATCCAGCCGGGCGATGCCGTGCTGCAAGGGCTGACCCCCGAAGCGGCGCGCGGCATCCGCGTGGTGTACCCCAATTACGGCAACGCCCAGGCCCATACACCGGCCGATTTCTGGGTGTACAGCGTCAAGGAAGGCTGGCAGATGTACGGCTCGGGCCATGTCACCGCCGATCGCAAGCATCTGGCGCCCGATCCCGGCGTGACCCTGGCCTGGGCGTTGGGGGCAGGGGCCTCGCAAAGCAGCGCCAATCCACCCACCGCGCAGAAGGCCAACAACTGCAGCAAAGGACAACCGATCGATCTGCAGACCGGCATTCTCTTCCACCAGTGGAATGACTTCGCCATCCACGATGTGATGCCGCTGATGCTCACGCGCGCCTACACCTCGGCCGACCCCAATTCGCATGTCTTCGGCATCGGTGGCAATGCCAACTTCGGTATTCACTTGTGGAGTGCCGGCAGCGATATCACCACCACCATGTCGTTGGTGCTGCCGTGTGGCGAAGGCATTGCCTACAACCAGATCAGCGGCAACGACAGCTGGCCGCTGGCAGGTTCGGTGTGGGCGCACACCGGTACCAATTCCGCGTTTTACGGCTCGACCATCCAGTTCCTGCTGGACAACACCCCGCTCGGTGCACATTGGATCTTGACGATGAAGGACG
>NZ_JBZEGI010000041.1:0-1221 GCF_058216415.1 Dyella sp. SYSU CM1112 | reverse complement strand
TCAGGGTGTGCGCAGGCTGATGACGGAGCGTTCGTTCGGTCGCGCGTCGGCGTGTCGGCAAGCCATCAAGGCGCGCCATATGCGGTGGTTCGCTAGCACGGTGCATCCCCGCTTTCGCCGTTCAGGCGATCGGCGCGAACCAGCATGGGGGCAATGAAGATGAGCTTGCGCAGGCGGCTTTGCGGGCCATGCGGCTGCATGCGCAAATGACCGCGACGCCAATGCGGCGACACTGCACCGCATGCGTGAGCGGGGAGCGAAGCCGGTCCCACGATGATGCGGTTATAGCGGTGCCCGAGTTGACGTTCGATGCGTGCCGCCTTGCGAGCGCCGACACGCGCCATCCGCGCCATGGCTTCATCGCCTTGCATGGCGTCGATGCGTACAGCACGTGGTGTTTGTAGATAAAGCAGGATCTTCGCGCACCACTCGACCATAGGGATCAGCTTGTCCGGAGGTATATTCTTGTCGGACACCTGCATGCGGCGCATATGTGCGATCAGCGATTCATGCTCGTTGGTGATCACAATGCGCAACATCGCCGGCCAGTCGGCTTCCTCCTCGCTGCTGCTGATGGGCACGAACGTCAGTTCACGCTGACCGTCGCACTGGGTTTCGAACAGGTAGATGCCCTGGGTCGCGCACGAAGGGGATGCATGCGCCCACAGCGTGGGATCGATCGTCTGCCGGACGGCATCATCGATGCGCAGGAAAAGCGCAGGCAACGGAAGCTGGAACAGAGAAGCGGGCACATCGTCGCCGATGTCGGTTTGCGCCAGCCACTGTTGCAGGGCGGCGGTGGGTTCGAGCATGGCATGGGGGCGGGTCAGATGGAACGCTGCGGCGATGGTGAGCAAGGTCATCGAAAACAGTGTCGGTGAATCGAGCCCAGCGAGGCCGTCGCGGCCACCCCTTTTTATCGCTTCGATGAGCAGTTCCGTGGCCGCGCGGTGTGCGTCACCGAGGCGGTAGTCCGCACGTCCGCGCAAGCGGAGATCGGGCAGGGGGCCGTGGGCGTGACGTTCCACCATGTCGGCCCATGCCGCCCAGGCCGGCAGGAGCCCCGCGCGCGCGGCGCGCAAGGGGGGCAGCGTGGCACTGGTGATCAGCGTGGCGTTGACGGCATTCAGAAAATGCAGCGCGCGTTGTTTCATCTCCCTCGCGGCTACCATCATCTACTGTTCCTGCTCCATCTGGTTGCCGAGCAGGCTGATGTGCACG
>NZ_JBZEGI010000040.1:0-1230 GCF_058216415.1 Dyella sp. SYSU CM1112 | reverse complement strand
TGTAGTGGCCTAATCCCCTTGGACACCCCGATAGGTCAAACTGACCGTCGAGGTGAATCATGGGACGTAAAGAAATCAGCGAGGCCGTAAAAGCCCAGGCCGTGGCGATGATCGTGGCAGAAGGGTGTTCGGTGCGGCAGGTCTGCGAATTGTTGGATGTTGGCCCCACAGCGGTGCGCCGCTGGGTGGATCAGTGGCGCACCGCGCATGAAGGACCAGCGCCGACTTCCGTGCAAGTTAGCGCCGAGCAGCAGCGGATCCGCGAGCTGGAGTCGAAGGTGGCGCGGCTGGAGGGGGAGCGCGATCTGCTAAAAAAATCCATCGCCTTCTTCGTGCGGGACAGCGATCGCAACACGCGGTGATCGATGTGCTGAAGGAGGCTTATCCGGTGAGCGTGCTGTGCCAGCTGATGGAGGTGGCGCGCAGTAGTTACTACGCGGCACGCCATCGGCGTGGACGTGTGCGTGTCGATTCCGCTCAGTTGGCGCAGGTGCGGCAGATTCACGCGGCCAGCCGGCATAGCTACGGCAGCCGTCGGATGGCGTGCGAGCTGACCCATCAGGGCACGCCGGTGGGGCGCCACCGGGCCCGTACGCTGATGCGGCAGGCCGGAGTTTGGGGCCATAAAAAACGCCGGCATCGCTACCGTGCCAGCGGCCCGGCGGCGTCAGTCGCGCCCAATCGCCTGGACCGACACTTTCAACCCGTCGCGCCCAATCACGTGTGGGCCGGCGATGTGACGTATATCGCCACCCGGCAAGGGTGGCTGTATCTGGCCATCGTGGTGGATTTGTATGCCCGCAAAATCGTCGGGATGGCGCTCTCGCGCCATGCCGACACAGCCCTGGTCACGCGTGCGCTGACGCAGGCGTGGGACGCGCGACGCCCCGCATCGGGCCTGATGTTCCATTCCGACCAGGGCGCGACCTATACCAGCGAACGGTTCGTCGCAGCGCTGGATCGTTACGGCATGGTGCAGAGCATGAGTCGTCGCGGAAACTGCTGGGATAACGCGGTGGTCGAGCGCGTGTTTCGCAGCCTCAAGCACGAATGGGTGAGCGGGCAGGTCTATCACAGCCACGAGGAAGCCAAACACGATATCGAAGCGTACTTAGCCTTCTATAACCATCGCCGATGGCATGCCGCCATCGGCCAACGCATTCCGGCCGTCGTTGACGCGATGGTCGGCAAAACTCCTATCGGACTGTCCAAGTTGGGTTGACCACTACA
>NZ_JBZEGI010000003.1:0-385736 GCF_058216415.1 Dyella sp. SYSU CM1112 | reverse complement strand
GAAGACGAACTGATGTCCCTTGAAGCCGTGGCGGCGCAGGATCGCCTCGATGATCTGCGGCGCGGTCTGTTGCTGAAAGATGCGGCTGGTGCGCGTGAGTCGCAGGCGCGCGGCATGCGCCTTGATCACGAAGCGATACGTGCGCTGATCCTTGGTCGTGGTCAGGTGGCTGAACTTCGCCACCCAACCGTGGAACAGACGCGGTTCGTCCTCTCTGGGCGCGATCGTGAACGTAGCGTCCTTGCCGAGATAATCCTTGCGCTCAAGCGCATCCGGATGCGTCAGGTCGACGATGATGCGCCAGGGCTCGCCCATGCGCTCGACGATACGGCACGACACCACCGATAACGCACTCTCGGCGGGCGCGCCCGGAACGTCCACGAAGTAAGACTGAAGACGCGCAGACGTGTTCGCTGCGCTGGCGTCATCGAGGCGGGTAGGCATGTATGTGTTCCTGATTTGTTTTTATCGTGTGATGCGCTCGATAGGCATGGCGTCATGGCATGCGTATCGTTTTGCAAAAGATCGAACATAAATGTTTTTCGCAGACACGTGAAGTCATTTTCGCGTGTCAAGAACATCACGAAAGTCATTTGTCTACTTCTGAAATTAATTGAGATAAATCCCGTCACGCGGGTCGAGAAAATGTGGCAATGCCAAGTGTCTTGCTCGTGCATGTAGCATGCAGCGGCGTCGTTACGATGCTTATGCGCAGGTATGGATCACTGACGGGAACACGCGTGACAGTCTGGAAACGCAGCGGCAAAAAGCAGACGTTCAAAACGGGGAAGGCCTTTACGGAATCCGTCAACGATATCCATCGTGGCGTCAGCGGCGATCAGCCCACGGTACTGATCATCACCTATGCGGGGATACCCGGCGAGCCGACGTTCAGGCCCGTCAAAGGCGGCAAGCCGGAGTATCAATAAATCTTGTCCGCAAAACGTGGCCGGTTGCGCTGCGCAGGAAGAAGCGGCGTTGGTACTTCGACATTGATGATCCGGTGATGCCTATGGGATGGTCCATGACTTACCGCGACCCGATGCCAGGGGGCGAATGATTTGCGGGTACCGGCTTTAGCGCCTCAAAATTACCGTCGAGGTTATAAGCGGTCGTGGTTGCATGCCCATCTCTTTTGCGAAGCCTCATAAAGAAAGCCGTTGGAGAGGTCTCAGGGTCGCCGCCGCATTCCCTGGAATGCTTTTCCCGAACACGGACAAGATAAGCCTGTCCTTCATCGTCCGTATCAAAGTACAGGCACTTAAGCGTGATGCTCGTAAGGCGATATTGCGTCGTTATGGCAGCGGCACGAACCGCTGCGTCGTCGTCGTTTTTTAACTGCGCAGTTTGACCGTGGGCAATGGCCACGAAGAGCATGCTCGATAGAAGAAAGATGGGTCGCCTCATGTTCCTGCCGTTTATGGAAAGAATGATTGCTCGCACTTTGCTCTGAGTAGAAAGAGGCCGGTGGAGTACGTTGAAGCAAGATATACAGCGACGTGCTACGTCTGCCGCTGCCATCAGGCATGATCAAGATGGGCGTGAGCGGCGTGATTATGCTGCAAGCAGCGCCACGGAATCCTGTCTTTCAGACAAGTCGTGCAAGGCATCCACACGACACATGCGATGGAAGCAGCCTGGTTGATCAGTGTCCGGTTGAAATAGTGTCGATGATCATGCCGATAGCGATGGTGCGACGTAGGTTGTGGTTGCTGTCGCTGGAACGATGCGGCTGTGCGCGGGGCGGGGCAGGCGGTGTTCCATTTGTACGCTGCGCCGTTACACATGCATCCGGTGGGGGCCGTAGAAAAAATATCGTGGCGTTTCTTGTGCCGGGTTCTGTGTCAAAACGGTATGTCTGGCACGACCCGCATGATTTGTCTGAAATGCTGCATAAAGCGGCTCACACCGCGCGACACGTTTCCTTCCATTCACTACTGTGACCAGCGCCTTCCTACGTGATAGGGAGCTTCGGGCAAGGGTAGGGACATGGTCAATTTCAGAAAGATGTGGTCTCACGTTGCGGTGGCCATGGTGTACGCACTGAGCTATGCACTGCTGCGTGAGGTGTCGTTTTCGCATTGGTTCGTACTGGCCGGATTTCAGCTGTCGGTGCTGATTTTGGTGCCTTACCGCTATTGGCTTGCGCTGGCTGTCGGCGAAACACTACCGGTGAGCTATACGGCCATGACATGTTTGCCTCAGTTTGGTTGGGCCTGGGCACTGTTCGAGATGGTGCCATCACTTCCTCTGATCATGCCTGTAGTCTGTTTTTGCCGGGCGCGCTTGCGTCTCTTAAGCAACGGAGCTGTCAACGTTGCGGTATTGCTGCTCTGTGCTTTGGCGGCTGCCTTAATCGTGACTGGTTATGACGTGGCGCTTTTGTCTTTGGCACCACGTCCGCCTGGATATCCTCCGCTTCACGTCTGGGCCGTGCGCTACATGTTGGGCCATTACCTGGGCATTCTTACCATTACGCCCTTGGTACTCAGCATTTACGAAAAGAGCGCTGCCATCTCCTGGCGTCAGCGAATGGCATGCATTCGAACCCATCGGCTCGTGCTTGAGAGCATCATGCTGCTGCCCTGCCTGGCGGCGCTGGTATGGATCGGCATGCACGCCGCATCGGGATCGGATTTACGCGCCATCCTGCAGATAGCCATGTTTGTCCCCGTGGTGGGGCTGGCCCTTCGGCATGGCTGGCAGGGCGCAGCAGTCGGCGGCACGGCGGCCAGCATCGGCATCGTGCTGCTTATGCCGGCGCTTTACGATCACGGCACATTGCAGGCCGAGACGTTTATCGCGTTCACCATGAGTAGCATGCTCTTGCTGGGCAAACCCATCACGGTCCTGAATCGCCGGGAACAGCAGGAACGTATACGGGTGCGCCAGGCCGTGGCGTTGGCGCAGCGCAACTACCATCAAGGCGAACATCAATTGCGCCGCGTCGCCTATGTGCTATTGGATATGCAGCGCGCCACCTACCGGCTGTTGCAGCGGTTCACGATCTTGTCGCCGCACGAAGCCATTGTGCATGAAGATCAGACCCGTCCCTTGATCCGGCAGGTCGAGCAGCTTACTGACTATGCCCATCCGCTCGGCACCAGGCGCAGCCTGCCGCAAGCTCTGCAAGGAGGCCCGCTACTGCGGACCCTGGCGGATTACGGGGTCGACTTCCATGTGCACTATCGAGGCCGGGTGAGCGCTCTTCCGCAGGCTCTGCATCTGGTGCTTTATCGCCTGGTTTGCGATGGTGCGGCCAATCTGTGCGGCCAGTGCAAAGTGGATACCATCAGGGTATGCATCAGCTCCCGCATCCTTCATGGTCAATGCTGGATTCGATTGGTGATCGAAGCGCAGATGCATCGAGAGGATGCACCATCGCGGCCGTGGAGCAGGCGGCTGTTCTGGGATGAACTGCTCTCCCACTTGCGTGTGCTCAGCCGCGATGGTGACTTTCGGACAATGGTGGATACGGCCCACACATTCGAAGGAAGAGCTCGTCAGCGTATGACGGGCGATATCAGTCAGGTGGTTGTGCTGTTGCGCGGGCCCGACGCCTTCAGCCATTTTACTGAGCAAGCGATCCTTGTAGAGAGCGCAACCTAACCAATCTAGGGGTTAGCGAAGTGGCCACACTCACCGGGATCCTGGCACATATCGTTCTGAATGATCTCGATGGGTGCGGTCGGATCAAATACGGATACCACCACACTGAGAGCAGTATCCTGATACACCGTCTGGACCATCGCCGTTGCGGTACCTGTTGCCGCGTTGGCGGTGGTCACGCGCATAACGTGGATGTTCGCCGCATCCTTGCCTATCGGTAGAACCAGAATCGAGCCGTTCGCGGTGGCAATGGCACCGCGCACCGTACCGCTGGCGTCGTTGACCTGCAGGTAGCGAATGCCGTCGCGTTGGAACACATACACATGCCAATCCGGGCTGGTGCTGACATCCGGCGCATGCGGTCGGGTTTGCCCCAGGCCGGTCGGAGGTGGTGTCTGTGCAAAAAGAGCGGGAACGGCAAATCCCAGTCCCAGTGTGGCAAAAAGTAGTGGTTTGCAGCGGATCGTGCGAGCCATGGTGTTTTCTCCTTGGTGACATAGCCGCCCAGCATGGGCTGGTACACCAGTACAGGCAAACGCATGCAATAAGTAATGTGCGCCGTCTACGGATATCGTCTTTCAGACAAGTCGCGCAAAATTAGCCGCCGAGCCCGGCCGTTGGTACGCGCCGCTCAGGCCAGCATGAGGTTGGAGGCCGTGACGCGTGGGCTGGCGCAACTCACACCCATGTGTTGCCAGTTATCCGCACGCAAATAGCAGCGTTCAATTCGCACGCTGCTCTGCAAACGAATACACCTGATCTGCCCATTGCGTGGCTTCGTAATACGCGCTGGCCATTTTGCGAATGTCCTGCGGCTGAATCTGCGCAGCCTGCAGGTTGCCGGCTTCCCATGCGTAGATGTGATTGAGCAACGGTGCGAAGGGGCCGCGATCTTCCACCAGTGCCTGACGGATTTCGGGCGCCAGCGGCAAATGGCTCAGCACGAATTCCATCGGCGCGCACAGCAGCGTGTCGAGCAGGGACAACAGCCCTGCCATGAACGCCATGTCTTGTTGCCCGGCTGGCATGCCCTTGGCAAGTTTTTCGCACATGTGCGCGCGGATCAGTGCGGTGCGCAGCAATTCCGGCGGACGATCGTCCATGCTGCTCAACGCCATGGTGTGGATCCAGTTGCGCATGCGCGCAACGCCGAAAAAAATCGCTGCCTGCTGAATCGATTTCAGCTGACGCGGCAACGCGAAATAGGCGGAGTTCACACAGCCGAGCAGCTTGTAGCTGAGCACCGCGTCATCGCGAATGATTTCGCCCAATTCCACCGGGCCTGCACTGGCATCCTGCAAGGCACCCATCAAACGCAGCAGGCTGAGCCGGTTAGGTGTCAGCACCGGCACGTCGATCTGCTGCGGCACCAGCAAGTAGCGCCCCTGGATCGCCTGGAACGGCAGATCTTTGCAGTGTGCATAAGTGGCGTGATCGTCGACATTGCCGGCGATGACGCCGAGGCCGCGCTCGAACAACTGCTGGCAGCGTGCGGCCAGGGTGTCCGCATCGAGCGCCTTCGCATCGAGGCGCACATAGCGGACCAGTCGAAGCAAGGGTTCGAGCGTACCGAAAGGTTCGCCAGCAACCGGATCGACAGCGCCAAGGTCGAGCAGTAGCGGACAGTTGCGCATGGCAAGTTGCTGCAAGCGCTGCACTACCGTGACATCACGCACATGGATGGGATCGATGATCACGCCCAGGCGCGGCGTGTGCGCCAGGATATCGGTCTGTTCCAGCAGCAGCATGCGCGGCAGGCGCATAAAGGCGCGGTTGCCGCGCACCAGGCGGGTAATCGCACCATCGGTGATGCCGGAGAGCACGCCGCCGCTCAGCGTGGTATCGGCGTCGGTACCCGCGCCCTGGCGATAGAACACCAGCTCGTAGGCGAACAGCTCCTCTTCGCGGTCCAGCATGGGGCTGCGCACCACCGGCAGCAACATGTCGCTAAGCGCAGTGGCTTCGTTGCTCGGGGATTTTGCGGCAGGAGTAGCTGTACTCGTCGTCATGGCATGGATACCGAACTGATGAAGCGCGTACTACGGTCCGGCGCCGTCACTGCGACGCCGGGGAAAGCTTGTTTATGCCTGCGCCAACGACACGGACCGGTGCGTATCCTGCAACGCGCCATTCTGACCGTACGTGCCGGATTGCGCATCGTTGCCGGTGAGTACGGCCAAGGCGCGGCGCACCTGCGCCAGACGCTGTCCGACCAGCGTGCCATTGCGTAGATTCTTGTCGCGGCAAACCGCCAGCGACTTCAGTAGTTCGCGCCACATCGGTTCGACCTGTTGCGCGGCGTCGGCCGAGGTGCCGCTCAGGTGCAGGCGCTCCACGTCAAGCTGTTCGAGCCGGCGCATCAGCATCTGTTTGGCTTCGCCCGCGCGATTCAGTGCTTGCGCGTCGGCGCAACCCAAAGCCTCGCGCTCCTCGTCCAGGATGGCGATGAGCTGCGATGTCGTCGCGCCCATCTCTTCCAGGACAGTGCGCAACGCGGCACCGAGTTCGGACTGAAGGTTCTGGCTCATGTCGGCAGACGCGCTTACTTCGTACCGCCGATCTGGCCTTCCAGCGACGTCAGGCTCGATGCAATGGCATTCGGATCGACTTTGTAGGTGCCGGACGCCAGCGATTGCTTGATCTGTTCCACGCGGCTGGTGTCGACCGGAGCATTCGCATTGCTGGCCTGGTGGAGCGCACGCGCTGAGTCAGTCAGCCGCACACTGTCGTTGGCCTGTGTTGCGGACGAGCCGGTTGCCGAGGACGTGGTCGAAGCCTGGTTGGCGCTGCTGTCCGTATTGGTGTTTGCCAGCGGCAGCTGCGGCAATCCATTGGACGAAATCGTAGTGTTCATAGCGCTGGCATTCTCTCTTTCGATGAGCCCTGGTGAAGGTATCGGCGTCCCTGAGGAAAACTTGAGCCTGCCGAACCTGCGGAGTATGTCAGTTAGGAGCGGGGGCCGTGGAGGGGTTGGCCGCATCGCCACCGAGGCAGCCCGGGGCCGTCCCGGCGGTTTCGCGAGCGATGACCATGCCTGCGCTCACTCCCCCTTGCTTTCCCGGTCACGGCAAGGCCTGTACCTGCCCGGCGCCAATCACCACCCCGTCCACGATCCGTCCGGAGTTGTCGTTGCGCACTCGCAAATGTGCACCGGTGTCGCCGCCGTCCAAGGCCATCGCAGCAGTACGCACCTGGATGCCGTCAAGCTGGGCGACCAGCTGCACTTGCTCGCCGGCGCGCACAACCTGGCGCCCATTGAAGTCGCCGGGTTCCAGCACGGCACCGGCAATCAGCGGCCGGTCCAGCGAACGCCCCAGGATCTGGTCGAGACTTTCGATATAGCCGTAGCCGAGCCGCGCTATGTCGCGTTCCTCGGTATGCACATCGGCAGGACCCGGAATATCGCCGCGAGCCATCGGCCGGCTGGTGACCAGCACTTGCCGGAACACCTGCATCTCCACGGGAATCTGGATCGTCCAACCTGGCCGACCCGGACAACTCACCGCTACCGCGACGCGCGATGGCGTTCCCTGGCGTATCGGGAGGCGTGCTTGCAGTGGGCGGGTACAGGAAGCCAGGCGCAGGCGCGGATTCAAGCGGGTGGGAACGATCACCACCCGGTTGCCGAGCGTGTTGTATTGCGCGCGCACCGCGCGTTCGGCAACGGTGCGAAGCTCGACCGGCGTCGTGTCGGCGTGCGCGGCGGGGAGGGCGGCAAGCAGCAGGAGCGCGGCGCATGCGCGAGACAGATAACGGCCCGGCTGCGTGGAGCGATGCATTCCCTTCCTTGCGGTGAAGGTGGCATCGTCTCGTGCGATGCCCCGGTGGGTTTGAACAACATGTCCCGCCAACCTTGCCGTTGCACGCCAGCCCGCTACCCGGCGGAGAGAGCGAGGGATCACGGCGAGATGGGCGAGATTGAAAACATTCATGGCTGATCGTCGTTCAACATCGCGGCCAATTGGCTGTTGATGAGTTCGCGTTCGGTTTCCAGCTTGTCGGACATCTGCTTGGCCAACTCGATCTGCCCATTGCCAAGCAATTCGAGAAAGGCCTCGCCGTGCTCGCGCAGGCGGGTCGCCGATTCGTGCAGGCCCGTTCCGGAAGGATGATGGCCCTGGCGTGCGGTCAGCCGGTTCAGGCTGCGCTTCAACACCTCGGTATCAAACCAGCGGCGATCGAGTGAGGTGGGTTCCTGCAACGCCAGCTCCATGCTCTGGCGCAAGCCGATCACCGATTCGCGCACCGTGAGGCTCAGGCTCGCCAGATCGTTGCCGCTCTCGCTTTCCAGCCAGCCAAGGCATAGGCGATGGGCAAGCGCCGCGGCGCGGTTGAGCGATTCGCCGTGGCGACGCGTTTCATAAGCACGCCGCTGCAAGGCACCGAGCATGGCCTTCAAGGTGGTGACGCGTACTTGCGAGGCGTCCTGGCTTTCGCGCAAGGAGCGCAAGCGTTGGCCGGTGCCCTGCAGCACATCGGTACCTTGTTGCAGCGAACGTTCGGTATCGGCGACGCCGCCCTGCGCACGCTCCAAACGCTGCAGGCTGAGCTGCACATTGCCATTCATCTGCAGCGAAAATTCGCCGATCGAGCTGGTCACTGTCTCGATTTCCGCCGTCGCTTGCGCGGTTTTTTCCGCCAGCTGCTTCACTTCATCGGCGACCACCGCAAAACCTCGGCCGGCATCGCCGGCACGCGCCGCTTCGATCGCAGCATTCAAGGCCACCAGATTGGTTTGATGAGCGATGTCCTGCACCGTGGTGGTCAGCGCGCGGATCTGCGCCACCTGCTCGGTGAGCAGGCTCTGGTTTTGATTCATCGCCGACAACGCGCTACGCAGCAAACGCAGCTGGCCTTGCAGGTCGCTGACATTCGCCGAGCTCTGTTCGCCGGCCTTGGCCGCTTGATCGATGCCGCTCTGCGCTTGCTGCAGCAGGGTCGACATTCCGGCACTGCCTTCCGTCAACTGTCCGACACTATCGCGGCCTTCGCCGATCGACTGCTCCAGGGCGCATTGCTCGCGGTGCAACGTCTGCGCATGCGTAAGCACCAGGCTTTGCTGCTCCAGCGATTGCAGCGCGACCGCGGCCGGCGCACGCGGCGCCAGGCGCGCGAACAGCGGCGCAAGCAGCGTGGCCGCCACCGGATGTTTGCGACTCAGCCTCGCCAGCTCGGCGTCGTGACCGGCGACTGCGGCTTGGATCAAGGCGGCCAGGTGCTGGCTGCGGATCAGACTCATAGGCAAGACATTTCCATGCTTGGGTCCCCTGACATCGGCGGGGAGCGCTGAAAGTTGAGGAAGCAAGTGATGTGCCACGACAAAAACAAACGGACCAGTGTCCAGCCGTAGCGGGAGAGAGCGACTCTCTCCCCTGCATGCGATAGGGGACGCGGTGAAGCCAAGCCGCAGCAGGCCCACACAGCGCTAGCGTCCTCCCCGTGCATGCAGGAGAGCGATACATCGGCAAGCAGGATGCGACACTCCTCCGCATCCTCTAAAGCCTCTCGCGAGTTCGCCGATAAGCCGGGTATCACTTCCATCCGGGATTCTCATGAGTGGCGTCGCCTTGCTGGACAGCGTGGAAAGCCATACCAGGCTGGCCGGTCACAATCGCGTCGCGATGCTGTTGTTCCGCCTGGGCGACGCGCAGTTGTTTGGCTTGAACGTCTTCAAGGTGCGCGAGGTATTGCGCAAACCGCCGATGGAAAAACTGCCGGGCATGCATGAACTGCTGGCGGGAAGTTTCGATTACCGCGGCAAGACCATTCCGGTGATCGACCTGGCCGCGGCGCTGGGCTATCCGCCGCTGGCGGACGTCGATTCGGCCCATCTGGTGGTGACTGAATTCAGCCGCTCCATGCAGGGTTTTCTGGTGTCGGATTTCCAGCGCATCGTGCACTGCGCCGGCGAAGCGCTCGAAGCGCCATCGCCAACACTGGGTTTTGGTGGTCGCGTCAGTGCGGTCAGCCGGGTCGATGGCCAGCTGATGGCAGTGGTGGACGTCGAGCACGTACTGGCCAGCATCGAAGGCACGGCGGCCGAGATCTCCTTGCGCATCCAGCACGATGCCGAACATCGCGACCTGAGCCCGCGCCGCATCATGGTGGTGGATGATTCGTTGGTCGCACGCCAGCGACTGGTCAGTTTGTTCAAGCAGATGGATATCGACTGTGTGATCGCACAGGACGGACGCGAAGCATTGGAACGGCTGACCCAGATGGCCGAGGATGAGAATGAAAACGTGATGCTGGTGATCTCCGACATCGAAATGCCGCGCCTGGATGGCTATGCCTTGACGCGCGCCATTCGCGAGACGCCGGCATTGCGTCGGCTCAAAGTCGTGCTGCACAGCTCGTTGAGTGGCGTATTCAATGAAACCCTGGTGCGCGATGTCGGCGCGGATCGGTTCATTGCGAAGTTCCAGCCCGATTTATTGGCGAAGACGGTGCTCGATCTGATGGACCCGTCAACAAATTGACGGCGCCAGCGCTAGAGCGCTGATGTCGGGATTCCGTCCCAGCGCGCCGGTATAACGTCACCGCATGCATGCGAGCCTCGCGTGCATGCGGCACAAGCGGCCACGCCACGCGGGTTTGGCCGCTTTGTCAAGGCGTGGCATGCAACTTGCTCCGACCCCTGCAAGCAGTGATCGCTGCGGGGAATCCGTCATGAGCAACACTCTCGACAACGTATTCGGTTTGAGCAGCCAGGCCTTGGAGGTCTGGCAGCGCCGTTCCGAAGTCATCGCATCCAATATCGCCAACGCCGATACCCCGAATTACCAGGCACGCGATGTCGATTTTCGCCAAGTGCTGCAACAAGCCAGCGGCGGCGATTCGCAAACGCTCGAGTTGAGCACGCCCTCGCCGGGGCAGATCAATCCGACCACCCAGTCTGCGGACACGTTGAAATATCGCGTGCCGTTGCAACCGAGCATGGACGGCAACACGGTCGACACGCAGGTCGAGCAGTCCGCGTTCGCCAGCAACATGGTGCATTACCAGGCCAGCCTCAGCTTTATCAACAGCACCATCCAGCAGCTGCGCCTGGCTATCAATGGTGGAGGGCAAAGCTGATGTCGCTGATGAAGATCTTCGATACCGCCGGTTCCGGCATGTCCGCCGAATCGCTGCGGCTCAACACGGTCGCCAGCAATCTCGCCAACGCCGACAGTGTCAGCAGCAGCGCGGCATCCGCCTACAAAGCGAAAGAGCTGCTGTTCGCGCCGGTACTGGAGTCGCAGTCGGGCTTCGGTCCACAAAGCACCGACGAGACCAACACCGGTGTACGCATGGCTGGCGTGACAGAAAGCCAGCAGCCGGTCGAATCGCATTACGAACCCGGCAATCCGATGGCAGATGCCAACGGCTATGTCTATGGCAGCAACGTCAATCCCATCGATGAACTGGTCAACATGATTTCCGCGTCCCGTTCTTACCAGAACAACGTGGAAGTGATGAACACCACCAAGCAATTGATGATCAAGACCATCGATCTCGGCAGCTAACCGGAGCCGCACCATGTCCGCCGTCAATGGCAGCACCAACAACTATTCCGCCTCCGGTCTCAGCCTCACCGGCAGCACGGTGACCAGTACGCCGACCGGTTCGATCATGACGCAGTCGGATTTCCTGCAGCTGCTCACCACCCAGCTCACCGCGCAGGATCCGACCCAGCCGATGGACAGCTCGCAGATGGCCTCCGAGATGGCGCAGTTCGCGCAGCTCGGCGCGCTGCAGGACATCGACACCAACGTACAGAGCTTGGGCAGCAACATCGGCGCCGGCATGCAGACATCGCAGGTGCTCGGTTCGGCAAGCCTGGTTGGCCGTCAGGTCTTGGTGCCGTCGACCACGCTCACTTACAGCGGCAGCTCGGTGGGCGGCGGTGTGAATGTCAGTAACGCCGGCGACGTGGTCGTCACCATCAAGGACAGCAACGGCAACACCGTCAACACCATCGATCTCGGCACGCAGCAGCCGGGGTTATCCCCATTCACCTGGAACGGTACGGACAGCAGCGGCAAAGCCGTCGCCAACGGCACCTACACGATTTCAGCAAACAACGGCGGCAATACGGCCGCGCTTTCAACTTACGTAGCCGGTTCGGTGACCGGTGTCGGCTACGGCGGCAGCAGCACCGGCACGTATTTGCAAGTGGCGGGTATCGGCGGCGTGCCGCTGAGCCAGGTTGCACAGATCAACTGACGACATCATCGACCGCGCGTCGTCATCATCCGGAGAGGAATAAAAGCATGGCTCTCAATCAGGCGCTCAGTGGCATCAACGCGGCCCAGGCCGATTTGAACGTCATTTCCAACAACATCGCTAACGCAGGCACCGTCGGCTTCAAGGGTTCGACGGCGGAGTTCGCCCAGGTGTACGCGGTGACGGGTTTGAATCTCAGCTCAGTCGCGGTAGGCAGCGGTGCCGAGCTGACCGACGTGGCGCAGCAATTCTCGCAGGGCGACCTGGAAACCACCAACGGCAGCCTGGATATGGCGCTCAGCGGCAATGGTTTCTTCGTCGTGAACAATGGCTCCGGCGATCAGTACACCCGCGACGGTGCGTTCCATGAAGACAACGCAGGCAATGTAGTCACCCAGGATGGCGCCTACTTGCAGGTGTACCCACCCAATGCCAGCGGCGGCTTCAATACCAGCACGCTTACCAATCTGCAGTTGAATACCGCGCAAAGCGCCGCGACGCCGACCAGCACGATCACCATCAGCTCCAATCTCCCGGCCAGCGATGCGTTGCCCACGAACACGCCGTTCAATCCGAGCGACAACACCACCTACAACGATGCATCGTCGTTCACGGTCTACGACTCGCAGGGCGGTTCGCACAACGCCACCGTGTATTACGTCAAGACCGGCAACAACACCTGGAACGCAAACCTGTATATCGACGGCAATAGCGCCGGCACCGCGGCACTGACGTTCAACAGTGCCGGCACGCTGGTGACGCCGGCGAATGGCAACCTCAGTTTTACGCCCGCGCAGCCGACCAATGGCGCCACGTTCCCGGCCAATATGACCGTCAACGTGACCAACACCACGCAGTTCGGCACGGCGTATGCGCCCGGCACGATTAATCAGAATGGCTATCAGGCCGGCGTGCTGGAGAACGTGGAGATCGGTACCGACGGCATCGTGACGGCGGTCTACTCCAACAACCAGACCAGCCAGCTCGGCCAGATCGCCGTCGCCAACTTTGCCAACCTGCAAGGCTTGCAGCAGATCGGCAACAACCGCTGGGTGGCGTCGCAATCGTCGGGTACGGCGGTGCTGGGTGCTGCCAGCACAGGTCAGTACGGCGACATCGAACAGGGGCAGCTGGAAACGTCCAACACCTCCGACACCACGGCGCAGCTCGTCAACATGATCCAGGCGCAGCAGGACTACGAAGCGAATTCGCAAATGCTCGGCACGGTGAATTCGCTCTCGCAGACGCTGTTCCAGGCCGTCAGTCGCGGCGGCTAAGCGTGATAACCGGGCCCTGAAGCATGGATCGTTCTGTCTACATCGCGATGACCGGCGCCACGCAGACGATGCGGGCGCAGGATGCCGTCAGCCACAATCTGGCCAACGCATCCACGGTGGGATTCAAGAGCGAGCTCAGCGCGTTCCAAAGCGTGCCCGTACTCGGGCCCGGCGCGGCCACGCGCATCAATGCGGTCGCGCAAGGCATCGGTCAGGACACGACCCAGGGCGCTGTCCAGCATACCGGCCGTTCGCTTGATGTCGCTGTGAACGGCCCGGGCTGGATCGCCGTGCAGGCGCCGGATGGCACCGAAGCCTACACGCGTGCAGGAAATCTGCAGCTGGGTCCCGATGGCACGCTCACCGACGAACGCGGCGATCCGGTCATGGGCGCGAGCGGCCCGATCAATATTCCCGACAGCGCCAAGATCAGCATCGGCAGTGACGGCACCATTTCCACGGTGCCGATGGGAGAAGGGCCGGACACGCTGGCTGCGGTCGGCCAGATCAAGCTGGTCAATCCGGATCCCACGCAGATGTCCGAGGGATCCGATGGCCTGATGCACATGAACGACGGCAGCACGCCCGACGTCGATCCCACCGTCACGCTGACCTCGGGCGCACTGGAAGCCAGCAACGTCAATCCGTCTTCCGAGCTGGTGAAGATGATCTCGTTGTCGCGGCAGTACGAAATGCAAGTGCGTTCGATCAAGACCGCTGAAGACGACGCGGACGACAGCAGCAAGCTGCTGCAGAACAGTTGAGGACGGCCGCGATGACACTGCGATTTGCACAGTTACTGGCGAGCGACATCGGCCCTGCGGTGATTGCCATGCATCGCGTAACACAAAGCATCTGGAGCTAACCCATGTTTTCTTCCTTATGGATTGCTAAAACCGGTCTGGATGCGCAGCAGACCGAGATGGACGTGATTTCCAACAACCTGGCGAACGCCAGCACCACCGGCTTCAAGGCCTCGCGTGCTTCGTTCCAGGACCTGATGTACCAGAACGAAGGCCAGCCGGGCAGCCAGACGACGCAGCAGACCGAATCGCCTTCCGGCTTGCTGCTGGGCACCGGCGTCAAAGTGGTGGGCAGCGAAAAACTGTTCACGCAGGGCGCGATCACGCAGACCGGCAACTCGTTGGACGTCGCCATCCAGGGCAACGGTTTCCTGCAAGTGAGCATGCCCGATGGCACCATCGCCTACACGCGCGACGGTTCGCTGCATGAAGACCAGAACGGACAGGTCGTGACCGCCGACGGCTATCCGCTGGTGCCATCGATCACGCTGCCGGCCAACGTCAACAGCATCACCATCGGCACCGATGGCACCGTCAGTGTGACCAGCAACGGTTCCACTGCCTCCACGCAGATCGGCACGGTGCAGCTGGCCACGTTCGTGAATCCTGCCGGCCTGCAGGCGATGGGCCAGAACCTCTATCTCGAAACCCAGTCCAGCGGCACCGCGCAGACCGGCCAGCCCGGTGTCAACGGCATGGGCACGCTCCAACAGGGTTCGCTGGAATCGTCCAACACCAATGTGGTGGAAGAAATGGTCAACATGATCGAAGCCCAGCGCACGTATGAGATGAACTCCAAGTCGATCAGTGCCGTGGACGACATGTTGCAGTTCGTCATCAATAAGACTTGATGGGTGATGTATGGCTTATCCATCTGTGCTGTTACGCATCGCTTCCGCTGCACTGCTCATCGCAGTGCTTGCCGGCTGCGGCTCCATCCAGGAGCACCAGCGGCAGGACGATGCAAAGTGGGCCGCCACCGCGCCGGTCGAAGACACTTCGCCGCCGCCGCCGGACGGCTCTATCTATCACGACATGCAGAACATGGAGCTGTTCAATGACGCGCGTGCCCACCGCGTCGGTGACATCCTGACCATCAACCTGGTCGAAGCGATGCAGGCGAGCAAGAAATCCGAAACCACGACCAGCAAGAGCGACAAGGTCAACGTCGGTGCGCCGCAGATCCTCGGCCAGTCGCTGCGGATTGCCGGCCAGACGGCCGATTCCGCGCTCAATACCGCCAACAGTTTCGACGGCGCCGGCAGCAGCACGCAGAGCAATCAGCTCAGCGGCCAGCTCACCGTCACCGTGGCCAGGCGCCTGTCCAACGGCAATCTGCTGGTGCGCGGCGAAAAGTGGCTGACGATCAACCAGGGCCAGGAGCTGATTCGTATCTCCGGCATCGTGCGTCCCGAGGATATCGCGCAGGACAACTCGGTCGATTCCACCCGTGTGGCCGATGCAAACATTACCTACACCGGTCGCGGCACCTTGAACGAAGTGAACACGCAGGGATGGTTGGCGAAGTTCTTCAATTCGAAGTGGATGCCATTCTGATGCGCGCGCACAGGTTTGGCACTCGCCTCAGGCCGCTCCTTTCCCTCTCCTGCATGCAAGACAAGCAGTGGCTTTCGCGCAAGCTTGCGAGAGGCATGGCGTTGCTTGTCGTGGGCGTGGCCCTGCTGCCCGGCGTTTCGCATGCCGACAAAATCCGCGACCTCGTACAAGTCGCCGGCGTGCGCAGCAACCAGCTGGTTGGTTACGGCTTGGTGGTGGGTCTTGACGGCACCGGCGACCAGACCACGCAGGCACCGTTCACCACGCAAAGCCTGGAAAACATGCTCAAGCAGTTTGGCGTGTCGATGCCGACGACCGGCATCCAGCCCCAGCTGAAAGACGTGGCGGCGGTCACCATCACCGCGCAATTGCCGCCGTTCGCCAAGCCCGGTGAAACCATCGACGTCACCGTGGCATCGATCGGCAACGCCAAGAGTCTGCGCGGCGGCGAACTGCTGATGTCACCCCTGCGCGGCGCGGATGGAAACGTCTATGCGATAGCGCAGGGCAGCGTCGTGGTAGGTGGCGTCAGCGCATCGGGCCGCAGTGGCTCCAGCGTGCAGATCAACGTCTCCGCGAGCGGACGCATACCGAACGGCGCATCGGTCGAACGCACCGTGCCCAATTCGTTCTCGCGCACCGGCGACATCGTGCTGAATCTCGATACCGCCGATTACGTCACGGCCAACCGCATTGTCGAAGCGATCAATCATCTCTACGGGGCAGGTACGGCACGCGCGCTGGATGGCGGTTCGGTCGCCGTGCGCGGACCGATCGACCCGAACCAGAAAGTAGCGTGGCTGGGCGCGATCGAATCGATGGACGTCGCACCGGGCGACGCACCCGCGCGCGTCATCGTCAATTCGCGTACCGGTACGGTCGTGATCGGCTCGGATGTGCGCGTGACCGCGGCGGCCGTGGCGCATGGCTCCATTGAAGTCACCATCACCGAACAGCCGCAGGTCAGCCAGCCCGGGCCCTTCAGCAATGGCCAGACGACGGTGGTGCCGAACAGTTCGGTATCGATCTCGCAGCAAGGCGCGCACATGTTCAAGTTCGGACCGGGCGTGAGCCTGGACGCGATCGTGCGCGCGGTGAATCAGGTTGGCGCAACACCGACCGATCTGATTTCGATTCTTGAAGCGTTGAAACAGGCCGGTGCCTTGCATGCGGACCTGGTCGTGATATGAGGGCGCACTGATGGCTGATCTCGGCAACGTTGCTGCGCAGACGCTAAGTACCTGGACGGATCTGTCCGGGTTCGGCGCGCTGCGTCATCAAGCCGAGACCGACAGCAGCGCCGCGTTGCCGGCGGTTGCCCGGCAATTCGAATCGATGTTCACCGAGATGCTGCTCAAGTCGATGCGCGAGGCGAACTTCGGCGATCCGCTGTTCGAGAGTCAGGCCGGCGATGCATGGCAGGACATGTACGATCAACAGTTGTCGTTGAATCTCTCGCAACACGGCAAGGGCCTGGGTATTGCCGAATTGCTGGTGCGCCAGCTCGGCGGACATCACGGCGCACAAAGCGACGCTGGCAAGCCGGGCGTGGTGGACCCCGCCACCACGGGCATGACCGACGACTGGCGCCAGCGTCTGTACGACGTGGACGATGCCACCCGTTCCGCCGGTCGGGCCTTGGCCGCCTGGTTGCCGGCGGATGCGGAAACATTCGTGCGCGAGCTGGCGCCGCAAGCCAGCATCGTCGCCAAGGAACTGGGCCTGTCGCTGCGCACCGTGCTGGCGCAGGCCGCGCTGGAAACGCAGTGGGGCAAGCGCATGCCCACGCATGCCGACGGCAGCAGCAGTTTCAATTTGTTTGGCATCAAGGCCGGCGGCAGCTGGAACGGCGGGCGCGTGACCGTGCCGACCGTGGAATACGAAGACGGCATCGCGGTACGCAAGCAAGCGCAATTCCGTTCCTACCGATCCACCGCGGATTCGCTGGCCGACTATGCCGACCTGATCAGCAAGGATCCCCGCTATGCCCAGGCACGCGGACGTGGCGACGACGTGCTCGGCTATGCCCGTGCCCTGGTTGAAGGCGGCTATGCCACCGACCCGTCTTATGCGGGCAAGGTGGCGGCCATTGCCCACAGTAGTGTGATGCAGCAGGCATTGGACGCGCTCAAGAAAACAGTGGGAGTGCCGAATTTATGAACGAGATGTCTCTGCTCCGCGGTGCCGTATTACGCCTTTCCCTGCACGCCGGAGAGGGCCGGGCGGGGGCTGCTGAATCGTGCGCAGGGGTTCGTGCGCATCGCCCCGCCCGACCACTCTGCGTACGTATTGATATCGGCTCGCCCATTTAAGGAACCGCTTCATGTCCAGCATGCTCAACATCGGTATTTCTGGGTTGAATGCCGCCCAGATTGCGCTGAGCACGGTCAGCAACAACATCGCCAATGCCAGCACCAGCGGCTACAGCGAGGAAAGCGTGGTGCAGGCGGAAACCGTCACGCTGGGCAACAGCCGCTACACGGTGGGCAGCGGCGTCGACGTGCTGTCCGTGCAGCGTGCGTACAGCCAGTACCTCACCACGGCCCTATGGAGCAGTAACAGCAGCCTGCAGGGCGCCACCACGACCAATAACCTCACCAGCACGCTCAATAGCTTGCTCAGCAACAGCGGCAATCTGCAGACCGCGCTGGATAATTTCTACAGCAGCTTCAGCGACATCGTCAGTTCGCCCAGTTCATCGTCGGTGCGCCAAGCCGCGTTGGGCGACGCCTCGTCGCTCACCAGCGTGTTCAATACACTGGGCCAGCAGCTCGGCCAGCAGTCGACGCAGGTCAATCAGCAGATCGGCAACACGGTCGACAGCATCAATACCCTGACCTCGCAGATCGCCTCGCTCAATGGCGAGATTGCCCAGGCCGGGGCCAATGGCAATCCGAATGCCTTGCTCGATCAACGCGACAATCTCGTGCAGCAATTGTCCGGACTCACCGGTATCTCTGCCTCGACGGCCAGCGATGGATCGATCAGCGTGTATACCTCGGCCGGCGGCACCCTGGTCAGCGGCACGCAGTCCTACGCGCTGTCGTCGGGTTCCAATCCATACGATCCGTCCAGCACGGATGTGTTCGACAGTTCCGGCAACGACATTACCTCGCAGGTAAGCGGCGGCTCGCTCGGCGCCTTGATCAACTACCGCAACAATGTGCTGGAGCCGGCGCAGAATGCGCTCGGCCAATCGGCCATTGCGCTGGCGTCCAGCGTCAACGGCCTGCAGGCGCAGGGACTCGATGCGAACGGCAAGCAAGGGCAGCCGATTTTCAGCGTCGGGTCGCCGACGGTGCTGCCATCGAGCAAAAACTCCAGCGGTGGCGCGACGGTCAGTGCCTCGGTCAGTGACGTGTCGCAACTCACCTCATCCGACTACATCCTGCGCTACACCGGTTCGGGCACTGGCACGAACGGCTGGACCCTGACCACGACCGGCGGCCAGAGCGTTGCGCTTACGGCGAATCCGGATGGCTCGCTCTCCGCCGCCGGCCTCACGTTCAACGTGTCCGGCACCGCACAGACGGGCGATAGCTACGAGATCGAACCCACGCGCAACGCCTCCACATCGTTGTCGGTAAGCCTGACCGATCCGAGCGGCATCGCTGCCGCCGCGGCGCTGACCGCCACAGCAGGTACGTCCAATACCGGCTCGGGCCAGGTCAGTTCGATCGGCGTCAGCGACGCTACCAACAGCAACCTGCTTTCCGGCGCCACCATCACCTTCGGCGCAGGCGGTAGCTACACCATCACGGACGGTGCGGGAAACACCACCACCGGCACCTATACCTCCGGGCAGCCGATCACGGCCGACGGTTGGAGCCTGAACCTGAGTGGCACACCGGCGAGTGGCGATACGTTCACGGTCGCCGCGAATACCAATGGCCTCAACGACACCAGCAATGCGCAGGCGCTTGCGGGCCTGGCCGACCAAGGTGTGCTCGATGGCGGCAAGACCTCGGTCGTGGACAGTTACGCCAATCTCACCACGCAGATCGGTGACGCCGGCAGCCAGGCCAGCGCGGATCTGACCACGCAGACTGACTTGTACAACCAGGCAGCGAGCAACCAGCAAAGCCTCGGCGGGGTGAACTTGAACCAGGAGGCGGCCAATCTCGTGCAGTACCAGCAGGCGTACCAGGCTTCGGCGCAGGTCATTTCCACCGCCGAGCAGCTTTTCACCAATCTGATTACCGCCCTTCAGGACGGCTAAGACTTGAACAGGCTCTCATAGCAGGCTTTCGTCATGATGCGCATATCCACCGCTTGGATGTACCAGCAGTCGCTCAACACCATGCTCAATCAGCAGAGCGCGTTGAGCCAGACCGAAAACGAAGTCAGTACCGGCTATGCCATCAACGTGGCATCCGATAACCCGGTGGGCGCCGCCCAGATCGTGAGTCTCAACCACATCCTTGCGGAAAACAGCACGTACACCACCAACATCAACAGCGCCAACACGCGTCTTTCGACGGAGTCGAACACACTTGATTCCGTCAGCAACCTGCTGAGCAGCGTGAACGACATCGCCCTCGGCGCGATCAACAGTTCCCTGTCGTCCAGCGACCTCAGCAACATGGCGACCCAGCTGACGCAATACCGCGACCAGCTCGTGCAGCTGGCCAACACCACCGATGCAAATGGCCAGGCATTGTTTGCCGGCACCAGCACCACGACCACGCCCTTCGTCAGCAACGACAGCACCGGCGCAGTGACGTATGCCGGCAACAATCAACAGGCGTTCACCTCGATCGGCTCGGGCCTGCAAGTCGCCAACAGCGATCCAGGCGCCTCGATTTTCATGAATCTGCCGGTCGGCAACGGTTCGTTCGTCGCCAGCGCCGGCAGCAGCAATACCGGTACGCTGGTCGTAGGTTCCAACAGCGTGACTGACGCCAGTGCATGGAGTGCGGCTACGGCTTCAGGTCCGATCAACGACACCATCACCTTCGGCGCCAACGGCACTTATACCGTGACCGATGCCTCCGGCAACCCGGTGACCGATAGCAGCGGCAATCCGATCACCGGCACCTATACGGACGGCGGCAGCATCAGTTTCGATGGCGCCTCGATCACCCTCAGCGGCACGCCCTCCGCGGGTGATACGGTGAGTGTGCAATCGGACACGTCATCCAATACGCAAGATGTTTTCACCACGCTCAATAACATGATCGCGGCGTTGCAGAGCGGCGGCAGCACGGCATCCATCAACAATACGCTGAATCGCCAGCTTGAATCGCTCAACCAGGCGATGAATGCCGTCTCCACCACGCAAGTGTCGGTAGGCAGCCGCATCGATACGCTGCAGCAGCAGAGCAGCAGTTACTCCGACCTCAACGTCACGTATCAGACCGCGCTCACCGACGTGCAGAACGTCGACATGGCCACCGCCATCAGCAATCTCAGCTTGCAATCCACGGCGCTACAGGCTTCGCAGCAGGTGTTCGCGAAAGTCCAGGGCACCAGCCTGTTCAATTACCTGCAATAGCGCATTGCGCGGGGTTGCTTCATCCGGAGTCTTGGCATCATGCAACAAACACCTGTCCATCACATTCATAATCAGGACGTGCTCAACTTGATGCCGCTCGACCGCCGCCGGATCGTCGAGATCGGCTGCAGCTCTGGTGCATTGGCGCGCGAATACAAGAAGCTCAATCCATCGGTGCATTACGTGGGCGTCGACATCGTGCCCGAATACACCGAACTGGCCGCCGAGCATTGCGACGAAGTGCTTTCGTTCGACATCGAAATGCAGGAGAAGGATTTCCTGCGCGACCGCTTCCATGCCGATTGCTGGGTCTTCGCGGACGTGCTGGAGCATCTGCGTGATCCCTGGCAGGTGTTGTCCAACTTGCGGGAAATCATGCCGGCCGGCGGCTGTCTGCTGGCCTGCATACCCAACGTGCAGCACTGGAGTATTCAGGCACGCCTGAGCCGTGGCGACTTTCGCTACGAGCCCGCCGGCCTGCTCGATCGTACCCATCTGCGCTGGTTCACCCGCGAGACCATGCTGGAAATGTTCCAGCGCGCGGGCTTTGGCATTGCCACAGGCATTACGCGCATGCTCAACCATCCCGGCATCGATCAGTTTGCGCCGCATATCCGGGCAATGGCGCAAGCGGCCGGTGGCGATCCGGAAAGAGCCGTGCAGGACGCGAATGTCTTCCAGTTTGTGGTGAAGGCGGTGCCGGTTTAAGTGGTAAATCCGATGACCATAAATGTGTCTATCGGCTTACAGGAATCGGTAGAAGCACTACCGGATGCAAAGATCCTGCTTTTTTCTCTCTCCTGTTAGTAGTTGCAGGTAGACATCGAAGATAGGCGGCTCCACCAAAGCGGCCAATCGACTACCGATAGCCCGTGCAGATACGGTGGCTGCGTTTGCGTACCGCAAAACCGGGCTCACGCAAATCCAGATTTCAGAATAATCTCGTTCCCGAGGTTCTTCTGAGCCGATAACCTTCCTGATGAATTGAGGGCGGGTAGACAGGTTATGTGGTTAGACCGAGGGAGTGTCGCACTTTCTTGCGGGTTGTCTTACACAGCTACTTCACGCGGTCCATTCAAAAATTAGACAAACTGCCGGTGTTATGGGCGGTTGGATTGGGAAGCATCAAAAAGCGTCACCACATCTCGCAAAAAGGGGCACGGAGCATGGGGAAGCGATTAGGGGGAAGGGAATGGCTAATACAACTGGCGGTTTGTGTCGGTTACGCGCTGGCATTTTTTGCGATTCATTCCATTAGCTCGGCACCAGCGCATTGGCACCTCTACGCGGGTCTTCAAGTTATCTGTCTTCTGTTGTGCCCTTATAGATACTGGGGCGCATTGTTCATCGGCGAGGCCATTCCCAATAGCTATGAGGCTTGGCAGTGCCTGAGTAGCTTTGGACCTACATGGGTAGGCATTCGCATGATTCCAGAGATCCTGCTCGTCATGCCCATTGTGTGGTTGTGTCGGGATCAGTTGTGCATCTTTCCAGGCAAACGTCTCGTCAACATCAAAACCCTGTTGGTTTGTCTTTTGCTGGTGTCGGTGGTGCTTAGCACTTACAGCTATGCGCTGATATCTGCCGTTCCCCACATCGAAGAAGGTCCATTCCGCCCCACCGCAATGCTGGCCGCGGGATATTTGACCGGTAACTATGCTGGGCTTCTTACGCTTGTGCCTTGGGCGCTTATTGCTCGACTCGATTACCACAAAGGTCGTTTGAAGGATCAGCTCAAGCGCCGTTGGTCAGGCAAGCTTCTCGTAGATGCGCTTGGCATTGCTGTGCCCATGATTCTGCTCATTACGATCATGACTGCGAAGTTAGATGCAGCGCAGGCGGAAGTGTTCGAATTGTCGATGCTTATTCCGGCGGCGTGGTTGACCGCGAAGCATGGCTGGCGTGCGGCGGCTCTAGCGGGTACAACAGTCATTATTTGCGTTGGGGCTTTACAGCCTGATCTACCCACCCGAAGCGTTGTCGAGGTGATGGCCGTACTGTGCGTCGCCGTCAGTGGGCTTTATGCGTTAGGGGCGAAAATTACTGTTCAGGACCTACGTGACGAACGCGAGCGCGAAATAGCCGAGGAAGCGCACAAATTGACAAGGGAGAACCTCGTTCTCAGCGAGCGTCGAATGAGGCGCGCAGCCGAACGACTGGAATTTGTGGCGGGCACATTGCACATCACTTCCGCACAAGTGCTTGATCACATGCGACGGATTATTCCGAACATCGAAACGCATGGTTTCTACAAGCAGGCCGTCAGGGCGCAAGAACAGATTTATCGCTTGGCGGAAAGCTTGCATCCCTCGGCATGGCGGGACCGAGGACTACCCGCCGCGCTCAACGAGACCATTGCTCGCACGCTGGATGAGTCTGGGATGGGTTATCGGTGCGAGATAAGTGGACGAGGCTTCTTGTGGCTCGACTCGGCCATTCATTCTCTCATCTATCGGGTGGCATGCGAGGCTATTGTCCATATCTGCTCGCAACGGTTATGTTCGCGAGTCTTGCTTCGCGTGCGCGCCGGGAAAACTCATGGCCGGCGTTGGGTGGTTATCCGCGTAGAAGGAGAGTTGGACCACAATCAAGTCGCGAGCGCTGTCTATTTCAGGGAACACTGGCGCGATCTTGCAACGAAGCTTGGAACCAATCTCATTGGCGCGGACGAGATGCGAACGCACGTCAGGGTATTCGGTGGCGAGTTACATGTGCGTTCAACGTCTGAAAGGATGATGGTTACCGCCCTTCTCCATAGCAACGTCGCAGAGGTGCAGAAAGTAAGAGCTTCCGCACCCCTGCGTTTGTGGGTGAGCTAATTAGTTCCTAACGAACTGGCAGCCGCTGAGCAACTGTAGGGATTAGTGCACGTATCCTGTATCAGGAACTGCGTTGTCCCGTTGCTCTGCGGACTTGCGGTAATGACAGTCGCGCCGTCGTTGTAGACCATTTGCGCGACCGACGAAGTTCTCGAATGTGACGTCCGGACATCTTGCGAATCAATACCGATCGGTAGCACCACCACGGTGCCGGCAGCTGTTGCTACCGCAGCGTGCACGGTGCCGTTCAGATCGTTGATCTGCACATACTTGATCCCGTTGAGCACAAATACGTAGACGTGCCAATTGGGATTTGTGCTGACATCTGCCGCATTTGGCCAGGACTGTCCCAGGCCCGTGGCAGGCGTCGAAGTCTGCGCAAAGGCCGTGGATGATAAGCCAAGGACGACAGAACCAGCGAGCAGTACACTGCGGACTCCTTGAACACGTGACATGGGCTTCCCCTCTTGTGTGATGTGTAAGCCGGTAGACCGCCTACCGGGTGAACGGAATTTAGCAGGGAAGGGCGTAGGCGATACGGAAGAAATCTTTGTCCGTGCTGACTGATTTAATACAAACTCATCCGAGTAGTTTTTTTCACGCCATTTACACATTTTGGCAACAACTGTTGCTCATCGTCCAGCAAAACGGTGCATTGATGCCCGTCCGGCATAGTCGGATCATTCAAACGGTCGTGAGCGGCCGCGCCCATATCTGGCCCACCAGGTCATGCCCAAAGCTATGGTGCGGTTCCTCCGATACCAGCGAAAAACCTGCTGACTGGTAGAGACGACGGGCCGCAACAAGCGTGTCATTGGTCCACAGCATCATCTTTGCGTAGCCCGCGTTCTCCGCGAAGGCGATGCAGCCATCGACCAGGCGCTTGCCGACGCCGAGTCCTCGCGCTTTCGGGTCGACAAGCAGGCTAGGCGAAAGCGTAAACAGGCCTCAATGAGGCAGCCACGCATCTCGCCAGGCAACCAGCTTCTCACCCTCCAACATCCAATCCTTGAGTACGGTCTCCTGCAACGCATCTCCCATCTTCGCCGTGGCGTCCAGGTCTTCCACATGCATGCGGATGGCGCTGGTCCAGTCCTTGTAGCGGTTCTTTACGCGCGTTACCGGCAGGTCATCCTGGTAGCAGACGATGTCGGTGCAGATCACCGGGAAGCCGCAGGCGCCGTATTCCAGAAGGCGCAGATTGCTCTTGCATTCGTTGAAGGCGTTTTCTTCCAGTGGAGCGAGCGCCAGATCGAGATTGAGCGAAGCGAGTTTCTTGGGGTATTCCTCGATCGGGACACCAGTGTGGAATTCGTGCACATAGGGGCGCAACTTGTCAGGGCACATGCCAAAGAACACCCATTCGACTTCGTCGGCCAGATCGCGCACGACATCGGCGATCAGCTCCAGGTCGCCGCGATGGCTGGAGCCGCCGCCCCAGCCCACGCGGGGTTTGCGGCCTGCGCGGCGCTGGTTCTTCAAGCCGTTCCACCAGTGCGGTGGCAGGCGATTGAGCACCACGCGGATATCGGAGTGGAAGCCTTCGAACTGCTCGGCCAGGGTATCGGTGGATACGACGAAACGGTCCACGTTGGACAGTGCGCGGCGAAGTGATTTGACGACGTCCTTGGGCATCAGGCCGTGGAACATGCTTTTTACGGGGATCTGCTGGATCAGGTCGTCCAGTTCGAACACCTTGAACGCTTGCGAGAAGTCGCGGTAATTCTCCAGCAGCTTGATTTGTGCATCGGTTATCTGCCGCTGCAAAACCAGTGACGTCGGCTGGAAGCGCTCCATCGCCACCGGGTTGAGATGGACGCCGGCGATCATGCCGTCGGCCATGCCCTGGCGCTGCATCGAGTTGAATGGCTGGACGATGCGATAGTGTCCGCAACCGTGGCCATCGGCGGCAACGCAGAACAGGCGCGGAAGCAGCGGCGCGGCGAAGGGTTGCCACGCCTTGCTGCGTAGCGGATCCAGTTCGAAGCCGTTGCCCTCGATGCTTAGATTCACGCTGTAGGCCGGGTCGCGCGCGATGAGATGCATCCACTTGCGATACATCGTCTTTTGTTCGCCTTGGAAGCGCAGCTTTTTGGCTTCCGCCGAGGCCTTGTCAACCTTGCGCTGGCTGACATTGCCGACGTGCATCAAGCGCGCGTAAGGCGTCCATACCGTGAGGTAGCCGGCCTGCTGCACCTTCAGGCACAAGTCGATGTCGTTGTAGGACACCGTGAACGCCTGTTCGTCCAGGCCGCCGACTTCCTCGTACACCGATTTGCGGATCATCAGGCACGCTGCGGTGACGGCAGTGTAGTTCTGGTCGACGCGCAGGCGATGCATATAGCCGTCTGATTCCATCGGCTGGCCGATGAACGGATGATCGGCCGGGCCGCGCAGGCCGAGCACCACGCCGCCATGCTGGATGCGGCCATCGGGGTAATGCAATTTCGCACCGACGATGCCGACTTCAGGGCGTTGCGCATGGTGCAGCAGCGCTTCGATCCAGTCGGCATGCAGCACGGCGGTGTCGTTGTTGAGCAGGATCAGGTATTCGCCGCGTGCCTGCGCGGCGGCGAAGTTGTTGATGGCGGAATAATTGAACGGATGCGGATAGCGGAGCACGCGCAGCTGGGTGCTGTTCAAGCGTTCGATACCGTCGAGATAGGCGACGGCAGCGGGTTCTTGCGTATGGTTGTCGACGATCAGCAGTTCGTAATTCAGATAGCTGGTCTTGGAGAGCAGGCTGTCGATCAGCCCGTTGAGCATCGCCAGCTGGTCCTTGGTCGGCACGATGATCGATACCAGCGGCTGGCGCGCATGGTGATAAACGACACGATTGAAGCCGGGCAGTGCGCCGGGCTCCAGCCGATGCGGCACGCGGATACGGGTCAGGTGGTCCGCCACGATCGCAGCGCTGTGCGCCTTGACGCTTTCCGATGCCAGCCAATGGGTATACGGCAACGCGGCGCGATACATCACTTCCGCGATATGGCCGATGGACTGCAGCCCATCCGTTTCGAGCAAGCGGAACAGTAATTCATACGACGACATGTCGCCATAGCGCGTGTTCAACCCGCCCAGTTCCATGCAGCGTTGCCGCTGGAAGGCGATGGCTCGTCCCGTGTACGGATAGCTGCGCAGCATGTCGAGATTGAGATCGGGCTTGAAGATCGGATGCTCGAACATGCCGTGCGCGTGCGCGTCCTCATCGTAGTAGGCCGCGCGCAGATACGGATGCGTGGCAACCCGCTCGGCGAGCAACAACAACGCAGCGGGATGGAGCAGATCGCCCGCGTAAAGCAGCTGCACCCAATCGGTGTCGCTGGCGGCGATCTCCTCATTGAGCCGTTCCCATAATGTGACATCGCCGTTGACGACGCTGATGCGGCTATGCGGATAGTGCTGCGCTTCCAGGTTTTCCAGCGTCGCTTGCATGGCCTCGGCATCGTCGGCGCGATCGATCACGATGACCTGCACACGCGGCGGCGGCCCGAGTTTTTCGATGCGGCCCATCGCACGCGTCACGGCGATATCGCTCAATTGCTGCTGCGCCTGCCATTGCTTGTAGAGGTCGGAAGGCGGTGGCGGAATGAGCCACTCCGGGATGATCTTGAGGTGACGATCGGTGCGGTTCCAAAGATCGCCTTCATGGATCTCGTGCGCAAACGCTTCGTTGATGTTGCGTCCATGCCCAATCCACTCTGCTGAGGCATCGATCAGCAACCGTTTGCAGAGCCAGGTGACGCGCTCGACAGGCGCGGCCAGTCCCAGCAGGGACTCGAGGCCGCTTTCGTAGGCGATCTGCCATAGACCGACATAGACCGGAATCTGCTTCTCGATCGGCTGCCGCGCGCACCATTCGCCGCCGTGGAAGCTCAGGCTATCGCCATCCGCTTCGAGATAAATATGCGCGGGCAGCGCGTCCAGCCATTCCCCGGGAATCCGATCCTCATCGTCGGCCTGTGCATAGACCAGGGCACCCCATTTGCGCAGCAGGGCTACCAGCACGTCGGTACGCTGTGCATGAATCGCTTTGCGTAGCAGCACCAGCAGCGAACGGCCCGGCGGCAGTGCATGCGGTTCCAGCACCGGATCGAAGGCGGAACCATTCCATGACGAGTGGGGTGATATCGCACGCGGAACGACTTGGACGTCGCCATCTTCCCGCACGTAATCGGTCACCGTATTCAGCGCCGGCACGCGGTTGTCGGTGAAGCACTGCGCCGCCACGTTTTCGCGCAGGCGCGAAACGGCGCCGTCGCGGCGCGCGAACAGCACCAGGCCGGGTGCGTAATCGGCAAGCGTGCCGGATTCCGCATGCATGTCCCATTGCGTGGCTTCCTGGCCGGCATCGCGCAACAACGGGCGCTGCGCGATCAAATCGTCCGGACGCCAGCGCGGCGAGGCGTGCGCGGCGTCGGCGGCGATAAGCACTTCCGGCAACAGCGCATCGGGAAACGCGAGGCGCAGGTCGATATGCGCCAGTCCTGCTCCCTGCAGTGCAGATTCCAGCTGCGCGCGTGTCAGCAGCTCGGGTTGTCCATGGAAGGCCTGACGATTTTGCGTCGCGATCATCAGCGTGCCATCAGGCTTCAACGCGGCGGCGGCCAAGGCGATAGCCTCGCGCAGTGCGCCACCACGTGGCCACGCTTCGGCATAGCCGTCGGCGAACGTCAATGACACCACGTCGTAAACAGGTTGCAAGGCCAGTTCGCGCAAGCTGGCCTGGAACACGCGCACCTGCGGATGATGGCGTAAGCGTGTAGCGGCCACCCGCGCCCAGTGAGGGGCGAATTCCACGGCATCCACGGCACAGCCGCGTTCGGCCCAGGCCTGCGTCATGGCGCCGCCACCGCAGCCGATGTCCAGCACGCGGGTGTCGGGGCCGACAGGATCGAAGGCATGCAGCGCATTGGCGCGCCGCGGCGAGAGATGCAAGGCGCTGCTGCGGCCGTGGATTTCTCTTACCAAGGGTGCCGAGTAGAGACTTGTGTCGGACGTCTCGCGCACCAGCTCATAAAGCTGCGTGGCGGTGCTATGGATGGCCTGGTGCGCCGGACGGTCGCGCAACGGCGAATGCCACACGCCTTCCTGATTGCGGACAAAGGCCTCCAACGGCCAGGTGGCCGGCTGCACGCCCAGTTCCGCGACCACGCGGAGCACGACGTCGTCATGCACGTCGTTGAGAACCGCTTCGTGTTCGAGAAAGGCGCTCCAATCCCGCAGGCTGTTGCTGTCGGCCAGACTTTTGGCGAACTTGGAGCGACATTCTTCTTCCGATTTGCTCCAGTAATGATTGATGCGCAAGCACTCCACCGAGACTTTTTGGGTGAAGGCGCCCTGGATCGGTTGCCCGTTTTCGTCTACAGCGTGGGCGTTATTGGCATAGAGCATGTAATGCGGGTTCTTGCACCCGATCACTTTGGACGGCTGCACGATGCTCTTGATGTGTGCATTTTCCGGCCGAGGGCTGCCATCCGGATGCGGATATGTCACGCCGCCCTCCAGCGGCCCACGGCGCAGATAGTTTTCCAAGACGCCGCCAGCCGGTTTCTGCTTGTGTCCGGATGAGCCGAACATCACCCAATTGACACCTACGCCGGGGTGATCCGCGTAATCGGCCAAGACGTCAGGCAGCAGCCTGGCCTTGGGTGAAAACAGAAATTCGTCGATATCGATGAAGGCAAGCCAGTCGGTTTCGCTGCCGTGTGTCTTGATGCAGTGCTCATACACCTGCAGTTGAGCCGGATGCTGCGGCCATTCGTGCAGCACTACCGTGCCGGAGGCGAGGTGGGGCTGCAGCACGTCGAGATAACGGTCGGAGCTGTTGTTGTTGTAGAGGTAAAAACGCTCCACACCCATCAGCTGATGGAATTCGACCCACTCGCGCAGATAGGGCGCTTCGTCCTTGAATATGGCGCAAATCGCAAGCACGCAACGCATCGGTCTTCCTCGCATGTTCGATGAGGCACGGCATACAGGTGTCAGAATTCCGACACTTCCGGGTCTCCGCGCCGGCTATGCGAGGTAAGCAGCAATGTTGGTGCCAACCGGGACGTGCAGCGCCGCCGACCGCGCGCCCGTTTCTTCTGCAGAAGCAGGAATCCGGCTTGTTCATGAGGTAAGCGGATAGCCCGACGCCGGCCAGTCGTTTGCGCAGGCATGACGTCAGTGCAAGCACGAGCACCTCTTATATAAGAGGTCGCATCCAACGTAGTGATGGGCTCGCGCTTCGGCATGAACGGCAAAACCTTTAGCGGAATACATCACACTTTTGCGATCCATCTCCTTGGCGGCGCAGGAAAAAATTTATCGCCGGGTGCTCAAGTATTGCGCGCGTGCGCCGAAAAACTTCCCGAGGCGGTCGGCACAGCACGTGACCGGACCCCGCCGGCTTGAGTACCACTTATCCGGTTCCAGGAGACTTTCATGTCACTCATCCTAAACACCAACATTGCTTCGCTGCAGGCGCAGAACAATCTGACCAAGTCGTCCAGCCAGCTGAGCACTGCGACCGAAGACCTGTCTTCGGGTTTGAAGATCAACAGCGCTGCCGATAACGCAGCGGGTTATGCCATCGCTACACGCTTCCAGACCCAGATCGGTGGTCTCAGCCAAGCCAGCACCAATGCCAGCGACGCGATCAACCTGGCGCAGACGGCCGGCTCCGCGTTGAGCCAGATCACCTCCAACCTGCAGTCGATCCGCGATCTGGCGGTGCAGGCCGCCAACGGTACGTATCAGGCTTCCGACCGCGCTGCGATCAACACCTCGGTGCAGCAGTACCTGTCGGAAATCACCCGTATCGCCAACCAGACCACGTTCAACGGCACCAACGTGTTGAACGGTTCGACCAGCAGTCTGTCGTTCCAGATTGGCGCGAACGTCGGTCAGTCCATCAACGTGCAGCTCGGCCAGGGCGTCACGGCCGGCCAGGTCGGTCAGATCTCGGAAATCTCCACGGGCGACATCAGTGGTGCGTTCGTCAATGCCAGCGGCGTGTCCGGTCAGTCGATCAGCCTGAGCGGCCTGACCATCGAAGGTGCGGACGGTACGACGTACAGCTTCAGCGGCTCCACCGCGACCAGTGCCCAGGACGTGGCCGATGCGATCAACGCGGCCGGCGTCAACGGTGTCAGCGCAGCGGTCAACGCCAGCGGCGGCATCAACATCTACTCCACGGGTGAGCTGGCAGTGTCCGGTGCAGCACTCACGGGTGCTTCGGGCGGTACCTTCGACTTCACCAACGGTGCGCTCGCTTTCGGCGCCAGCGGTGTGGGCTCGACGGCTTCCGGCCTGGCGGCTACCGGCGTGACATATACCGACGGCTCGGTGATCAACGCGTCGGGTTCGCTGAGTGGCGGCGATGTTTTGACGGTAGACGACGCCAACCAGCTGATCTCGCGTATCGATGCGGCGCTGACCACGGTCAGCAACTTCTCGAGCACACTGGGTGCCGTGCAGAACCGCTTCCAGTCGACCATCGCGACGTTGAGCGCACAGCAGACCAACCTGACGTCCTCGCAAAGCTCGATCCAGGACACCGATTTCGCGGCGACCACCGCGCAGTTGAGTCAGGCGCAGGTGTTGCAGCAAGCCGGTATCTCGGTGCTGGCCACGGCCAATGCCCAGCCGCAGCAGATCCTGAAGTTGTTGCAGTAACAGGTAGTAGCACCGGCCATGGCGTCAATGCCATGGCCGGGATTTTGCTTACCGGTATTCCGACGGCGAAGCGCCGTCGGAATACCCACGCGGGAAGCGGGCAAAGTTTTCGCAGCCACGATCGAGGCGTGAACTTTGCCGGCGGCCTGGTGGCCCGGCAACGATGGGAAGAGCCCCTTCATGAGCAGCATTTCCAGCATCGGCAGCAATTCGAGCGCGCTCTCCAGCGCCATCAGCGGTTCTTCGTCGAGTGCCACGGGCACATCCGGCAGCGGTGCTGCCAGCATCAGCGGTACCGGCATTCTCAGTTCGCTGGGCCTGGGCTCGGGGCTGGATGTCAATTCGATCATCCAGGCGTTGGTGAATGCGCAAGAAGCGGGTCCGCAGGCGCAAATCACCAATCAGGAAACGCAGGACAACAATCAGATCGCCGGCCTGACCGCGCTGCAGACAGCCTTGAGCGGCTTGCAGTCTGCGTTGAACGAGCTGACCTCGAGCACGACCTACAACACCTTTACCGGAACCTTGTCCAATACTTCACTGGGCACCGCCAGCACCTTGCCGGATGCCACCGCGGGCACCTACGACATTAATGTCACCCAGCTTGCCACCGCGCAGAAAAGTGTCAGTGCCGCCCAGGCCAGCGGCACCGCGGTGGGCAGCGGCACGCTCAACATCACGGTGGGCGGCAAGACGCTGAATGTGTCGGTGTCGTCCACCGATACACTTTCTTCCATTGCCACCAGCATCAACAACGCCAGCGATAATCCTGGCGTTTCCGCCACCATCGTATCGGGCGTGAACGGCAATCAACTCGTGCTGACCTCGACCAGCACCGGCGCCGCCAATGCGTTCACCGTAAGCGCAAGCAGCGATAGCAGCAGCGGCCTCACCTCGCTGGCGAATTCGCTCAATACGCCGACGACGACCGGCAGCGATGCGCAGCTGACGATCGATGGCATTGCGGTCAGCAGCGCTTCCAACAATGTGAGCGGTGCATTGACCGGCGTTACCCTGAATCTCACGGCGACCGGCAGCTCGCAGCTCACGGTGGCCCAGAACACCACGCCGATCACCACCGCGGTAAACGACTTCGTGACCGCGTACAACAACTACGCCAGCACAGTAGGCCAGCTGGACAGTTACGACAGCACCACCGGGGAGGCCGGCGTGCTGCTCGGCGATGCCACGCTGACATCCATCCAGACGCAATTGTCGAATGTGCTGGGCAGTTCGGTCGCGGGCAATAGCATCGGCAACCTGGCCACCCTGGGCATTACCCGCAATTCGGATGGCACCATGACGCTCAATTCGCAGACTTTGGCGAATGCGCTGTCCAATAATCCGTCGACGGTGCAGCAGCTTTTCACGGGCACCAACGGCATCGGCACCCAGCTCAATTCGCTGGTCACCAACTTCAACAGCAGTTCCGGTGTGTTGCAGACGCGCATCAACAGTCTCAACACCGACGTGACCAATCTGAATACGCAGCAAAGCGCGCTGAATGCGCGCATGGCGGTGTACCAGAAGCAGTTGGTGCAGCAATACAGCAACCTGGGCGCTCTGATGACCTCGCTCAACAATACCAGTTCCTATCTCACGCAATCGCTGGCGGCGCTCAACAACTCCAGCAGCAGTAGCAAGAGCTGATACGAGTCATGAGTTATATGTCGCGAAACGGAAGCTCACTCTACACGCAGACCCGTGCGCAGGGCAGCGTCGAAGGAGCCGACCGCCATCAACTGTTGGCCATGCTGTTGGACGGCCTGGTGGATCGCATCAGCCAGGCGCGCGGTCACATCATCCACAAAGACATTCCGGCCAAAGGCGCCACGTTTGCCAAGGCCATCGGCATCGTCAACGCCTTGCGCGAAAGCCTGGACCATGCCGTCGAGCCAACGCTCACCGCTCGGCTGGATGCCTTGTACGACTACATCACCCGGCGCTTGCTGCATGCCCAGCTCAACGACGATCTGCGCGCGCTGGACGAATGCGAGCGCCTCATTGCACCGGTTCGCGAAGCCTGGCATGCCATTCGCGGAACCTATCTGTCGGAACTTGCCCAGACCAAGGCGGCAGCGCAGTGAACAGCGTGGCAGATAGTCTGCACCGCGCGTTGGCGATGACCTTGGAGATGGTCGAGGCCGCGACGCACGACCAGTGGGGCCGGGTCGGTGACCTCGATATCCAGCGCCAGACGCATCTGCAAGCGGTGCAGAACGGTGAACTTGGCGTCGAGCATCGCGAGACCTTGCTTGCGCTGCAGGCACACAACCGCATGCTGCTCGAACGGGCCGAGTCTTTCCGCCAAGCGATGGAGCACCAGCTCAGCCAGCACCAATACAACCACCGGGCGCTGCGGACGTACATAACGGCAGCGGGCTGAGATGCCGTCGCAAAATCCGTTGCGCTTGGCATGCCCTGCGCTGCCGCGAAATGCGAGATCCTCTTTACTTCCACGATTGTCGGGCTGTTTGGCGTGTTTTGCGCTTCCCAAAGAGCATGCTAGTGCATGATCGTGCGGTCCAAGGCCAGCCCCGCGCACCCGACGGCATGGCCGTTTTGCTTGCGAATCGGTCATGTGCGAAGACAATTGAAACTCTCCGACAGGCGTGAGCTCTTATCCCGGCCCGGGGAGAGGGAGTAAAAAGTGGCAGGTGTCATGAATAATCACCGCCATGGCGGGCAAAACGTCATGAAAATCGGCACGAGGGAGGGGAGTCCATGCAAGCCGACGAAAGATGGCAGGCGTTCTCGGACCGGGTGACCTATCAGGGCCATCCGCATGTCGCCGCGGAGCTGTTCCATCCGACCACCGACGACATCGCGCGCCTGAACGAGCGCAACTTGCATGTCTTGCGATCGGTTGCTTCGCTGGACGAGCGCCGGAGTGACAATGCCGGGGATGACGATAGCCCGCTGATGCAGGAACTGCAGCGGATGGACAGCAAAATCAACGTCTTGCTGGAAGTCATCGATCGCCTGCTCGTTCCCGCAACCGTGCTGCCGGCACGCCAGCCTGTCAGTCTCAATGCAGTGGGAATGACGCTGCCGGCCAAGCTGCTGCCCCAGGCGGATGACTTACTGATACGCCTGCATTTCGATGCTTGCCGCGCGCTTCCGCTGGAGTTGCCGGCGCGTCTCGGACGTGCACTGAACGATGATCAGGCTTTCGTTTACTTTTGTGACGTGAGCGAACTGGTCGAAGATGGGTTGGAACGTTTCGTTTTTTGTCACCATCGCCGAAAAGTGGCAGAAGCCCGTTTAATAGGTGCGATGGAAAACGTGTCGGGCGGCAAATACAGAGTGTGATGTCGATCACGCCATGAAACATCCATCCACGCCGAAATTCTGCCGCGCATACGTATGTATGAGGTCTTTCTGGCGGCTGAATCCAGTTGATGCCGGCTCGCCCTAATCGATCTAAATGCTTGATGTAAACGGTTTCTTTGCCGGGTGACGGATGTGAATCCGTCGAGGTTGCGTGCGCGAAATCCGTCACGGACAACGCGCGACGCGCGCCACAAGACCGATGTGACGCAAATTTTTTGGCGTTCTTCTTGCTGGATTGCACCACGTGTCACGACGGATCGCTGGCGCACAGGGGACAACTCGACATCGGACGGGGAATCGCGTTGTTCGTAGCAGTGGCAGTAACCCAGCAGGACTCTCGCCCATGCCAAATAGCAACGTACTCATCATCGAACCCAACGGCACGCGCGCCGACATCGTGACGTCGGCCATGCAATTCATGGGATTCATTCCTCAGCGATGGGATGCATCGTTGCCGAAAGATTCGATCGCGCACGACTGGCGCGCGGTTTACGTTGGCGGTATCGACGATGATGCGCAGTGTGAGCAAGTGCTGGCCTCGCTCGATGTGCCGGCAGATCAGCTGCTGGTGCTGCTCGGCTCCGATTCACCGCAGCTTGAGCGATTGACCAAGGCCGGCTCTGCCTACGCCGCGCAGATCGAAGTATTGGATTTTCCGTTGCGCTACGAACGCCTGGCGGAAGCCGTGCGTCGTGCACCGACCTTGCGCGCGGCCAGCCAGCCGGCGCCATTGCGCCTGGTCGGAAGCTCCTCGGCGATGGGGCGCGTCAATGCGCTGATCCGCCAAGTATCGCCGTTCGATTCCAGTGTGCTGGTGCTGGGCGAATCCGGCACCGGCAAGGAAATGGTGGCACGTGCCATCCACGACTGCTCGCCGCGCCGAGACAAACGTTTTGTCGCCATCAATTGCGGCGCGATTCCGGCCGAGTTGCTGGAAAGTGAATTGTTCGGTCACGAGAAGGGTGCGTTCACCGGCGCCATCAGCACGCGCAAGGGCCGTTTCGAAATGGCCGAGGGCGGCACGCTGTTCCTCGACGAAATCGGCGACATGAGTCTGCCGATGCAGGTGAAGTTGCTGCGCGTATTGCAGGAACGCATGTATGAACGTGTCGGCAGCAACCGCACGCAACGCTGCGACGTGCGTATCATCGCCGCCACCCACCGCAATCTGGAGCAGGCCACCGCCGAAGGCCGCTTCCGCGAAGACCTTTACTATCGCCTCAGTGTGTTCCCGCTGGAAATGCCGTCGCTGCGCGAGCGCCTGGAAGACATGCCGGAGCTGATCAGCGAATTCAACCAGCGACTGCAGCGTCGCGGATTGCATAGCGTCCGCTTCAGCAGCAGCGCCATTCAGTCGCTGCGTCAACACACCTGGCCAGGCAACGTGCGCGAACTTTCGAACCTGGTCGAGCGGTTGGCCATTCTGTATCCGAATGGGGAAGTGCGCGCGAACGACCTGCCAGAAAAATACCGCGGCATGCAGCCTATCGACGAAGCCGGCGGCAGCATCCTGCGCGCCATGCTCGATGGGCAAAGCAAGACCGCGCCGGCCGCGCCGCGCTCGCTGCTGGATACGGAAGTGCTGCTTCCCGAAGGCGGCGTCGATCTGAAGGACCATCTCGCCGACATCGAAGTGGGACTGATCCGTCAAGCACTCGACATCACCGACGGCGTGGTGGCGCATGCAGCGAAGCTGCTGCGCATGCAGCGCACGACCTTGGTGGAAAAGCTGCGCAAATACGGCCTGCAATCCTGCTGCCGGACCAACGACGCGCCACCGCAGAGTGGCACGGCGGTTGCTTGAAGCACTTCATAACCCATCGAGCGTTGGAAAACCGACATGAGTCAGATTGACGTCAACAGTGTGCTGTCGCAGATGCGCGCACTCAGTGCGCAAGCTTCCGACACGCTGCCGTCGCTTTCGCCGATTTCGTCATCGAGCGGCGCCGGCACCGACTTTGGCGCGCTGTTCAAGCAATCCATCGGGGCTGTCGCCACCCAGCAGAACGAAGCGCAGGCACAGGTCACGGCATTCGAGCGCGGCGATCCCGGCGCGGACATCGTGAAAACGTCGATTGCAGGACAGAAGGCGGATCTCGCTTTCCGTGGTCTGGTCGAAGTGCGCAACAAGTTGGTCGATGCATACACCACGATCATGAACATGCAGGTTTGACGTGCCTCTTGCGCCCGCTCCCCGGAGCGGGCGTCGCCCAGTCGGTAATTTCCGTCCCCACCTTTTCTTCCGCGCATGGCCGACAACATTCCCGCTACCACTAGCTCGCGTCAGGACCAACTGAAGAGTCTCCTGCGCAATCCGACGACGCGCCTGCTGCTGCTGCTGGTGGGCGTCGCGGCGGCGGTGGCGCTGGGCGTGGGCATCGTGCTGTGGTCGCGCGGTCCGAACTACGCACTGCTGTACGCGGGCCTCGATCCGAAGGATGCCGCGGCGGTGACGCAAGCGTTGCAGGCCAATAACACGCCTTTCCGTCTCGGACCGGATGGCGCTTCCATTTCGGTGCCGGCCGACGTGCTCGCCGCGACGCGCTTGCGTCTCGCTGCCCAGGGCCTCCCGCAAGGCAGTACGGCGGGCGGCATGTTGCCGCAAAGCGATTCGCCGTTCGGCATGAGCGACCTGGCGGAAAGCACCCGTTATCGCGAAATGCTGGAAGCCGATCTGGGCAACACCATCGCCGGCCTGCAATTCGTTCGCTCGGCGCGCGTGCATCTTGCGCTACCCAAGCCGTCCGCCTTCATTCGCGACAATCATCCGGCCAGCGCTTCGGTGCTGGTGAATTTGTATCCGGGCCGCCAGCTTGATAGCAGCCAGGTCGCAGCCATCGTGCATCTAGTTTCTGCCAGCGTGCCGGATCTCGATCCTTCAGAGGTATCGGTGGTCGATCAGCAAGGCAATTTGCTGACGGTCTCCGATCCTGACAGTCCCAGTGCGATCGGCGATGCGCGCATGCGCCTGGCCACGCGCATGGAGAACGGCTATGCGCAGCGCATCGAAGATTTGTTGACGCCACTGGTAGGGCCTGGCCGCGTGCGCGCACAAGTCGATGTGGCACTCGATTTCAGCCAGACCGAAAAAGCCAGCGAGAGTTACGACAGCGCCAACCCGGCGTTGCGCAGCGAACAGACCAGCAGCGAACAGAAGCGCGACGATAGCGGCTCCCAAGTGGCCGGCGCGCTCAGCAATCAACCGCCGAACACCGTTGCGCAGCCGACCGCCGCCAAACCCAACGCCGGCACACCACCGGCGGGCGCGAACGCAGCCGGTGCGAACACGGCAGCAGCGAACGCCAACACCTCGACACCGGTCGACACATCGTCGAGTTCTACGCGCAACTACGAGCTCGGCCGCACCATCAGCCACGTCAGCGATCCGGCCGGACGCCTGGTGCGCTTGACGGTTGCCGTGGTGGTGGACAACAAGCCGGCGCCGGATGGCAAAGGCAAGAGCATTCCACTCACCGCGCAAGAACTGCAGCACTTCACCGATCTGACCAAGAACGTGGTGGGTTTCGACGCCAAGCGCGGCGATAGCGTGAGCGTGATTAATCAGGCGTTCTCCGATGAACCGGCCGATAGCGCGCCGGTCGCGCTGCCTTTCTGGCAGCGCCCCGGCATGTTGGATCTGATCAAGCAGGGCGCAGGCATTCTCATCGCGCTGCTGATTGCATTCGGTTTGCTCAAGCCGCTGTTGAAGGGACTGCTGCGCGGACCGGAACCCATGCCGGCCCTGGCGGGGCCGATTCCCACCGTTTCCGTACGCATTGACGACGACGATCGCGAACGCCAGGACACGGTCAAGATCACCTCGCCGCAGATCCAGAACATGGCCTACGAACAAAAGATCGGCCTGGCGCGCAAGCTGGTGCAGGAAAATCCCAAGCAGGTGGCGCAGGTGGTGATGAATTGGGTGGGCGACGATGGCAACTGACGCCAACAGTTTGCTTACCGGCGCCCAGCGCGCGGCGATCCTGTTGCTGACGCTTGGCGAACAGGATGCCGCCGACGTGCTCAAGCATCTCAGTGCGCGCGACGTACAGGCGGTCGGCACCGCCATGGCGACCTTGAGCAATGTTTCGCGCGACCAGGTGGAAGTGGTGCTCAATCGTCTCAACGAAGACATCGGGCGACAAACGGCACTCGGCGTCGGCACCGAAGACTACATCCGCAAGATCCTGGTCAACGCATTGGGCGAAACCAAGGCCGGCAGCCTCATCGACCGCATCCTGCTCGGCCGTTCCACCAAGGGGCTGGAATCGCTGAAGTGGATGGAAAGCCGCGCCATCGCCGAGATGATCGGCATGGAGCATCCGCAGATCATCGCCCTGGTGCTTGCGCATCTGGAGCCAGATCAGGCCGCCGAAGTGATCGGTTACTTGCCGACGCGCGTACGCAGCGATGCGGTCATGCGCATCGCCAATCTCGATGGCGTGCAACCGCAGGCGCTCAACGAACTGGACGAAATCATGGAGCGCCAGTTTTCCGGCACCTCGTCCAAGCTGAAATCCGCCACGGTTGGCGGCCTGAAAGCGGCTGCCAACATTCTCAATGCCATGGAGACCTCGCGCGAGGCGGAGCTGATGAACGCCATTCGCAGCCAGGATGCCGGCCTCGGCAACAAGATCGAAGAGTTGATGTTCGTATTCGACGATCTGGCCGATATCGACGATCGCAGCATGCAGGCCCTGCTGCGCGAAGTTCCTTCCGCACGCCTGGTGATCGCCCTGAAGGGTTGCGAACAATCCGTGCGCGAAAAGATCTTCGCCAATATGTCCAAACGCGCCGCCGACATGCTGCGCGACGATCTGGAAGTGAAAGGTCCGGTCAAGCTCAGTGACGTGGACACTGCGCAGAAGGAAGTGCTGACCATCGCACGCAAGCTCGCCGACGCCGGGCAGATCAGTCTTGCCGCCAATGGAGATGAGTTTGTCTGATGACACGTTCCGTCTTGCTGCGACATCGCCATGTGCCTCCCTCTCTTACGCGCCGTCGGGGAGAGTTGGAATGGGATGAAGTCGGCAACGTCGTCGTCGAACGTTCATCCCGTGCGGCAAGCACCGGCAACTCCATCCCCGTCCTCTCCTGCGTGCAGGGGAGAGAGCTATCGCGCGAGGTCCGTTGATGCCCAACATCCTCAGTCGCGAAACCATTGCTGCCTTCGATCGCTGGGATCCCCCGGTGGTCGGCGAGGCGCCTGCTGCCGCGCCCGCGCTGGAGCAAGCGCCGGGGCCGACCGTATTCGAGTTGGAAGAAATTGAACGTCAGGCCCGCGAGGAAGGTTATGCCGCGGGATTGGCGGAAGGTCGCGCCGCAGCCCAGAAAGACATCGATGAGCGGCTCGCCCGGCTGGATGCGATCTGCACGGCCGCCGCACGTCCACTCAATGACATGGATGATGCCACCGAACGCGAACTGGCCTTGCTTGCCACGGTGGTGGCGCGCCGCGTCGTGCGTCGCGAATTGCAGCTGGATCCTTCCTTGATCGACATGGCCGTGCGCGAAGCTGCTGCGGCCTTGCCTTCCGCGACGCGCGCATTACGCGTATGGGTGCATCCCAGCGATATGGATCTGCTGCGTGAACTGGAAGCCGCCGAGCCGCATTGGCGTTTTGGCGCGGACCCGAAACTTCAGCGCGGCGATTGCGTGCTGGAAAGCGAGCGCTCGCGCCTCGATGCGCGCGTCACCACCAAACTTGCGGCGGTGGTCGACGCGGTGATCGGTGACGACCTCGACGATGGCGAAGACGAGGTGTCCGCATGACGGCCCAGGGTCTTGCGTCACCCAGATCAGAACGCTGGCGGCAGCAGCTCACGCGTCGCCTGCAACGCGCGCAAGCGGCGCCGGTATTTACCGTGGAGGGCCGGCTGCGCCGCGTGGTCGGCTTGACCTTGGAAGCAGAAGGCTGCGAGGCGCCGCTCGGCGCGCGCTGCCTGGTCGATGCGGCGGATGGCACGGCCCTGGATACCGAAGTGGTCGGTTTTGCCGATGAGCGTTTGCTGTTGATGCCCGTGACGGAAATGCATGGCGTGTTGCCGAACGCACGCGTGCGGCCTTGCGTGCGTGCGGGCGGCTTGCCGGTTGGCGAAGCCTTGCTTGGCCGGGTGGTCGGCGCCGATGGCATGCCGTTGGATGGTGAGGGTCCGTTGCACGCCGAGCACCACGCCGCGCTCAAGCGCGAACCGATCAATCCGATGGCGCGCAAGCCGATCGACATGCCGCTCGACACCGGCGTCTGCGCGATCAATGCATTGCTGACCGTCGGTCGCGGCCAACGCATCGGTTTATTCGCGGGCTCCGGCGTCGGCAAATCCACCTTGCTGGGCATGATGACGCGTTATACCGATGCGGACGTCGTGGTGGTCGGGCTGATCGGCGAACGTGGCCGTGAAGTAAAAGAATTCGTCGAGCAGACCTTGGGTCATGAAGGGCGCGAGCGCGCCGTGATCGTGGCTGCACCGGCCGACGCGCCGCCCTTGAAGCGGCTGCGCGGCGCCCAATACGCCACCGCGATTGCCGAGTGGTTCCGCGACCGCGGGCAGCGCGTATTGCTGCTGATGGATTCGCTGACGCGCTACGCCCAGGCTCAACGCGAGATTGCGCTGGCGATCGGCGAACCGCCCGCGACCAAGGGATATCCGCCGTCCGTCTTCGCCCTGATGCCGGCATTGGTCGAGCGTGCCGGCAACGATGCAGAAGGGCGTGGATCGATTACGGCGTTCTATACCGTGCTGACGGAAGGCGACGATCATCGCCACGATCCGATTGCCGATGCGGCACGTGCCATTTTGGACGGCCATATCGTGCTCTCGCGCGATCTGGCCGAAGCCGGACATTATCCCGCGATCGACATCGAGGCTTCCATCAGCCGCGTGATGCCGGCCGTGGTCACGAAAGAACAGATGCGCGCGGCACAGCGCTTTCGCCAGGTGTATTCGGCGTATCGCCAGCGACAGGATCTGATTGCAGTGGGCGCATACCAGAAGGGTTCGGATGCGCAGGTCGATCAGGCCATCGCCATGTGGCCGCGGCTGACACGCTTCCTGCGCCAGGAAGTGGATGAACCGGTCGAATTGCGCGCGGCGCAGGAACGGTTGCATTCGCTCACCGCGGAGATCGCCGCATGAGTTCGCGTTCGGATCGCTTGCAACCTGCCGTGGACCAGGCGCAGCAGCGCCAGAAAGACGCCTTGCAACGCCTCGCCGAATCCCAGCAGAAAGTGACCCACGCCGAGCAGCAGTTGGAAGAACTGAAACGCTATCGCCGCGATTACCGCCTGGGCGACGGTGGCCTGACGGTGAGCGCGCTGCTCAACCGTCAACAATTCGTCGAGCGCATCGATCAGGCCATCGTCCAGCAAACCCGCCTGATCGAACGCTTGCAGCGCCTGGTCGACGCTGCGCGGGAGCGCTGGCTGCAGGCGCACGCGCGCGAGCATGCACTCGGTACGGTGGTCGAGCGCTTGCGTACGCAGGAACGCCAGCGCGAACAAAGGCTTGAGCAGGCTGAAGTGGATGAGCGCATGCAGCATCGCCGCCGCAAGGTCGGTTTGCCGTGAGCGGATTGCAGGCTGGCGCCTTTTCTTTCACGGCCAGGATTGGCCGGTACTGGCCCACTTATTGCATCGATTTTTCTGACTGGTGTTGGACCTCGACAGAAGCTGGAAGCGCCAAGAATGCCCCCTCCCCTGCGTGCAGTGGGGGAGGGGTGATACCTGCGCGATGGAGGTTTGACGCCGATCCCGTCGGTTTTGATGCCATTGCTTCGAAGAGAACCTGCATATGAGCGCCACGCCATTGCCCGCCGTCCCGATCGCCAATCCGGTGCAGGCCAATGCGCCAAGGCCGGCAAATACGCAGAGCCAGCAAAGCCATACCAGTTTCAATAGTCATCTGCAGGACGCGCAGCAACAGCAATCGGCGTCGACGGATGACACGCAAACGTCCGCGTCGCAGAGCGATGCCGGTCAGGGCAACCCGCAGCAGCGCGGTTCCTCATCCGCCAGTCCATCGAACTCCGCCACGGCTCATGCTGCGGCAAGCGGCTCGACTGATTCGCAGGATGCATCAAGCAGTGACGATGCCGCCGCTGACGCCCCCGCTGTCGGCAATTTGGCAAGCGCCGTGTTGAACCTCATCGATCATGCCGCCGATGCCGGCAAAGACAGCTCGACGTCGAGTCCAGGTACGGCGTCTACCAAGACCACGACCCCGAGCGCTACCAAGCAGACAGTTCCCGCGCCGCAACCCACCGTCTTGCCTATCGCCGTGACACCGTTGCCACAGCTGGTTGCTGCAACCGGCGCTTCCGGCAAGCAAGGCGATACCAAGTCGGCGGGAGGGTCGGCCACCGGCAGTACGGCTGCTATCGGCGGAGTAGGCGGTAGCTCGACCGGCGGTATACAGAAATCGTTCGCCGATGCGGATGGCGGTGCTTTTGACGCCAGCGACACCAGTGGCGCGGCTGCAACTGCTGATGGTTCATCCCAGGTCCAAGGCGGCACAGACGCTGCGCAGGCGCTTAGTGGCGCGGTGACCGCCGGCCATGCGGGGATATCGGCCTTGGCGGCACCGACGGCTGGCAGCACCGTGTCAAATCCCTCGGATGTAGCGGCGCTGGGGAATATCGTTGCCACGGCCACGCCGACGCCGTCCGCACCGGTGGCAGGACACAGCCTCACACTCAATGCACCGGTGGGTTCCTCCGGTTTCGCCAAGGAGCTGGGCCAGCAAGTCACCTGGCTCAGCGGCCAGGATGTGAAGCAAGCGCAGATACGCCTGAATCCGCAGAATCTCGGTCCGCTCGACGTCAAGATCAGTGTTCAACATGGCCGCGTCGACGTGGCGTTCATGGCGCAGCATCCGGATACCGCCGCCGCTGTGCAGCAAGGCCTCGGCCAGCTTCACCAGATGCTCGGTGGGCAAGGCTTGTCGCTCGGCCAGGCGACGGTAGGGCAGCAGGCGCAACAACAGTTTGGCGCCCCGCACCAGCAACAAGGGCAAGCCGGTTCCTCAAACAGTCATGCCGAAGCCGGTGCAGATACGCCGGTGGCGTCCGTCATACGGCAAGTCGCCGTGGGCCTGGTCGACGCATTTGCGTAATCCTTTCGCACGATAATTCCTCGCTTTCAACGTGTCTCCTCGCTCCGCCTGCCAAGCCCAGCAGGCGGGGCGTTTTTTTTGGCGCATGCATGCGCCGCATGACGGAATCACCGCGCACGCCATCTGTCTGTCTTCCGTCGCGCGTCAAGAAAACGCCGCCGCTGTTCTTTTTGCGTTGCAAAAGCGCGCTGTTATGCGATTCAAGAGCATGGCACGCCGCTTGCTAAAACTTCTTCAGAAGCCTGCTCCGCGCGAGCGGGGCGCCATGTCATTGCAAAGGGATCGAGGTCGTTCATGGCTAACGCCGACAAGCTTGAAGGAGATGCATCCGCCGCCGCAGGCAAGAAACGCGGAGGGCGCATGATGATTGCGGGAGTGGTTCTGCTGGGCCTGCTTGGCGGTGGCGCCTATGTGCTCGGCCACCTGCACGGAGGGAAAGGCAACGGTGCCGTCGCGGCAGAAGTGCCGAAGGCGCCGGATCTGTTCTTGCCGCTGGAGCCGGCCTTCGTGGTGAATTTCCAGGATCAGGACGCTACCCGCTATCTGCAGGTCGGCGTGACGGTGATGACGCACGATCCGGCCGCGGTGCAGGTGATGAAAGACAACGACCCGGTCATTCGCAATGCGCTGGTGATGCTATTCAGCAGCCAGACCTATGCCGGACTCAGCGATATCGCAGGCAAGAAAAAACTGCAGACAGAGGCGCTGGATGCGGTGCGCAAGATCGTGGCCGCCAAGACCGGCAAGCCGGATGTGGATGCCTTGTACTTCACCAGCTTCGTGATGCAGTGAGAAACCGGCGATGAGCGATCTGCTTTCCCAGGAAGAAATCGACGCCCTGCTCAACGGCGTCGATGACGGCAAGATCGAAACCGAAAGCGACGTACCGCCGCCGCCGGGCACGGTGATGGACTTCGACTTCACCCAGCAGGACCGCATCGTGCGCGGACGCCTGCCTACGCTGGAAATGATCAACGATCGCTTCGCGCGTTTCTTCCGTACCGCACTGTTCGGCGTGCTGCGCAAGACCTGCGAGGTCTCGGTGCTGGGCGTGAAGATGATGAAGTTCAGCGAATACGTGCACGGACTGGCGGTGCCGAGCAACCTCAACCTGGTCAGGCTCAAGCCGCTGCGCGGCACGGCGCTCGCGGTGATGGAGCCGCGTCTCGTGTTCACCGTCATCGATAATTTCTTTGGCGGCGACGGCCGCTATCACGCGCGCATCGAGGGACGCGATTTCACGCCTACGGAAAACCGCGTGATCCAGATCCTGCTCAACGAAGTGTTTGGGTCGATGGTCGAAGCGTGGGCACCGGTGATGAAGGTGCAATTCGAATTCCTCAACTCCGAAATCAATCCGCAGTTCGCCAATATCGTCAGTCCGACCGAAACCGTGGTGGTGTCGCGCTTTCACGTCGAACTGGACGGCGGCGGCGGTGAGGTCCATCTCACCTTGCCTTATTCGATGGTGGAGCCGATCCGCACCATGCTCGATGCCGGCGTGCAGAGCGACCGCATGGGCGAGCGCGACGAGCGCTGGATCCAATGCCTGCATGACGAAGTGATGGACGCCGAAGTGGAGCTCAGCTCGCTGTTGCTGGAAACGCAGATCAATATCGGCGAGTTCCTGAGTCTGCGTATCGGTGACGTGATTCCAGTCAGCCTGCCGGACGCAACGACGGTGTTTGCCGAAGACGTACCGATTTTCCGCGGGCATTACGGTCAGTCCAGCGGCCGCTATGCCGTTCGCTACAAGGTCGCGGCCGGGCGTCGCGCACCGCTCCCCACACTCGAATTTACTCAAGACAAACTGCTATGAATCAGAGTACTGATACTGCGAACGGTGCCTTTGGCGCGCTCAACAACGGCGAGCATCCCCTTCAGTTCGATACCTTGAACGAGGGCAATGGCGAGCGTGCCGACGTCAGCCTGGACATGATTCTCGATGTCCCGGTCACGCTGGCGATGGAAGTAGGGCGCACTCGCATCAGCATCCGCAACTTGCTGCAGCTCAATCAGGGTTCGGTGGTCGAGCTCGATCGCGCCGCCGGCGAGCCGCTGGACGTGTTCGTCAATGGCACCCTGGTGGCGCACGGCGAAGTGGTGGTGATCAACGAGAAATTCGGCATCCGCCTGACGGATGTCATCAGCCCTGCCGAACGGGTGCGCAAGCTGAGATGAGCATCGTTGCCTTCATGCTGGCGCGCGCCCCGGTGGCCGGCGTGCCCGACATCAGCGTCACCGGTGAATTGATTCGGGTCGTGCTGAGTCTGGCCGCGATCATCGCGCTGATCTTTGCGGCGGGCTGGCTGACGCGTCGATTGCAAGCGCGCCAGCTGATCGGCGGGCGCCGCCTGCGTTGCGTGGAAACGCTGTCGCTGGGTGCGCGCGAGCGCGTGGTCCTGCTCGAAGCAGACGGCAAGCGTCTGCTGGTGGGGGTCGGCACCGGCGGCGTGCGTGCGCTGCATGTGTATGAAGGTGACGTTCCGGTAACGGAATTGCCGCCATCGCCAAGCGTGCCGCCTTTCGCGGAATTGCTCGGCCGGCTGGGGCGCAAGTCATGAAGCCTTTTTTGCGCGAAGCAAATGAGCGGTTCTTTCCGCGGCGTGCTGCTGAGGCTTGCCTCAACCTTGGCCCCACCCCATCCCCACCCTCTCCGATGACACGTAGGGGAGGGGGCAGATCCCGGTATTGCCTGTCCGCTTTCGTCTTTCTGTTGCTAGTCATGGTGGCGTCTCTGGCGCACGCCGCGACAACCACAACCACGTCGACGGCGATGACGCCGATTGCACCGATCGCACCGATTTCCCAATCCGCCGGCATTCCCGTGTTGACCGTGCAAAACGCAGGCGGCGGCCAGAACTGGAGCCTGTCGCTGCAAGTCGTCGCGCTGATGACGGTACTCACCGTGCTTCCGGCGGTGTTGCTGATGATGACCTCGTTCACACGCATCATCATCGTACTCAGCTTTTTGCGGCAGGCCTTGGCGACGCAGTCCACGCCACCCAACCAGGTGTTGCTCGGGCTTGCGTTGTTCCTGACCTTGTTCGTGATGTCGCCGGTACTCAACCGCGCCTATGAAAACGGGGTCAAGCCGTATATGGATCATCAGATCACTGCGGAGGCCGCCATTCCTGCGGCTGCGGCACCGTTCAAGCGTTTCATGCTGGACCAGACGCGTGATACGGATCTGCAATTGTTCCGGAATCTTGCGAAGGAACAGCCTTATGCCAGCAAGGACGACGTGCCGTTCCGCGTGGCGATGCCGGCCTTTGTGACGAGCGAACTGAAGACCGCGTTCCAGATGGGCTTCCTGCTGTTCATCCCGTTTCTGGTGATCGATGTGGTGGTGGCGAGCGTGCTGATGTCGATGGGCATGGCGATGGTGTCGCCGTCGATCATCTCGCTGCCGTTCAAGATCATGCTGTTCGTGATGGTGGATGGCTGGTCGCTGCTGCTGGGGACGTTGGCGGGGAGTTTCTATACATGACACCGGAATGGGTCATCCACTTCGGCCAGCACGCGCTCTACGTCGGCATGATGGTGGCAGCGCCGCTGTTGCTGACAGCACTGCTGGTCGGCTTGCTGGTCGGCATCATCCAGGCGGCCACGCAGATTCACGAAATGACCCTGAGTTTCATCCCCAAGTTGCTGGCGATGGCTGCGGTCGGCCTGCTGCTGGGGCCGTGGATGCTGCGCACCCTGGTGCAGTTCACGCACGACATCATTGTCGGCTTGCCCGGGGCGATCAAATGACGATCGAGCTGTCCACGTTGATGTACTGGTTGTCCGGTTTGTTCTGGGCACTCGGTCGCGTGGGCGGTTTTTGCATGGTGGCGCCGATTTTCAATGCGACGGTGATGCCGACGCGCATCCGCGTGGCGATCATCCTGGTGCTGACCATGGTGCTGGCACCGTTGGCGCCCACGCACATGGATCTGTTCAGTGCCTCCGGTGCCGCCACCATGGCCACGCAAATGGTGATCGGTGCCGCCATCGGCTTCGTGCTGCAGCTGGTGTTCCAGGCGGTGTCCTACGGCGGCATCCTGATCGGGCAGAGCATGGGCCTGGGTTTTGCGGAGCTGATCAGTCCCACCAGCAATACCAGCGTGCCGGTGCTTGGGCAGTTCTACATGGTGATGGCGTCGCTGCTGTTCCTGGCGATGGACGGCCATTTGCAAGTGATTGCGTTATTGGCCGACAGTTTTCGCAGCCTCCCGCCCGGTGTGAACGGTCTCGACGAAAAATCATTGTGGACGGTCGTGGCGGCCGGCGGCGATTTGTTCTCCGGCGCGCTGCGTGTTGCCTTGCCGGCGATGACCGCGTTGCTGCTGGTGAATATCGGTTTTGCCGCGACCAGTCGTGCATCGCCGGCCATGAATCTGTTTGCCGTGGGTTTCCCGATCAGCATCTGTATGGGCTTTATCGCGCTGTGGTTGGCGATGCGCGGTTTGGCAAATGCGTATTCGGCGCTGCAGGCGGTGGGTTGGGATGTGATGCGGCATGTGGTGGGGCTTTGATATGCGCGCCCAACGGACGGCCCATGTCCAGCCACTCTCTTCTCCCTCCCCCTGCTGCATGCAGGGGAAGGCGCCGGTTATGGCGAGGAGGTAGCACGCCATGGCCGAGACCGAAAACGAAGACCGCACCGAACGAGCGTCGGAAAAACGCCTGCAGGAAGCGCGCGAGAAAGGCGAGATTCCGCGCTCGCGCGATCTTTCCGGCGCCACGGTGGTGCTGGCCGGTGCGAGCATCCTGATGTCGTACAGCTCCAGCATGTATGTGCATCTGCGGCATATTTATGCGCTGGGCCTGGATTACTCGCGCGACGCTTTGTTCAGCGATGCCCTGATGTCGCGCGTGTTCCACGCCGTGATGGGCGACACCCTGGCGCTGCTGATTCCGGTGTTTGCCGCCACCTTGATCGCCGCAGTCGGATCGTCCGTGTTGATCGGCGGCCTCAACTTCAGTTCGGAAGCCCTGGTGCCGAAGTTCGAACGGCTGGATCCGATCGCGGGATTTGGCCGTCTGTTTGCGCTCAACGGCCTGGTGGAACTGGCCAAGTCGCTGCTGAAAGTCACCTTCATCGGCATCGCGCTGATCATGTTGTTGCGTCATGACGAAGTCGCCGTGATGGCTACCGGCAACGGCGCCATCGGTTACGGCATTGGCGAAGCGCTGTTGCTGGTGGCGCATGCGGCTTTGCTGTTTGCGGTGGTGCTGATGGTGATCGGCGGCATCGACGCGATCTGGCAGCGCTTCGATTACGGACGGCGCCATCGCATGTCCAAGCAAGAGGTGAAGGACGAACACAAGGAAACCGACGGCAATCCGCAGCTGAAAGGTCGCATTCGCCAGATGCAACACCAGATCGCGCGCCGGCGCATGATCCAGGAAGTGCCAAAGGCCGACGTCGTGGTAGTCAACCCCACGCACTTCGCCGTGGCGTTGCGCTACGACGACACGCGCATGCGCGCACCGCGCGTGGTGGCGAAAGGCGTGGATGTGCTCGCCCAGCAGATCCGCCTGGTTGCCGATGCACATCGCATTCCACTGGTGGAAGCGCCGCCGCTGGCGCGCGCGCTGTATGCGACCACCGAGCTTGGGCACGAGATTCCGGCGGCGCTGTATGTCGCGGTCGCGCAAATCCTTGCTTACGTCTACCAACTCAAGCAGGCCACCGAGCAAGGTGGTCCCAGACCCACGGTACCGAAGCCGGATGTGGATCCCGAGCTGCAGGGCCGTTACCGCCAACCGTAAACGAAGCACGTAACTTTCAAGGCGATACGCATGGCTAACGCAAGCGTTCTCGATACCTTCAAGCAGGTCAGCCGGCGCGGTGTCGGTGCGCCGGTAGTGATGCTCGCCATGCTGGCGATGCTGATGCTGCCGCTGCCGCCGTTCGTGCTGGATATTCTCTTCAGCTTCAACATCGCATTGTCGCTGGTGATCCTGCTTGCCGTGGTCTATGTGATGCGGCCGCTGGAATTCGCGGCGTTTCCCACGGTGGTACTGCTGGGCACCTTGCTGCGGCTGGCGCTGAACATCGCATCCAGTCGCGTGATCCTGTTGCACGGCCATGATGGCGCCGGTGCGGCGGGCAAGGTGATCGAAGCCTTCGGCGAGTTCGTGATCGGCGGCAATTTCGCGGTTGGCCTGGTGGTGTTCGGCATCCTCACCATCATCAACTTCGTGGTGGTAACCAAGGGCGCCACGCGCGTGTCGGAAGTGACCGCACGCTTCACCCTGGATTCGATGCCGGGCAAGCAGATGGCGATCGACGCCGACCTCAATGCCGGCCTGCTTACGCAGGAACAGGCGCGCGAACGCCGCCAGGAAGTGCGCGAGGAAGCGGATTTCTACGGTTCGATGGACGGTGCTTCGAAATTCGTGCGCGGCGACGCCACCGCCGGCATCCTGATTCTTTTCATCAACATCATCGGCGGCTTTTTCGTCGGCATGTTGCAGCATGGCCTTTCCGCCGCCGAAGCGGCGCGCACGTACACCTTGCTGACGATCGGCGATGGTCTGGTTGCGCAGGTGCCGGCGCTGATGTTGTCGATCGCTACGGCGGTGATCGTTACGCGCGTGTCCAAGTCGCAGGACATGGGCAAGCAGGTGGTCGGGCAAGTGTTTGCGCAGCCGCGTGCACTGGCCGTGGCCGGCGTGGTGCTGGTGGTGATGGGCATGATCCCAGGCATGCCGAACATCGCGTTCCTGCTGTTGGGCGCGGTGTGCGGCGGTTCCGCCTGGCTGATGATCCGGCGCGAGAAAGAGACGAAAGAGCGGCAAGCCAAGGCATCTGCCGAGGCGTTGCCGGCGCCGGCATCGGCCGAGCGCCTGGAGCTGGGTTGGGAAGACGTGGCCAGCGTCGACCCGGTTGGCCTGGAAGTGGGTTATCGCCTGATCCCCCTGGTGGATAAAAACCAGGGCGGCGAGCTGATGGCGCGCATCAAATCCGTGCGTCGCAAGCTCTCGCAGGAGCTGGGCTTCCTGGTCGCGCCGGTGCATATCCGCGACAACCTCGATCTGGGTCCCAACACGTACCGCATTTCGCTGATGGGGGTGCCGATGGGCGAGGCGGAGGTTTATACCGAGCGTCATCTGGCGATCAATCCCGGTCGCGTGCACGGCACCTTGCAGGGCGTGGCGACGCGCGATCCTGCCTTTGGATTGGAGGCCGTGTGGATCGAGAACAGCCAGCGCGATCATGCGCAGGCGCTCGGTTACACCGTGGTCGACCCGGCGACGGTGATCGCCACGCATCTCTCGCATATCTTGCAGAACCATGCCCATGAGCTGCTGGGTCATCAGGACGTGCAACAGCTGCTGGACCGCCTCTCGCAGAGCGCGCCCAAGCTGGTGGAAGACCTGGTGCCCAAGCGCCTTTCGCTGGGCGTGGTGGTGAAGGTGCTGCAAAACCTGCTGGCCGAGCGGGTGCCGATCCGCAATATGCGCACCATCGTCGAGTCTTTGGCGGAGCACGCGGGGCAGAGTCAGGATCCCGGCGCTTTGACGGCCCATGTGCGTGTGGCGCTGGGCCGCCAGATCGTCCAGGAAATTGCCGGTCTGGGCACGGAAATCCCGGTTCTGACGCTGGCGCCTGAGCTGGAACAGATCTTGCTCGGATCTCTTTCAAGCAGTGGTGCAGCAGGTGCGGCCGTCGAGCCGGGGCTTGCCGACCGCCTGCAGCAAAGCGTCGCTGAAGCGGCGCGGCGGCAGGAGGCAAACGGCGAACCGGCGGTGATGTTGGTACAGCCGCAACTGCGTCCGTGGCTCTCGCGCTTTACCCGCCACGTGGCCCAGAACCTGCATGTACTGGCTTACAACGAAGTACCGGACAACCGTCGTGTGCGATTGGTGCAGGCGATTGGGCGCTGACGGCAACGCCGGCAGCGCGCGGGCCACGGATGGCACGCCGTGAATCAAACACGAACAGCGACAAGGCAAGGCGGCAGTGAGGGATATCGGATGACCATTGATAGCGTGAACAAAAAGCAGCTGCACGTGGCATCCGGTGTCGATCACAGGAGCACCCCATGAAGATCAAACGCTTCATCGCAGCTGACATGCGCCAGGCAATGCGCGATGTGCGCGCCGAGCAGGGCGCCGATGCGGTGATTCTCTCCACCCGCCGGCTTGAGGAAGGCATCGAGATCATCGCGGCTGTCGATTACGACGAAGCGCTGATGCGCGAAGCGGCACGTATCAATGCGCCCACGGCGGCTCCTGCGCCGGCGCCGATGCAGCCGCCGGTGAAAGACGTCGCCAAGGCGCCCATGAAAGAAACGCCGAAGGAGCGCGCCAGGGAAGTCGCCAAGCCGCCGGTAAAAGAACCGGTGCGGGAAACGCGCGCTGCCACGCCGCCGCCACCACCCATGCCTGCAAGCGAGATCGCGTCGCTGCAGCCGGTGATGGAACAGCAGGCGTTGGAAGCCGCGCGCATGCGTACCGAACTCGGCGGCCTGCGGCAGTTGCTGGAGCAGCAATTATCCAGCCTGGCCTGGAACGATATGGAACGCCGCAGTCCGATGCGTGCGCGCGTGTTGCGTGACATGTCGCGGCTGGGCATCGATTCCGATGTGGCGCGGCAACTGATCGACGAACTGCCGGAAGACATCAATGCGGATCAGGCGCGCTACTTGCCGCTCGGCCTGCTGAGCCGCAGCCTGAAGGTGAGTGGCCGTGGCCTGGCGGATGTGTGTGGGGTAACGGCGCTGGTCGGTCCCACCGGCGTCGGCAAGACCACCACGATCGCCAAACTGGCCGCTTGCGCGGTGATGCATCACGGCCCGCAGCAAGTGGCATTGGTGAGCACCGATCACTATCGCATCGGCGCAGCCGCGCAGCTGGAACATTACGGCCGCCTGCTCGGCGTGCGCGTGTATCCCGCGTACGACGCGGCCGGTCTCGCGCAAACGCTGCATCTGCTGCGCGAGCACCACACGGTGCTGGTCGATACCGCTGGCGTTTCCGGCAACGATCCGCGCCTGCAGCAGCAGATGGATGTATTGCGTGAAGCAAGCACGCGCGGAGTCGCCAAGCTGCGCGCCTGCCTGGTGTTGGCCGCGAACGCACAATCCTCCGCGCTTGAAGAATCGGTACGCGCGTACCTGTCATTGCAGCCGAGCGTGTGCATTGCCACCAAGCTCGACGAGGCGCCAAGCCTCGGCGGCCTGCTGTCGGTGCTGATTCGCCATCGCCTTCCGCTCGATTGCACCACTGACGGACAACGCGTTCCCGAAGACATCAGCGCCGCCGACGCGCGCGTGCTGGTGTGCCGCGCAGCGCAGCAGCAGCGAAGGCTGGGGCCGGCGAGCGACGATCTGGATATGGCCGAGCGCTTCGGCATGGCGGTGGCGGGTCTATGAAATCGATAAGTGCCAAGAACTCCAGTTGCATGGCTTGCGTTCCGCCTCTGCGTGCGGGGGAAGGGACAAGAAAGGCGGCATCGCATGAATGAGGCATTGCAAGTGAACCAGGCAGCAGGCTTGCAGAATCTTTTTTCCACTGTGCGCGGGGATCGCGAGGAAATGGACGTTTTTCATCAGGCGGCCAGTCTGCGGCCGGTGGTGTCACGCTCCCGCACGACGCGCACTATTGCCGTCGCCGGCGGTAAAGGCGGTGTCGGCAAGACCACGGTGGCGGTCAATCTGGCGATGGCCTTGGCCATGGGCGGACGTGACGTGATGTTGCTGGATGCCGACATGGGCGTTGCCAACGTGGATGTGCAGCTCGGCCTGAATCCGGCGCGTCACGTGGGGCATTTGCTGGAGGGCCTCTGCGCACTGCAGGACCTGATCATTCCGGCACAGCACGGCCTGAAAGTGATTCCGGGCGGATCGGGCGTGCGCCGGCTGGCCAAGATGGGCAATGGTGAGCATGCCGCGGTGATCCGTGCTTTCGACGAGCTGATCCAGCCGCCGGAATTCCTGATCGTCGATACCGCTGCCGGCGTGGCCGACAACGTAGCGATGTTCGCTGCGGCGTCCGACGACGTGGTGATGGTGGTGTGCGACGAACTGGCCTCGCTCACGGACGCCTACGCCTTGATCAAGATCCTGGCGCATGACTTCGGCGTGCGCCGCTTCCACATTGTCGCCAACATGGTCCGGCAGGCGGGCGACGCAAGGAAACTGTACGAAAAGCTGGCGCGTGTCTGCGGACGCTTCCTGGATGTCGCGCTGGATTACATGGGTATGGTGCCGCAGGACGAATGGCTGCGGCAGGCGATCCGTCGGCAAGGTGCGGTGGTCGATTTGTGGCCATCCAGCCGTGCTGCGATCGGATTCAAGCAATTGGCAGGTGCGGTCGATACATGGGAAAAACCCGCGTACCCGGATCTCGGCCGAATTGCCTTTTTCAGCGGCCAGAGCGCGCCGGCTGCGGGGTGGTGAGATGAACGTGGCTTCGGAATATCTGCAGCTACAACGCGAAGATGCGGACCAACTGGTGCGCAAGCATGCGCCGCTCGTGCGGCGTATCGCTTACCACTTGATGGGTCGTCTGCCTCCGAGCGTCGACGTAGGAGATTTGGTGCAGGCGGGCATGATCGGTTTGCTGGAAGCGGCGCGAAACTTTACGACTGATCGCGCGGCCAGCTTCGAGACGTATGCGGGTATCCGCATACGCGGCGCGATGCTGGACGAATTGCGGCGCACGGACTGGACCCCCCGTTCCGTGCATCGCAAGGTGCGTGAAGTCGCTGAAGTGGTGCGGCAGATTGAAAACGAGACCGGCGCGGATGCGGAAAGCGCCGAGGTGATGAAGCGACTCGGCATCAGTGCCGAGGAATATCACCAGGTGCTGGCCGATGCGACCAGCGCGCGCTTGCTCAGCCTGACCGCGCCCGATGACGGCGAAGGCGGCGATGCCAGCGCGCTGGACGTAGCCGACAACGACAGTCTCGGTCCGCAGGACAGCTTCGAGCAGGACGGCCTGCGCGGAGCATTGGCGGAAGCGATCAGCACGCTGCCCAAGCGCGAGCAACTGGTGATGTCCCTGTACTACGAGCAGGAGCTGAACCTGAAGGAGATTGGCATGGTGCTCGGCGTGACCGAATCGCGCGTGTGCCAGATCCATGGCCAGGCCCTGATCAGGTTGCGTGCGCGCATGGGCCAGTGGCGCGGTTAGCAATCACGAGTGAATCGATAAGGAGCAGGTAACGAGCGTTTCGACAATCAGCGCAAATCACCCGTTTGCGCCGATGGGTGCGGTTCCCTTTCTTCGGGAGAGGGCTTCGCCAGGGGATGACGGTACGGCCAGCGCGTCAAGGCTCAGCCGGTCGCATTTCCTGCGGAACCTTCTTCCGAGGGAAGACAGGCAACTACCACCGGTCCGCGGCGCTCACTCGTTTCCCGGCTCCTCCCCCTCGCTTCAAACGTTTTTGGAGAACGTGTTTGGACAAGAACATGAAAATTCTGGTGGTAGACGATTTCTCCACCATGCGGCGCATCGTTCGCAACCTGCTGGTCGAACTCGGCTTCAGCAACCCGTTGATCCAGGAAGCGGACGACGGCCATAACGCGATGGCGATGTTGAAGGCCAACACCTTCGACATGGTCGTGACCGACTGGAACATGCCCAACATGACCGGTATCGAGCTGCTGCAGGCGATTCGCGCCGAACCCAAGCTGAAGGGCCTGCCGGTGCTGATGGTGACCGCCGAGAACAACCGCGAGCAGATCATTGCCGCCGCCCAGGCCGGCGTGAACGGCTACATCGTCAAGCCTTTCACCGCGATCACGCTGAAGGAAAAGCTGGACAAGATTTTCGAGCGCCTGGCAGCCAGTGGAGCTTCCGCATGAATGCAAACGCGATCGCCGCATTGAACGACGGCTTGCCTCCTGAAGTGCTTGATCTGCTCAACAGCAAGGACGGCGCAACGTTCGAACAGGCGCTGGATACGATGGTGCGCCAGCGCGAACAGCATCTGTTCCGCGCCCTGGGCGTGCTTGCCCGCGACCTGCACGGTGCCGTTTGCCGACTGGGCAGCGACCTTGCCAACGAAGGCGTGCCGGACAGCATGGTCGATGCGCGCAACTATCTGGGTGAAGTGCTGGAAATGAGCGCGCAGGCCGCCCACCGCAGCCTGGATTTCGTCGACCGCATCCGCCCGGAAGCCGAGGCACTGTCGAATAACGCTACCGCCGTGCTGGATTTCAACAGCGGCGAAACCGATCCGGCTGCCGTGCTGGCGCGCCAGGCCAAGGTGTTTGCCAGTGCGTGCTGCGAAGGCCTCAATGACATGGTGCTGGTGCAGTCGTGGCAAGACCTCGCCGGCCAGCGCGTGAAGAAGGTCGTGAGCTTTATCGAAAGCGTGGAATCGTCATTGCTGGAACTCGTGCGCCTGACCGGTGCGCTGGCCGGACGCGAAGCGCCGGTAGAAGTGGCGAAAGTTTCCAGCCAGGACGAAGTGGACCGTCTGCTGAGCGAGTTTGGGTTCTGAGCATGCTGGGGATGCCTGGTCGTCCGCTGCTGCAACTGACCACCTCTCCGCTTGCGGGAGCCAGGTCGCGTACCAGCGTGTGGGTGAGCCGCAAGCCAAGGACTGACCATAAACAATTCCCTGTCTCGCGTGATGCTCGGGAAGCGGCGGCGTCAACCTTGCAGCAAGCTCGTGCAACCCCACCCCAACCCTCCCCTGCGCACAGGGGAGGGAGTACATCCCGGCATGTTGCAGCGCGCAGGAAGGCACATTGATGGATGCCAATCTCGACAGCGAACTGCGTGACGATTTCCTGGTCGAGGCCGGGGAGCTGGTGCAGCGTCTTGGTGAACAGCTAGTTGAACTGGAAGCGTCGCCGCACGATCGCGAACTGCTCAATGCCGTGTTTCGCGTGTTTCATACCGTCAAGGGTGGCGCGGGCTTCTTGAGCATCGAGCCGATGGTGCAGTTGTGCCATTGCGCGGAAGAATTGCTCAACGACGCGCGTAACGAGAAGCTGGTACTGAACGCGGCACACATGGATGCGCTGCTTGAATCGCTGGATTTGCTCAATGCGATGATGGCTGCGTTATCCAGCGGCGAGGCCATGGCGTCACCGCCCGAAGCATTGCTGGAGCGTTTGCGCCCCGTCGTCGAGACGGCCGTGTTCGCGGCGCAGCCTGCTAAACCTACGCGTGCAGCCGATCCGATCGAAGCCGAGTTCGAAGCGCTGCTCGACACCTTATATGGACAGGGCGGAGTGCCGGGCGCACCCAAGCACGCTTCCAACGAGATCAACGACGACGAATTCGAAAGTCTGCTCGATGCGTTGCATGGCAGGGGCAGCGCCCCCGGCGCCAAGGCGGCCGAACCCGAAAAGAAAGACATCAGCGACGACGAGTTCGAAGCTTTGCTGGATAACCTGCATGGCAAGGGCAGCGCGCCGGGTCAGGCGGCGGCAGCTTCGCCGATACCGGCACCCGAACCGCCGCGTGCGGAACCCGTGCGTGCCGAACCGGCACGTGCAGCGGCCAGTGCAAAATCGTCGGCAACCGAAAGCACGGTACGCGTGGATACTGCACGCCTGGATGCGCTTGTCAGTCGCGCCGGTGAATTGGTGTTGCTGCGCAACCGGCTGCTGAGCCTGGCTACGCGCAGCGACAACGAAACGCTGTCCGCGATGGCCGGTGACCTGGATCGCGTATCGGATGATCTGCAGACTGCTGTGCTCGGCATGCGCATGCAGCCGGTGGGCCGCCTGTTCCAGCGTTTTCCGCGCATTGTGCGCGATCTGGCGCGACAGCTCGGCAAAGATATCGAGCTGATCACCGAGGGTGAAGATACCGATCTGGATCGCAGCCTGGTCGAAGCACTGGCCGATCCGCTGATTCATTTGCTGCGCAATGCGGTCGATCACGGTCTTGAAGATCCGGCCGGCCGCGAGCGTGCCGGCAAACCGAAGAAGGGCAAGGTCACGCTGTCGGCCAGCCAGCGCGGCGAGCGCATCGTGATTTCGGTCAGCGACGATGGTCGCGGCATGGATCCGGAAGTGCTTCGCCGTAAAGCGGTAGAGAAAGGTGTCATCGATGCGACGCAGGCGGCACGCCTGTCCGAGGTCGAATGCTACGAACTGATTTTTCGCCCCGGCTTCAGCACTGCTGCCACGATCTCGGATATTTCCGGACGCGGCGTCGGCATGGACGTAGTGAAGACGCGTGTTGCCGAACTGGGCGGCACCTTGCAGGTGCAATCGCGTCTGGGTCACGGCAGCACCTTGGAGCTGACCGTGCCGCTCACGCTCGCCATTTTGCGGGTGCTGATGGTGCGCGTGAGCGATCGCCTGTTTGCGTTGCCGTTGGGCAACGTCAGCGAAGTCTTCGAGCTGAGCCCGCAACATGATCACATGCTCGACGGGCGCCGCGTCGCCGCACATCGCGGCCGCGCCCTGGTGCTGGGCGATCTGGGCGATTGGGCCGGCGTAAGCGGGCCGGGCGGATGGCATGTGGTGGTGCTGCATGTGGGTCACATGCATCTCGGCTGCCTGGTGCATGAAGTCATCGGACGCGAAGACGTGATGGTGAAACCGCTGGGGCCGTTGTTCGAAGGCGTGCCGGGTGTCGCCGGGGCCACTGTCACCGGCGATGGACGGCTTGCCTTGGTGTTGGATCTTGCCGCGTTGTCGCAAGAAGGCGGCCGCTTGCTACCTGCGCTGAAGGTGTCGGCGTAATGGGTACCTTCAACGACAACCGATGTTCGGTGTTACCCGATATGGCTCCCTTCCCTGCTTGCAGGGGAGGGTTGGGGTGGGGTCAGGCACTTGCCTCAGGCTTTCCCGCAAGGGTGCACCCGCTCTTAACTTCTCCTTGCAAGCAGGGGGAGGGACCACGGGCCAGGTTCCAGCAAGGAATAGTGACATGGATGTCGTAAGCATTGCCGGCACCATTCTTGCCTTCGTGGTGCTGATTGTTGGCGCCATCCTCAAGGGCACCGATGTCACCGCGCTGTGGAATCCCGCAGCCTTCGTGATCGTATTCGCCGGTACGTTTTCCGCGCTGCTGCTGCATACACAGGGCAAGGTGCTCAAGCGTGCGGTGGGCATGCTGAAGATGGTGTACAAGCCGCCGGAGCTGCATCCGTCCGACCTGATCAGCCGTGTGATCGGCTGGAGCGAAATTTCGCGCCGCCAGGGTTTGCTGGGACTGGAGTCGCATATCGATGCCGAAGACGATCCGCTGGTGAAAAAAGGCCTGCAATTGCTGGTCGACGGGAGTGAGCCGGAAGCCATTCGCACCGTGCTGGAACTGGAAGTGGAAACACGCGAGCAGGCCGACCTGCATGCCGCCAAGGTGTTCGAACAGGGCGGGGTGTATTCGCCGACCATGGGCATCATCGGCGCCGTACTCGGCTTGATGGCGGTGATGCGCGACCTTACCGACCCGGCCAAGCTTGGCCACGGTATCGCAGCAGCATTCGTTGCCACCATCTATGGCATCAGTCTCGCCAACTTGCTGCTGCTGCCGATCGGCGCGCGATTGAAGGCGCTGATCAACCGGCAGACGCAGGTACGCGAAATCCTTATCGAAGGGTTGATCTCAATCGCCGAGGGCGACAACCCGCGCCAGATCGAAAGCAAACTGCAGGGCTATCTCGTATGAGACGCCGCCACAAGCACGATGAACACGTCAATCACGAGGCATGGGTGATCCCGTACGCGGATCTGCTGACCTTGTTGCTGGCGCTGTTCGTGGTGCTGTATGCGATGTCCAGCATCAATACCACCAAGTACCGCGCGCTGGCACAGGCGATCTCGGCAGCATTCAATGGCTCGCGCGCGGTGATCCAGCCGCTGACGCCGAACGCGCCGCCATCCAGCATGCCGGTGCCGACCAACAAGCCCGCGCCGATTCCGCGCACTCCGCTTGCGCAGATCCTGCTGCCGGTGCTGACCCAGCACATCCCTACGCCGGCCACCACGCCGGATACGCAATCCGATCAGGACAAGAACAAGCTCAGCGACGAGCAGGAGAATCTGGAGCGCATTCGCAGCGAAGTCGAACACGCACTGCAACCGCTGATCGACAAGAAACTGGTGGTCGTACGACGCACGCCGGATTGGCTGGAAATCGAGATTCGCACGGACATCCTGTTCCCGAGCGGTGTGGCGACCTTGTCGCCCTCTGCCACGCAGATCCTGGCCAGCCTCGGCCAGATCCTCGCGCCGTTCGCCAATCCGTTGCGGGTGGAAGGTTATACGGATGATGTGCCGATCGATACAGCCATCTATCCGTCCAATTGGGAACTCTCCGCCGCGCGTGCAGCGAGCGTGGCACGCCTGTTTACGCTGCATGGCGTGGATCCGGAACGCCTCGGTATCGTCGGGTGGGGGCAATACCGTCCGGCGGCGGACAACGACAGCGTGGATGGCCGCAACAGGAATCGCCGTGTGTTGGTGGTGGTGCTGAGCGACAAAGCAGCGCCGCGCCGCTTCTATACCAATAGCAACCAGATCAATCTGACGGCCGACGCAGACGATAAAACGACGAACGGTCAGAACCCGGCAGCGCCCAAGGCGCCGGCGGCTGCGGTGCCGTCCCATGCGCCGGTTGCGACATCTCCATGGGTGGTCACGCCCGCGTCCGGCACCTTGCCTGTTCCGAAAGTGGTGACGCCTGTCGCCTCGCTGGTGACGTCGCCGACGGCGGCGGTGCCCTCGTCTCCGCCAAGCAACGCTGCCAGCAAGGAATAACGCTGTCCCCATGAGTCCGGTTCCCAACATCGAAGCGCTCGCGAACGAACCCTGGCTATCCTTTGAGCTGGCCGGGCAGCATTACGCCGTCCTGCTCAGCCGGGTAAGCGAGGTCATCCGGGATTATCCGCCGACGCCTGTTCCTGGCTCCGCCGACGATTTGCTCGGTATTTGCCACTTGCGCGGCACTATCGTGCCGGTCATGGATGGTCGTCGCCGCCTCGGGCTGGAGCAGGCGGCACCTGGCGATCCGGCCAACGCGCGCATCGTGGTGTTCGCGCATGAAACGCATCGTGTCGGCGTGCGCGTGGATGCGGTGGGCGACTTGCTGCAACCCAGGCGCGAGGCGATCGAACTGCCGCCCGCCCGCTCCGGTCGGGCGGATGATCCGGTGCAGGTTGTGATGGGATGGCAGGGCGGTTTTGTTGCCTTGCTCGATGTACCGCGCCTATGCCGCCTCGACCGGGAGATCAAGGATGTGGCTTGAGGTAACGGCGGTTGCGCTGATTGTGTTGCAAACCGTGACGATCGTGCTGCTTTGGTTGCAAGGGCGTCCCGGGAAACCTGCGGGCGTGAGCAGCAAGAGCAACGGCGGCGTACCGGAGCTATTGATCGTCAATGCGCTCAATAGAATCGATCACCGTTTGAGTCTGCTCGAAGAACGCGGCCGGGATGACACGGAAGCCGGCACGCCCCGCCGTTCGACTGAAGTACCGGCCACGCAAATACCGGCGTGGCGCATGAGCAGTGCGCATTTCGCGGGCAATCATTATGAATTGGCCCAGCAGTTGGCGCGCGAGGGCGCGGATCTGGAACAGCTGATGACACGCTGCGGTCTGTCGCGCAATGAAGCGGAACTGGTGCAGCGGCTTTATGCGAAGCGCGCGTAGACCGCGATGGCGCCGATGAGGTGCGGGGTGTGGCTTGTGTCGACGGCGTTACGCTTCGCGTGAAGCGTCGTAGATAGTCGCCAGTACCGCGGCAGCCGCGGCATATAAGGGTGCCGGCACATCGGCGCTCATGCGCAGCGATACCAGCAGCGCGGCGATCTGCGGATCGTGATGCAAGGGCAATCCCAGCGCGTGAGCATGGCGAAAGAGGTTTTCGACGTCGTGTGAAGGCTGGCTCGGCGCAGCAGCGCCCTCACCACCCGGCAGACGCAATACCACCTTGCGTTGAGGCGATGGCAACGAGGGTGTGCTCATACCGTTGCCTTCAAGAAAACGGCACTGACGCTGTTGCCCGCTTGCGGCAATCCGAACTGGCAGCTCAGTTGATCCAGGAACAAACCGGTGGCGTCGAGGCGTGCACGCAAGTTGGCAAATTGTCCTTCCAGCCGATCCACCGTTTCGCGATGTTGTGCCCATAGGCGTACCGACAAGCGTAGCCCACGCAACTGCAATTCGCCGACGATCGGACCCAGCGAGGGCAGGTCCAGCGAAAAGCCCATCGTCCAGCTTTGATCAGCTTCCTGCTCGTGCTTGATCGATAATTGCAGGACGTCCGGGCCATCGGTGTTCTGGACGGGCAGCTCGACCACCCAGTGATTCGGATTGGCCTGCAACTGCGCGACTTCGAGTCGCGCCAAGGCACCTTGCACGTCATTGGAAAGACGTGGAAGAAAATCCGTGGCGTCGGTGGCGGCCGCCAGTTCTGCCGGTAACGGCAACCGTCCCTGCGGAATCACACCGCGATAAAGCAAGGGTGGATCCACTTCGCTGCCGCTGCTTTCGCCAAGCAGCGGCTGGCCTTTCAGGATCGCCACCAGGCGCAGCATGGCGCCTTTCATGTCGTCGTGCGCGGTGGTCGCATCGCTCGGTGGCGCCTGCGCCAGCTGCGCTTCCAGGAACAAGCCGCTGCGCTGCACGGCCTGGCGCAGCCCGTCGCCGGTCGCCAGCTCCTGCGGCGTGCTCATGCTGTGTTCGAGTAGCGCCAGTGCTGAACGCACATAAGGCGGCAATTGTTTTGCCACCGACCATTGCGACAGCGCATTGACCGTCGCCAGCAATGGCGCATAACCATTCTGTTGCGGAAGACGCTCCCGCAGCGCTTGATTGACGACGCCATCAAGCTGCGAATCCGCGCCAAGGATCTCCAGTTGCGGCTGTGCGCCGAGGCTTAGCACCCGGACCTGGAACTGCGGCGGCAGCTTGGTACCGGTTCCCGGTGCTTCGGCTTCGACGGTCAACGCGCCGATCTGCAGTACCAGCAAGCCTTGCTCGCTCACGCCAAGCGGACGCGCAGACAACACGCTGCCGATGCGCCAGCCTTCAGAACTGGCGCCGGCGGCGGCACCGAGCCAGGTCAGTGCGGCAACGCTGGTTGGCTGGATGATCACGCGTGACTCCTCGGCCAGCGATGTGCTGGTTCGCACGTTCTTTCGCGGGGCTTGGGCGGATTATCGGCTTGGGTGGGGGAAACTTTAGGGTTTGCTTAGTTTGGGGTGGGTGGCTTCGTAGGTTTGTGATGGGTGTGTGTTTTGTTTGGTTCCTGATGGATTGCCTGCGGCGCTTCTGGTCGCCGAAGGCGACCGGGTTACTTTTCTTTGCGTGCCCACGCCAGCGTAAGGAACGCTGGCGCACAGCGCCGCTGGCCCGAAGGGCGGAAGGCAGGACGCCTGAAGTCAAGAAAAATAACCAAAAGAAACGGCACCCGAAGGGCTCGCCTTACGGGCCTCCTGTCCTCCAGGTGCGCAGATGGGCTACGGGGTTTTCCGACAGCACGTCGCGTGCCGGCCACCCTGCGGGCTTTCCTTCGCCCATCTGCCGAGCCCTAAGGGGACCCCCATTGAGCGCGCCCTCCTGGCGCGCACTGTTGGCCAGCGCTTAGCGCTGGTCAAACTCGCAAGACCAGCTTTTCGATAAAACATCTTTTGCGGAGAAGGCTGCTTTTTTTACCGGCGCGCAGCACCGGCACCGAGTGCGCGCCTGGACGGCGCGTGGCTCTTTCCGGGGCCCCTAGGGAGCGGTGAAGGATGGGTGGATCAGCCCGAAGGGAAGCCGGCATGGATGTCGGCTTGGTTTTCGTCAGCACAGGAGGTGCTGTCGAAAACCCCCACCCATTCTTCACGCACTGGGCGGGCAGGAGCCCGGCCAGCGCTCCCTCGGGGTTGCCCTTCTCTTTGGTTACTTTCTCTTGGGCACGCAAGAGAAAGTGACCCGGTCCCTTCGGGACCGGAAGCGCCGCAGGCAATCCCCCAACCAACGACATACTCAATCGTGCCAATACGACCCTTACAACCCACAAAAAAAGCACCACCCACCTAAAGCTCCCTTCATTCCCGCCGATAAACCTCGCAACAGGGCAATCCATAAAACACCCCCATGGCCAGCAAACCCAAAAGCGATACGCCGTCGGTAAAAAGCGAGATCCAGGTCGCCATGCCAGCCGATTGCCGCATCGCCGATGTGGGCGATTTGCATCAGCACTTGCGCAAGGCGTTGGAGTCGTCGGCGATCGTGCTCGATGGCAGCACAGTAGAGCGTGTCGACACGGCGGCGCTGCAATTGCTGGTGGCGTTCCAGCGCGATGCGCAAAAGCGCGGTCGCCGGGTGAACTGGGCGGGGGTGAGCGCACCGTTGCATGACGCGGCGATGCAGCTTGGATTGGCGCAGGTATTGGCACTGCCGGCGAAGCAGCCGGCCTGAACTTGAGGTGGAAGATGGCGAAGATTCTTGCAGTAGACGATTCGGCTTCGATGCGCGGGATGGTGGCGTTCACGCTGCGTAGCGCGGGTTACGACGTAGCGGAAGCGGAAAATGGCCAGATGGCATTGGATACGGCGGCTGCATCGCGTTTCGATCTCGTGCTGGCTGACGTCAATATGCCGGTGATGGATGGCATCAGCATGGTGCGCGAGTTGCGCACGCGCGCGGAATACAAAGGCGTGCCGATTCTGATGCTGACCACCGAGTCGAATACGGACAAGAAGATGGAAGGCAAGGCGGCGGGTGCGACGGGCTGGCTGGTGAAGCCGTTCGATCCGGAGCAATTGCTGGCTACGGTCAAGCGGGTGCTTGGCTGAGCATCACCGAAATCGATCCTCTCCCTTTCGACCTGATGACGGGTGTCGAGCCTTAGCTGATCACATCGCCGAACGCTGCGCCCTCCGCGGCAGACAGGGGACGCAGCGCACAGCTGAGATTCGAGACCCATCGGGTTTGGAAGGGACGGGAGTAAGAGCGTCAGCGTCAATCCAGGATTCCCCATGAGCATCAGCGTTACCCAATTCCACAAAGTCTTCTTCGAGGAAAGTCTGGAAGGGCTGGATGCGATGGAGTCGGCGTTGCTGGCGCTAGATGAAGGCGGCGATGCCGAACTCGTGCACCGCATTTTCCGCGCGGCGCATTCGATCAAGGGCGGCGCGGCAACCTTTGGTTTTCCGGAGATGGCAGCGTTTACGCATGAGGCGGAATCGCTGCTCGATCAGGTGCGCGACGGTCGCCGTGCGATCGACAAGCCGATCATTGAGCTGATGCTGCGCACCGTCGATTGTTTGCGCGGCATGTTTGATCGCGCGCAGAGCGGACAGTCCTTGGCCAATGCGGAAAGCGAAAGCCTGAAGCAGCACTTGGCGGCGGAGGCGGGTCACACGGCGCCTGCTGCTGCAAGCAAGGCTGCTGCAAAACCGGCCGCTTCGAGCGGCTGGAAGATTGAATTCCGTCCCCATGCCGGCATGCTGGCCGGCGGCAACGATCCGTTGCGTCTGTTGCGTGAACTGGCTGCGCTCGGTCAGCTGGTCGTCGAGGCACAGTTGGATCGTGTGCCCGCGCTGGACGCGCTCGATCCCTCCGAATGCCATATGGGCTGGCGCATCGCGTTGACCGGTGCGGTCAGCCGCGAGGCGATCGCCTCGGTGTTCGAATGGGTCGAGGACGAATGCGATCTGGTGATCGAGCCGCTGGTTGCCGCTGCGCCGCCGCCCGCACCGCCGGTCGAATCGGTTGCAGTGCCGGCGAGTGCGGGCGCGACGGCGGGAGCTGCGCGTACTGCGGCCGCGAGCAGCAACGACGCTGGATCGGTACGCGTAGGTATCGACAAGATCGACGGCCTGATCGATCTGGTCGGCGAGCTGGTGATCACGCAAGCCATGCTGGATCAGTTCCGCGAGGAATTCGACCCGTCGCGACTGGCCATGCTGCAGCAAGGTCTCGCACAGCTGGCGCGCCACACCCGCACGCTGCAGGAAAGCGTGATGGGCATCCGCATGTTGCCGATCGGCTCGGTGTTCAACCGCTTTCCGCGTCTGGTGCGCGACCTCAGCCAGAAACTCGGCAAGCACGTTAAATTGGAGATGGTCGGTGAACACACCGAACTCGACAAGACCGTGCTGGAAAAGATCGGCGATCCGCTGGTGCATCTGGTGCGCAACGCTATCGACCACGGTCTGGAAACGCCGGACAAGCGTCGCGCCGCAGGCAAGCAAGAAGCGGGCACGCTGCGGCTGGAGGCGTTCCATCGTGGCGGTTCCATCGTGGTGGAAATCGTCGATGATGGCGCCGGCCTGAATCGCGCAGCGATTATTGCCAAGGCACTGCAAAAGGGCTTGATCAAGAGCGGTGAGGAGCTAAGCGACGAAGCCGTAGGCGAGCTGATTTTCCAGCCGGGCTTTTCCACCGCGGCGGTCACCACGGATCTGTCCGGCCGCGGCGTGGGTATGGATGTGGTCCGTCGTAACGTCGTGGACCTGGGCGGGAACGTGTCGATCCAGAGCCGCCCCGGCCAGGGCACGACATTCACCATCACCTTGCCGCTGACGCTCGCCATCATCGATGGCCTGCGTGCTGCGGTGGGCGATGAGTGCTACATCGTGCCGCTGGTATCGATCGTGGAATCGGTGCAGTTGAGTCCCGACGCGGTACGCAGCGTCACCGGTGGCGGCGAGTTGTTCCGTTTCCGCGGCGAATACCTGCCGATCTTGCGCCTGCATCAACAGTTCGGCTGCGCCCATGCGCGGCAGAACATCGCTGAAGGGTTGGTGATCGTGGTCGAGGCCGATGGCAATCAGGTGGGCTTGTTTGTCGATGAACTGATCGGCCAGCAACAAGCGGTAGTGAAATCGCTGGAAGCCAATTACCGGCGTGTCGATGGCATCTCGGGCGCCACCATTCTCGCCGATGGTTCGGTGGCATTGATCATCGATGTGGCCGGCCTGATTCGTTTGCAATCGCGCCGCAAGGCAGCTTAGGGCGCGAGCGTAGCGGGGCTTGGGAGGGCTCCGCCAATTTTCTCAGGTAGATCCTCGCGCCGGGAGGGTGGCGTGCGGCCGTGCGGGAAGCACGGGGGAGTGTGTCCTGTCTTCCTATGTCCTTAGCAGGTTTCGTCATGGTGCCTCCACTGAAAACGCTCGAACGCCTGAGTCTTGCGGCTCGGGTTTGGCTGGTTATCGCTGTGGTCGTGGTCGGGCTTGTGGCGTTGACCGTCATGTCCGCTATCGCCAGTCGCGGGCTGCAGATGCGGGCGCGCGAACGTGCGCTGGGCGATCACGTGGCGTCTGCGATGTCGCTGATGGACAGTTATCGCGCTCGTGCCGCCAAGGGTGAATTCAGCGAAGCGGAGGCTGAGCGGCGCGCATTGGCCGCCGTGTCGAGCATGCGCTGGAGCGATGGCACCGGGTACATCTATGCCTTCGATTCGGGGCTGACGATGCGTATGCATCCGGTCATGCCCAAGCGCGTGGGCAAGAGCATTCGTAACGAGACGGATTCCACCGGCAAATACATGTATCGCGAAATGCTTGCCGCCGACCAGCGCGATGGTCACGGCCTTACCGATTACATGTGGCCGATGCCGGGCAGCAAGGGCGACAAGCTCAAGATGACCTATACGGCGTTCTACAAACCGTGGGATCTGCATCTGGCGGCCGGTGCCTACTTTGTGGATATCGACGCACAGTTCCGCCAGATGCTGATCCGAAGCCTGTTGCAGGCCGGCTTGCTGGGATTGCTCGTCATTTTTGTGGTGTGGGAATCCATGCGCAGCATCCGGCGCAGTATCGGTGGCGAACCGCGTGCTGCGTTGGTCATGGCGGTGCGCATCGCCGATGGCGATCTGCGTGGCGAGGATGCGCATCAGGCGTTCATGCCCGGCAGCTTGCTTGATGCGCTGGAACGTATGCGCGGCAAACTCACTGACATCGTGGGCGAAGTACAGCTGGGCGCACATGCCGTCACGGCAGCCGCGCAGCAGATTGCGCGTGGCAATGATGATTTGAGTTACCGCACGCAAGAACAGGCGGCGAGCCTGGAAGAAACGGCTTCATCGATGGAAGAAATGACCGCGACGGTCAAGCAGAGCGCCGGGAATGCAGAACACGCCAGTCATCTGGCTACCGACATGCGTGTGCAGGCAGAGCGCGGAGGCGACGTCGCCGTGCGCGCGAGCGCGGCGATGCAGGCGATCAAGCAAGCCAGCGATCAGATTGCCGAGATCGTCAGCATGATCGACGACATTGCCTTCCAGACCAATTTGCTGGCCCTGAATGCGGCGGTGGAAGCGGCCCATGCCGGTACGCAGGGCCATGGTTTCGCGGTCGTGGCCAACGAAGTGCGCCATCTGGCACAGCGCAGCGCCCGCGCCGCAAGAGAGATCAAGACTCTGATCGGCGACAGTGCCGAGAAAGTGCAGGCCGGCTCGCAGCTGGTGGATCAGTCCGGGCAGGCCTTGGCGGGCATCGTCGGGCAGGCTAAGCGGGTTTCCGACATCGTCAACGAGATGGCCGCGGCCAGCCAGGAGCAATCCGGCGGCATCGAGCAGGTCAATCGGGCGGTCACGCAGATGGATCAGGTTACACAGCAGAACGCCGCGCTGGTGGAAGAGGCGGCGGCTGCGGCCCGCGCCATGCAGGAGCAGGCTGATCGTCTGCAAGCGCAGGTGGGCTTTTTCCGGGTGCATGGGATGCTGCATACGGCACCGAAGGGTGTGGCGGCACGACGCCCGGTCCTGGTGGCAGGGTCGCTGGCGGCGGCGCGGGATTAAGGCGGGCGGATCACCGCGCGCTCTGTAGCCGTTGGATGCGTCGCCGTCATCCCCTGATAGCGGGGAATGACGGCGCGGAAGGCTGCAAAGCGGCAAGCCGTTATCGCCAAGATGCTCCAGCCGTTACCTCAAGTTTTCCCTGCACCCGCCGATCTCAGTCCTGAAGGGGAGCATCGTGTGGCGCTCCAACGACGAGGCGAACATGTCCGATCAAGCCCGGAGCGAGGCGCTCCAGTCGCAATATCTCACCGTAAACCTTGCGCACGAGGAATACGGCGTTGACATTCTGGCCGTGCGCGAGATTCGCGGCTGGACTCCCGTGACGCGTATTCCGCAATCGCCGCATTACGTGCTGGGCGTGCTGAATCTGCGCGGCGCGATCGTGCCGGTGATCGATTTGCGCCTGCGCTTTGGCCTCGCTCGCGAGGAATACAACGCCACGACCGTCACCGTGATCATCACCGTGGCAGGACGTCAGTTCGGTGTGGTGGTGGATGCCGTATCGGACGTGCTTGACGTGGCGAGCGATGCGATCCGTCCGGTGCCGGACATGGGCACGACGGTGGATACCGAATATCTGAAAGGACTGACCTCGGTCGGCGACCGCATGGTGTTGCTGCTCGATGCAGACAAATTGCTGCAACCGCAGGACGCGCAGATGCTCGAAGCCGCCCTGAATGCGGCCGACGACGTAAAAGCTGTGGCCTGAGGAACACAACCGATGAAATTCCGTATGCCTAAATTCAAGTTCAAGTCGCTGTCTGTGCGGGCCAAGTTGATTACGCTGGTCGGCTTGCTCGGCTTCATGCTGCTGGCCGGTGCGGCCATTGGTCTGTATTCGATGTCGCAGCAGAATGCTGGCACGCAGCGCATCTATGCATTGGAGCTGGTGCCTTCTCAGTATCTGGATGTGGTGCGCAGCGATTCGCTGAAGTCGTTCCTGACATTGAACGAGGCTGCCGGACTTGCCGGCAAGGCCGATCAGGTCAAGCAGAAGATGGCGGAGTTCGAGCGCTATCAGAAAGACATGGACGACTATGCCAAGCGCTTTGCCGCGTTGCCGATGAGCCCGGCTGTGGCGGCCGCCAACAAGGACTGGCATTCCACCGACAAGGACTATCAGCAGGCTAAGCAGGACGTGCTCGATGCGATCAAACAGTCCGATACGGGTGCGTCCGATCTGGTCGAGATGGAACTTCGCCCGCTGATGATGCAGCGCCAGGATTCGCTCGAAAAGCTGGTGACGTTGCAGAGCAACGAAGCCAAGCAAATTTTCATGGATCAGGTCAAAAGCTATCAGCGTGTTCGCCTGATCACGTTGATCGCACTGACCGGCGGTTTGCTGTTTGCCTTGTTGCGCTCGACGTTGTTGATCCGCTCGATCACGCATGCGCTCAACCGCGCCATGCGGGTGGCCAACGAAATTGCCGGCGGCAAGCTGGGTCACACCATCGAAGTAAAGGGCAATGACGAACTGGCGCAATTGCTGAACGCATTACGCACCATGGATCAGCGCCTGGTGGATATTGTCGCCGAGGTGCGCCAGGGTTCCGATGCCGTCAGCACGGCTGCGCAGCAGATTGCGCGCGGTAACGATGATCTGAGCCAGCGCACACAAGAGCAGGCGTCCAGCCTGGAAGAAACGGCATCGTCGATGGAGGAAATGACCTCGACGGTGAAGCAGAATGCCGAAAACGCCAGCCATGCCAATCAGCTGGCGCGCGGTGCGCGCGAGCAAGCCGAGCGCGGCGGTGAAGTGGCGGCGCAGGCAGTCACAGCGATGCGTGAGATCAATACCTCCAGCCGCAAGATTTCCGACATCGTCAGCTTGATCGACGAAATTGCGTTCCAGACCAACTTGCTCGCCCTGAATGCGGCGGTGGAAGCAGCACGTGCCGGCGAGCAGGGTCGTGGTTTCGCGGTCGTGGCTACCGAAGTGCGCAATCTGGCGCAGCGCAGTGCCGGTGCGGCAAAGGAGATCAAGTTGTTGATCAATGACAGCGCCGAAAAGGTGCGTACCGGTTCGGAATTGGTGGATCAGTCCGGCAAGGCACTCGCTGACATCGTCGACAGCGTCAAGAAGGTGACCGACATCGTGGCGGAGATCGCCGCAGCCAGCCAGGAGCAGTCGGCCGGCATCGATCAAGTCAACAACGCCGTGTCGCAGATGGATGAAATGACCCAGCAGAACGCTGCGTTGGTGGAAGAGGCATCCGCTGCTGCGCGTGCGATGCATGAGCAGGCCGGTGAGTTGTCCCGCCAGGTGAATTTCTTCCGCATGAGCGATGCCGCCGCTGCGCCGTCTGCATCGGGCCGCCCGAAAACGTCGGAAGTGATGGCCGAGACCGAGGCGGTGTTTGCAGCGGTACGGCAATCGGTGCCGGCTGCCGCAGCGAATCGCCGTCCTGTGCCGGAGCCGGCAGACGAGAGCGTGTGGAAGGAGTTCTGAGTAGCGGTGTTTTATCGGGTGTCGCTGTCTTCCGGCGATACCCGATGCCTCCCGGGGTGCACGTGCCGCGAAAGGGGCAGTCCAGGACGGAGGCATCAAAGAGCAAACAGTCTGGGCGCTGGCTGACACGTTGAAAGTGGCTTCGATAGAGAAGGCATCTTCGATTTCACGGAACGCGAGGCGCCGGTGGAGACATGACACCAGGCAACCACGGGAGGGCACGGCGAAAATCTCTTGGCGACAGGTGCCAAGGAACGCCCTCCATGGTGGCGAACGTTGGGGATTCGGCCACGCACTCTACGCACACTTCGCGCTTCCGCACTCACAGGTTCAACACGATGAACACGGCGACCTTATCCGACTTCCCATCCGCCACGCCTGGCGCGAACGGCCCGTTGCTCGGTGACGTCGAGTTCGCGTTTCTGCGCGACTTCGTCTATCGCTACTGCGGCATATCGCTGAGCGAGCAGAAGCGGCAGTTGGTGCAGGGACGATTGCTGCGTCGCTTGCGCGCGCTGGGGCTGAAAGAGTTTGGCAGCTATTGCGAGCTGCTGCGGCGTGATCCGGATAGCGAATTGGGCGAACTGGCGAGTGCGATCAGCACCAATGTCACCTCCTTCTTTCGCGAGATGCACCACTACGATTTGCTGGTGCAGGACCTGTTGCCGCGATGGTTGGAGGCGAAGAAGAACGGTGGCCGTTTGCGCATTTGGTCAGCGGGCTGTTCGACAGGCGAGGAGCCGTATGCGCTGGCCATGGTACTGGCCGAGGCGCTGGAACGTAGCGGCAGCAAGATCGATGCACGCATTCTCGCTACCGATCTTTCTCCGCAGGCGCTGGAGCACGCACGCGCCGGCACCTATGCGCTGGATCGCCTGAGCGGTGTGAGTGACGAACGTCGGCGCCGCTGGTTCCTGCGCGGCGAAGGCCGCTATGAGGGACTGGCCTGCGTGCATCCACGTTTGCGTGAGCTAGTAACCATCCAGCCTCTCAACCTGTTGCACGAGTGGCCGATGCGCGGACCGTTCGAGGCGATTTTCTGCCGCAACGTCGTGATCTATTTCGACAAGCCGACCAAGCAGCGTTTGTTTGAACGATATGCGGGCTTGCTTGAGCAGGGAGGCTATTTGTTCCTTGGACATTCCGAATCGATGTACGGCCTCAGCGATTCGTTCGAACTGGTCGGCCGTACCGTCTATCGGAAATCTGCGCCATGACCGTTGCACCGCCAGGCGTCGCCGTGACGCCCAAAGCCAGCCTGCCCGTGCTGCCCGGTTTCGAGCACATGCGTCGATTCTGGGACCCCACCCATAGCTGCATGACGGTGAAGGTGTTGCCGGGTGAGTTCTATGTCAGCGGGCAGGAAGAAATGATTTCGACCGTGCTGGGTTCATGCGTATCCGCTTGCATTCGCGATGACGAGCGACGTATCGGTGGCATGAATCATTTCATGTTGCCCGAGCCGATGAGTGGCGAGCGCAACGATTGGTCGGTAGCGGTAGGCCGTGCGGCGCGCTATGGCAGCGACGCCATGGAACAGCTTATCAACGCCATTTTGAAAGCAGGCGGCAAGCGCGATGCGCTGAGGGTGAAGATCTTCGGAGGTGGGCGCGTGCTGGCGCAGATGACGGATGTGGGGCAGCGCAATATCGCCTTCGTGAAGCGCTATCTGGAAACAGAAGGCTTGCCGCTGGTGGCGTCCGACGTGGGCGATATCTACCCCCGCCAGTTGCAGTATTTCCCGGCCAGCGGGCGGGTGCGGGTGAGGCAGTTGCGCAGCTCGCGCGATGCCGAGCTGGCCGCGAACGAGCAGCGTTACCTCAAGCGTTTGGCGAATGATCCGATAAAGGGAGAGGTGGAACTTTTCTAGGGTTCCGCGATGGGTACCCCTTCCCCTGCGTGCAGGGAGAGGGAAAAAACTTACTTTCCTGCAAGCAGGGAAACGAGAAGGAAGCACGTTCTCCGCAGGCAGGGAAAAGCATAAAACGATGCGCAAAGCGAGAAAGCGGCAATGGAAAAAGTTCGCGTCCTGGTGATCGACGATTCTGCCCTGGTGCGGAAGTTGTTGTCGGCCATGCTCGATTCCGATCCCGGTATCGAGGTCGTCGGCGTGGCTGCCGATCCGCTGATCGCGCGTGACAAGATCAAGCAGCTCAATCCGGACGTGCTCACGCTGGACGTGGAAATGCCGCGCATGGACGGGCTGACGTTCCTGGAGAACCTGATGCGCTTGCGTCCGATGCCGGTGGTGATGGTGTCGTCGCTGACGGAACGCGGCGCCGAGGTGACCTTGCGTGCGCTGGAAATCGGTGCGGTGGACTTCTTCACTAAACCTTCCAGTGATCTCGCCAATTGTTTTGCGGAAAGCGCGCAGGAAATTTGCGCCAAGGTGAAACTCGCCGCGCTCACCCGGCCGCGTGCTTACACGCAGGTGCAGAAGCTGGACGTACCGCCGCGCCTGTCGGCCGATGTGGTATTGCCGCGCTCGCAGATGCCGGGTACGCGCGGAAGCACGCGCATCATCGCGGTGGGTGCGTCCACCGGCGGCACGGAAGCGATTCGCGTGCTGCTGGAGGCGATGCCGCCGGACGCGCCGCCGATCGTGATCACGCAGCATATTCCTGCTGCGTTTAGCGGTCCGTTCGCGACACGCATGAACAACTGCTCATCGATGCGTGTGTGCGAGGCGCGTGATGGCCAGCCTATCCAGCCGGGCCACGCTTATATCGCGCCGGGCGGCGAACATCTGCTGGTGATGTGGGATGGCGCCAAACATGTCTGTCGCTTGCACGACGGTCCGCAGGTCAATCGGCACAAGCCGAGCGTGGATGTGCTGTTCCGCTCCACGGCAGCCAGCGTGGGCGGTGCGGCGATCGGCGTGCTGCTGACCGGCATGGGCGACGATGGTGCGCGCGGCCTGCTCGAACTACGCGAGAGCGGTGCACCCACGCTGGTGCAGGACGAAGAAAGCTCGGTGGTGTGGGGCATGCCCGGCGCTGCCTGGAAATTGGAGGCCGCCGAAGAAAAGCTGCCGCTCGAAAATATCGCCGCACGCCTGCTGGTGTTGGCGCAAGAACCTATCGTCGGCGCGCGCCGCGCCGCTTCCTGACGTATCGGAACATCTTATGTCCGCCATTCTGTCCCCCTCCGCTCCGCGTCCTCTGGTCGGCATCGGCGCAAGCCTGGTCGCCTTGCTGCTATGCCTGATCTGGAATCCGATCTGGCTGGCGCCCGCGCTCGTGACCGCATTGTGTGCCGTGTGGATCTTCGAATGCCGCCGTACAGCGACCGCAGCCATGGCCGTAGAGCCGCCGGCTGAGCCGGATCATGGTCCACTGCGCGAAGCGCTGGAGGATGTGCGCGGTGCGTTGATCGATGAGTTGGGGCACGCCTCGCGCGAGCTGTACCAGGCGCTGGACTTGCTACGCGACGCGGTCTCCGAACTGGGCGGTGGTTTCGATGGCCTGTCGCAGAAGACAGGCATGCAGCAGTCGCTCTTGAAGCAGATTATCGACGTGCAGAATGGCGGTGTGTCGGTGCAGGATTTTGCATCGCGCACGAGTGATCTGCTGGATCACTTCGTCGGATTGATCGTGCAACTGTCGCGCGAAAGTTTGCGCATCGTTTATCGCATCGACGGTATGTCGAAAGAAATGGACGCGGTGTTCGGTCTGCTGAAAAACGTCAACACCATCGCCGAAGAAACCAATCTGTTGGCGCTCAATGCAGCGATCGAAGCGGCGCGCGCCGGTGAGGCTGGGCGCGGCTTTGCGGTGGTGGCCGGTGAAATCCGCAACCTTGCCAGCCATTCCAATCAATTCAACGAGCAGATCGGTAGCCACGTCGAACGTGCGCGCCTGGCCATGGAGCAGGTGCGTGGCCTGGTGGGCGAGCTGGCCTCGCAGGACTTGAATGTGGCGTTGTCGGCCAAGGGCGGCATCGATGCGATGATGGCGCATGTCACGGAGAGCGACGCGCGCACCAGCGCGGTGGCCGATCAAGTGGTGGAAATCAATCGCGGCCTGGGCAACGACGTGTCCACCACGATTCGCTCGCTGCAGTTCGAAGATATCCTGAGCCAGCTTTTGAACCAGACGCGGACACGCCTGGTGGAACTGCAAGGTGTCGCTGCCGAGACCACGCGTGATATCGAAGCACTGGCCTGCGAGTCGCTCGACACGCAGCTGTTGCGCCAGCATTCCGAACGAGTGCGCGAACGCCTGGCTTTGCAGCGTGAAAAAGCACGTATCCGCTCGCGTGGACCGGCCCTGCAAAGCAGCATGGATGCCGGCGAAATCGAACTATTTTGAGGAATGCATGCCATGAGCCTGAATGTTCAGCACGATCAAGAGCAGGATTGCCTCACGCTGCAATTCGGCGATCACTTCGATTTCAGCGTGCATCGGCAGTTTCACGAGGCCTGCCTTGGCCATCGCAAGCCTTCTCGCAGCTACGTGATCGATCTTGGCGATGTGGAGAGCATGGACAGCTCGGCGCTCGGCATGCTGCTGCTCTTGCGTGAGCACGCAGGTGGCGATCGCGCGGAGATTAGCATCGTCAACGCCAGCACCGCCTTGCGCGGCACGTTGCGCGTGGCCGGATTCGACAAGCTGTTTACGCTGCATTAGCTGCATTAGCTGCAGTAATGCGTATGCGCCGTGACGGTGCGTGTGTTCGGCTTTCTTCGCGTGACAGAGTGGCTTGCTACAGCGTGCGATGTAGCAGCAACGGTGATCGCTGCGTTTGCGAATCGTCCGGGCGATTTCCCGGCATGACGCTCGTCGTGCCTTAACCGGCGTGAGATCAAGCCCGGACCAGATACGGGACGGCGCTGGATTGCCGCTGGGGCAGCGGTGGCGGTAATGCGTGAGCGCCACCGTGTGATACGTAAAGTGGGCTCGAAGCGAACAGCAAAAAAAGCCGACGGCATGGGCTAGCGCCGTCGGCAGGTTCACACACGCATTTTGAAACGAGTCTTACCAGGCGCGCACGTTGACGACAGTCAAGGAGTACGTCTGCATGTCCGATTGATAATGCAGCAGGCGGCCCATATCGAAGTCGACCGATTGGCCGGGGGCGATATTGGTGGTGCCGGCCGGCCAGCCTTCGCGGGAGGCCAGCACGTTGCCAGAACCGTCTTTGGCGTCCACGCGGACCTGGGCCGCCGCCGCCGCCGTGCAGTTGTTGACCAGTTTGCCTTTCACGCTCAGGCGGGTTGCGATACCGGTACCGATGGCGCTCACTTTGACATCCTGGATGGCAAAGTCGGTGGGCGCGCAGGCATGGGCGGCAAGGGGAGCGACCAGTAACAGGGTCGCAGCAAGTACAGATTTCATGTCTCAATCCTTAGGCCGGAAACGCCACGAAACAGCGTCTTGCATCAACTATCGGCGGAAGCGGAACGAACTTTAGGCCGCTCGTGCGGATGGCCGTCCAAAAGAAAATCCCCCGGGGTAACCGGGGGATTTGGGTGATACGCCGTTGCTTCGTGGCTGCTTAGAAGCGGTATTCCACCGAGGCGGAGTACGCGGCAATGTTGGTACGGTCATGGCCGGCGCCGACGTAATTGGCGCTGGTGCCGTTACCCGACTGCAGACGGTAGTCGTCGTAGTTCAGGCCGACGCTGAAGTTCTTGGTCAGGTCGTAACCGACGCCCAGGCCGGCGTACAGGCCATTGTTCCAAGTGGTGTAACGGTTCTCGGCGCCACCGGAGGTGAGCGCAAACTTGTTCTCGGCACGCAGATAGCCAGCGTGGGCGGTGACGAACCAGTTCTGATAGAAGTTGTACTTGGCGTTGACACCTATGGTGGCGGCGCGCGGCTTCAGGGACAGCGAGGTGGAGCCGTCACCGTACACGTCGCTCTTGGGGCGGCCGAGATACACATAGCCGATTTCCGGACCTACGAGGCCGTTCCAGCGCCAGCCGAAACGCACGTTCTGGAACACGCTGTTGTTGTGGCTGAGGTCGGCATTGCGGAACTGGGTTTGCCCCAACTGGCCGGCAACGAAAAAGTTGTCCTGCCAATTCGTGCTGGTCGGGGTGCTGGCGTCGTCCGCATGGGCGGCTTGGCTCAGCAGGGGAGAAAAAGCGAGAGCGGCCGCAACGGCCGTGAGGGCTAGCTTATTCATAGGAGAGCTCCATCTTTTTATAGGTCCTGGCAGCGATTGGGGAGATCCCTGCGAGGAACCGCGCGGGGTTACGCGGTAACAGCATTGTAACAATCGGATTTCCCCTCAGCTCCCCTGTAAGTGCTTGCGTGGCGGGCACTATTCAGTTTGTCAGGGGTGCATTGTTCATCTCCCTGATGCCTGTCGACAGCCGGTCATCACGGCTCATGTGACCTCTGGCAGGGGGGCGTGCGGCGTACGGGTGGCTAGCATCGCGATGTTTATGCCGCGTTACGTTTTGTGACGCCGGCACCTTGCCGCACCAGGAGACTCTCCCCTTGAAACGCAACCCGCTTGCAGCCGCCATCCTTGCTACCGCATTGGGAGGCTTTGCTTTTGCCGCCCATGCCGACGTGCCTGCTCCTCAGAACGTTCCCTACAGTGCCGGTGCATTGAAGATCGACGTGGATGCGACCGATATCGCCCATCGCGTGTTCCGCGTGCACGAAGTCATCCCGGTCGCATCGGGTCCGATCACCCTGCTTTATCCACAGTGGATTCCCGGCACTCACTCGCCTACTGGTCCGATCGACAAATTCGCCGGCCTGGTGGTGAAGGCCAATGGCAAGACCCTGACGTGGACGCGCGACGAATACAACGTTTATGCGTTCCACATCGATGTGCCGCAGGGCGCGAACAGCATCGACGTGGATTTCCAATTCCTGTCGCCGCAGAGCACCCGCGAGGGTCGTGTGGTGATGACGCCGGAAATGCTCAACCTGCAGTGGAACACCGTCACGTTGTATCCGGCCGGTTACTACGCGCGCCAGATCCAGACCGATCCCAGCGTCAAGCTGCCGGCCGGCTGGCAGTTCGGTTCCGCGCTGGAAGTCGCCTCGCAGGACGGCGGCACGGTGCACTTCAAGCCGATCGACTATAACGATCTGGTCGACTCGCCGATCTATGCCGGCAAATACTTCAAGCGCGTGGATCTCGATCCGGGCGCGAGCACGCCGGTACACATGGATATCGTCGCGGATGCGCCGAAGTATCTGGACATCACGCCCGAGCAGTTGAAGGTGCATCGCGCACTCGTGCAACAGATGTACAAGCTGTACGGTGCACACCACTACAACCACTACGATTTTCTGTTCTCGCTCAGCGACAAGATGAGCGGCAACGGCTTGGAGCACCATCGCTCCAGCGAAGACGGCACGCCTACCGGTTACTTCACCGAGTGGGACAAGAGCTGGGTGATGCGCGATCTGCTGTCGCACGAATTCAACCATTCCTGGGACGGCAAGTACCGCCGCGGCGCGGATTTGACTACGCCCAACTTCAATGTACCGATGGGCGATTCCCTGCTGTGGGTGTATGAGGGCCAGACCCAGTTCTGGGGCCAGGTAATGGCCGCGCGTGCCGGCCTGTGGAACGACAAGCAATTCGAAGAAATGATTGCCGCCGTTGCTGCCACTTATGACAAGGGCCGCCCGGGTCTCGCCAGTTGGCGCAATGTGCAGGACACCACCAACGATCCGACTATCGCCATGCGTCGTCCGTTGCCATACCGCAACTATCAGGCCAGCGAGGATTACTACTCTGCCGGTCAGATGATCTGGCTGGACGTTGACGGCAAGCTGCGCCAGCTCACCGGCAACAAGAAGAGCATTGATGACTTCGCCAAGGCCTTCTTCGGCGTGAATCCCGGTGCATGGGACGTCGACACCTATACCTTCGACGATATAGTGAAGACGCTCAACGAGATCGCTCCGTACGACTGGAGAACTTATCTGCGCACGCGTCTCGATGGACACGGCCCCCTCATCGGCGGACTGGAGTCGCACGGCTGGAAGCTGGTCTACACCGATCAGCCGTCCGACGCGCTCAAGGCCATCGAAGCATTCCGCCACTCCGCTGATCTGACCTACTCGATTGGCCTCTCGGTCGGCAAAGACGGCGCGATCAACGATGTGCTCTGGGATGGCCCGGCCTTCAATGCCGGTATCTCGCCCGGTATGAGCATCGTGGCCGTCAATGGCCGTAACTATGACCCCGATGCATTGAAGGAAGCCGTCACCGCTTCGGCGAAGGACAGCAGCCAGCCGATCGAACTGCTGGTAAAGAACTTTGATGAGTACAAGACCGTACGCATCGATTACCACGGCGGCCTGAAGTATCCACACATCGTACGTGACACCAGCAAACCGGATACCTTGACCCAGCTGATCAAGGCCCGCTGATCCGTATCACCATGTTCCTCCCTCTCCCCGGCCGGGGAGAGGGTTGGAGCAAGGGCAAGACCTCGTTCCACACCCCACGCATGGGCGATCCGGCCCAAGTCCGCTATACTTGCCGCCCGCCTGACGCGCACTCACGCCGTCAGCGCCATCCCAAGCGCCCGTAGCTCAGCCGGATAGAGTAGTGGCTTCCGAAGCCATTGGTCGGGGGTTCGAATCCCTCCGGGCGCGCCAATTTCTTCATCGCTCCTTGCACGGTGTGCGTTCAACCATAAATTGGCCGCGTCAGCTGTAAGCAGCTGTTATCGCGCAAATTCATCCTGATATTCGTTTAACCATAAACTGTCCGCTCGACGCGATAGCGTTCATGCGCAAACTTTTGCGTTTCTGCGATGCCGCTTTGGAGCCATAGGTGGTGTCCGCGATGGTCGACAGAAAGTGCTAGTTCGCGCTCTCGGGTTTGGGTGTCCAAACAAAGAGTCTTTCACCCAAAGACATCTAGAAATTGTAGGTGAATTCGATAAAGGGGCAACAATGACTTACCAGCCGAGTGTCGAGGCATTGTGAAAAAGTTGGAACCTGTTTCTGATCTAGTTCGCTATCTCAAGCTCATTCAAGAGCCTGGAAAGTTGGAGTTATTGGTCCTTCGCGCTCATATGCTCTTTGAAGAGCAATTGCGTGCCTTGATCGACGAATATTTGCCGGTTCCGAATAATTTTAGACACGAAATATTTGGTTTTTCTCAGTGCCTAAGCCTTGTTAAAGCTATTTACTGGAAACCAAACAATGAGTGGGTATGGGAGTGCGTCACCCTACTTAACAGCGTTCGGAACGCGATGGCCCACAAGCTTCAAACGCATGATGATGAGTCGATTAAAGAAAAACTGAATCGAATAGACTTGCTCGTAAAACAGAATTCCCGTGTTCCAATGCCGAGCAAGCTGGAGCCGAGCGTGCAGCGCATGCAGTGGCAGCTAGCATCGCTCTACGCAACGATAAGTAAGCTGCCACAAGAGGCGAGTCAGTGACCACTTGGCCACCATGCCATCCATATAGTTCGGAGGAATTATCTTCTTCAACTGTAGACAATTTGTGGTCCGGGTTTAAAACAAATTCGCGGATAGTGGACGCTTAGCAAGAACGGCGTGAGATAACCGATGGAAAATCAAATAATTCAGCCAGTAGACGTCCGTAAGGCCTCGGCTCTGCTCGATATCGTCTTAGTTGACACCATTTCAGCGATGGCGAAGTTCTCAAGCATTGCCGAGTCGAAGGTATCGTTACCCAATCTACGACTAGGCACAGCTGTAACGTTAGCTCGCGCTTCATGTGACTATGGTCGCGCAATTACAGTTATCGTTGGCGCACATCATGAAGAGCTAGGCGCGCCGGCACTAAGCCTTCTGCGCAGCCAGCTCGAACTCACTTTGAGATCTGCGTTTTTCGCCTATCACGCAAGCGATGCTGAAGTTGATTCCTTCTTTGAGAAGGACAAGCTCAAGCGAGGGCCTAATGAAAAGGGGAAGATGCAAGATATCTCCCTTGAGGATCTCGCAAAGATTGTTGAATCGACGTGGGAGAATGACAGTCGAATTAGCGCTTCCGTGGGGTTATTGCGTGACTTTCTGAATGCCCACGTTCACGGCGGCATTTCACTTCTGAACGCATATCAAGGGCCACGCGGCATTGGTTTCATCTCATCCAACGCTTCAACCCTTAGAACCCTAAAATATTCCTATGCCTTCGCTAATCTGGCAATGATAGTAATCGCTAAACTGTCGGGAGAGGACACCAATTTGGCTTCGGAAATATTTGAAGAACCGTACCGATCTGCTCAAAAATTCTGCGAAGAAGTCGGATTCGAGTAGTCTTCATGTTCATCTTTTTCGGAAGCTTGCTGCGCACTATATTTCGGCGAGTTTTTCTCTTAGGTCGTTGCATGCGAAGTGTCCGCCTCCCCAATCAAAAACGGTCATGGTGGACTGTGACCGCCCTCCTAAGTGGGGCAGTTGCTAACATAGCCGGAGACGTTCACTGGGGCCGGATATAGCTTTCGCCAGCAGAAGACCGAGCGGTTCGCCCACGAGAGCATCTTAAGGGGAGTCAAAAGGGAGGTTCAGCCCCTAGAACATCCTGGCGATAAGAGTGTTCTGCGCAAATCATTGAGCATCAGTCTTGTTGACGGTGCTGGCGATGCACTGCGAAACCTCTCATTTGCTAATCGTCATTCCGGTTTATGCCGGAATGACGATTATTTTTGAATCATGTCACCGTAGTTCCGGTGGTGCGAGCGCGCCAAGACGGGCAGCGTAAACCACGGCATGGCGAAGGGCCTGCCGCGGCTGCGGCAGGCTCTGGTGAGATGAATCCAGGGATTCTTAAACAAGCAGAAGTATTGGCATCGTCGGGCTATGCCTCAGGGGGAAGCCTACGTATGCCTTAATCCACGAGGCGGCTTGGTGGACACACTTCGGCCCCAAACTCTCCACCAGTTGTACAACGTCGCTTGCCGTTCGTCGTTTGCAGGGTCTCGTTTTTCGCTTATAGGGGCTTCGTACTCCGCGCTATTCAAGCATCGATAGCCCGCAACAACTGCTCACGACCATCTTTCAGTATTTCATCGGCCAGAGCAGGTTCGGTGTCGGCGACGGCGCGTGCGAGTACCAGCGAACCGAGCATCTGGCTGAAAAACGCGATGGCTCTTTTTCGCTTCTCTTGTGGATTTTTGCCGTCGATTACGTTTGCCAACTGATCGAAATTCCAATCCAATCCGCGTGCATACGATTGCCGAGCTTCCAGGCCGAGCCGCCGAATGTCGCCAGCAAATGCGGTCAGCGGACAACCCGCCTCAATGTCACCCAGATGGCCGGGAGAGAGATATCCCTCCACATGCCGCTTCATCGGATTGGCCGCTTTCGTCTTTGACACTTCGATCGCGGCAATCAGGTCGGCTGCGCCATCTTTCATCGCCTTTTCCATCACGGCGGCGACCAGGGCGTCCTTCGACTTGAAGTGATTGTAGAAGCCGCCCTGGGTGAAGCCCGCGGCCTTGGTCAGTTCTGCCAAGCCCACCGCAGCGACCCCATGCTTGCGGAAAAGCTTTTCCGCGGCGGCGACGATAGCCTTTTTGTTTTCAATAGCTTGCTGTTTTGAAACGCCCATCTGCCACTCCTGCTCTTGCGGCGTCACGTCGACCGCTTTTAATTACGATGGTGATCACCATTGTGATTTGGCCTAAGTGCCATGTTCAAAGCTGAGGCGACGTCGGCGAATCTGCGCACGAGCGCACTGCGATGTGAGCTGTCGGCCATCGAAGAGGAAATGACCATGTCAAAGACGTCGCCCGAACAAAACAAGGCCCTCGTGATCGAGGCATTCGACACACTGTTCAACAAGCGCGACTACGAAGCCGCCGAACGCTTTTGGTCCGATCAGTACATCCAACATAGCGCGCATATCGCACCTGGCCGCGACGGCTTGTTCAACCTGATTCGCGGCATCCCCAGCACCTTGCGTTACGAACATGGACTGATCGTGGCCGAAGGCGATTACGTCATCGTGCATGGCCGCTTTTCCGGTAACGGTCGCCCTGCGGCATGGATTGCCGCAGATGTCGTCCGCATCGAGAACGGCAAGCTCGCCGAGCACTGGGATGTGTTGCAAGACGAAGCCACGCAAGCCGAATCCAAGAGCGGATTGCCCATGTTTGGCAATCGTTTTCCCGCCTGAATCCATCCAAGGAGCACTCACATGAAACTCACTGGCAACACCATCTTTATCACCGGCGGTGGCTCAGGTATCGGCCGCGGACTCGCCGAAGCACTGCACAAGCTCGGCAACAAGGTCATCATTGCCGGCCGGCGGCGGAGTCACCTCAATGCCGTGATCGCAGCCAACCCCGGCATGGAAGCGATCGAACTCGACATCACCGACCCGCTAAGCATCGATCGCGTGGCGGCTACACTGATCGCCGAGCACCCCGAGCTCAATGTTCTCATCAATAACGCGGGCATCATGCATCCCGACACGATCGGCGGAAAGATCGATGACGCGCTATTGACCTCCACGATCTCTACCAATTTGCTGGGGCCGATTCGCATGACATCGGCGCTGATCGAACATCTGAAGCGCAAAGACAACGCGGTCGTGGCATACACGAGCTCCGTACTCGCGTTTGTGCCGATGGCAATTGCCGGTATTTATTCTGCAACCAAGGCAGCACTTCATTCATATGCACTGTCGCAGCGCTTCATGCTGCAGAACAGCGGCGTACGAGTGCTGGAGATCGCGCCACCGTGGGTACGCACCGAACTCATGAACAGCCAGGAGGCTGAACAGGCCATGCCGCTGGATCAATTCATTGCCGAGGCGATGACGATGCTTGGCACGGATGTGGATGAAATCGTGGTTGATGCGGCCCAGCAATTCCGTGCCAATGTTGGCCCGAGCGAACATGGTCTCGTCAACGGGTTCAACGAACAAGCACTTGCGCTCTTCGGCGGTGCCTGAGTGCCTGAGTCACTGGCTGGCTAAGCGAAAAAAAGAGGCCGGTATATCTCTCTGTCTGGCAAGAAGATATCCGGCTTCGCCCATTGCAGGAACCGAATGACGTCGAAATACCTCACGTGGCGCAACGATGCGAGGTCCAATATTGTCGGCGGGGAAGTTTCAGTCGTGGACGGCCACTCGCGAACAAACAGCCATGGCAGCTCTGCCGATGACTCGTTAAGGGGGCTCAGCCTTTTCTTGATGGTCTTTCGCCCTAGCGGCGCCACAAGTCCCGCATAGACTAAAGCGCTCGGAGCCTGGGAAAGCGCTGCTGCGAGCGGGCTTCGCTACATGGATGTTGCGGGTAAATTGCCCGCTCAAAAAGGGGGCCTCATGACGCGCAAACCGGGACTCGATCTGCTACGAGCCATCGCCATCCTTTGGGTTATTCCGTTCCATAGTTATTTGGCCGGCTACATGGGCGGAGGCGTGTTGCGCTGGAGTGGCTGGATGGGCGTGGACCTGTTCTTTGCGCTATCCGGTTTCCTGATCGGTTCGCAGGTCTTCAGGGCGCTTGCCATCGATGGTCGCGTGGATTTTGTGGATTTCTATCTGCGGCGTGGCTTCCGCACATTGCCCGCTTATTTCCTGGTGCTGGGTATTTATGTCGCCTGGCCGTCGATGCGCGAAGCGCCGGGCATGATGCCGTTGTGGCAGTTTCTTACCTATACGCTCAATCTGTTCATGGACTCGAGGCATCCCGCTTTCTCCCATGCATGGTCGCTTTGCGTTGAAGAACAGTTCTATCTGATGTTTCCCCTGTTAGCGTTGTGGCTGGCACGTATGGGCCGGCGGCGTTATAGCGTGACCGTTATCGTGGGATTTGTACTGGGCGGTATGATGCTTCGCGCGTGGCTCTGGCTGCGGTTTGTTCACCCCATTCAGGTCGAAGGTGGGGACGCCACGAGTGCTTACTTGCGCTTCCTGTATGTGCCTACGTATGCGAGGCTGGATGACTTGCTTGGCGGTGTCGTGCTGGCAGCTGCACGCAGTTACGGTACGCGCGGTTGGATGTGGATCGAGCGCCACGCGAATGTTATCTCGATGATCGGCGTGATATTCGTCAGCCTTTGCATGTGGGGTTTTGATGGGCAACGGTTTGGCTTTGCCGCCAACGTGTTTGGCTATCCGCTTCTCGCCCTGGCGATGAGCGCGCTGGTGGCGGGGGCGGCAAGTGAAAAGGGTGTGCTGGCGAAGATCCGGGTACCCGGCGCGGCATGGCTCGCGGCCATCTCATACAGTCTCTATCTAAGTCACAAAATGGTTTATGGGCAATTGCACGGACGATTCGCATCATGGGCCGATGGTCATGGTTTTGGGACGCTGCTGATCTATGCGGCGGCGATACTCACCGTTGGCGCCTTACTTCATTACCTTGTAGAGCGTCCGTGCTTGCAGCTGCGCGAGCCGATGCGTCGCAGGCGGGCAGAGCAGCGGCGATACGCGACGACGCCAGCGGCTTAAAGAGTTTTGCCATGATTCCGTGATCGAATACCCCTGGCGATAGGCGGTAATACGCCTTTCGCCGAGATCGCCTGCCTGCACGCTTGGGTGCTTTTCGGCTGTTCAGGTGGACGTTGAAAACAAGGTGATGCCGAACTGCTGCGCAATGAGCACGAGGTTGAACGTTACGACGAAGACGGTTGCTATCACAGCCATGGCGTGTATCGCCGGGCGGTTGCGATACGTGCCCATCACGCTGCGGCGTCCGGTGAACCACACCAGCGCGATCATCGGTACCGGCAGGGCGAGGCTCAGCACAATCTGGCTGTCGACCAATGCGCGGGTTGCGTCGAGGCCGAGGCCTACCACGATCAGACTGGGTAGCAGGGTGATGGCTCTGCGCACGCTGATCGGCATGCGCAAACGCACGAAGCCTTGAGCAATCATTTGGCCGGCCATGGTGCCTACCACGGAGCTGGAAATACCCGATGCGATCAGGGAGACCAGGAACAATCCGGCCGCGCAAGCGCCAAGCAACGGCGTGAGCATATGGTAGGCGTCTTGCAGCGCGGCCACGTGGCTATGCCCATGATGGAAAGCGCCTGCGGCCGTGGCGATCATGGCGAGATTGATCAGCGCAGCCACGCTCAGTGCGACGATCACTTCCGCATGGGAGTATTTCAGCAATCGCCGTTTTTCTTGATCGTTGCGGGGCGGCACGCGTGATTGGGTCAGGCCCGAGTGCAGGAACAGAGCATGCGGCATCACGGTGGCGCCGATCATGCCGACCGCGATATTCACGGCCTGCGTGTCCGGTAATTGATAGCTAATGAGGCCGGCGGCCACGCCTTGCCAATGCACATCAGCAACGAATAATTCGGCGAGATAGCTCAAGGCGATGACGCCAACCAGCACGCCGACCACGCGCTCCAACGGACGAAACCCGCGGCTTTCCAGTGCCAGCAGCGCGCAGGTAGCGAGGGCGGTGATCACCATGCCGGCCAGCAGTGGCAGATGCAGCAACAAGGACACGCCGAGCGCACCGCCGATCAACTCGGCGAGATCGGTTGCCATCGCGGCGAGCTCGCTGACCAGCCAAATCGCCATCACTAGGGCGGGCGGGAAGTGGTCGCGGCAAAGTTCGGCGAGGTTGCGCCCGGTGACCATGCCCAACTTGGCCGACAAGGCTTGAAAGAACATGGCGATGACGCTGGCAAGCAGCGCCACCCACAGCAGCGCATAGCCATATTGGGCGCCGGCTTGCAGGTTGGTGGCGATATTGCCCGGATCCACGTACGCCACGGACACTACCACGGCAGGACCGATGAGCTTGAAAAACGCCGCCCACGCCTGCCCACGCCGATCCAGCACCCGCCGAATGGAGGCGAGTGTTTCATCCGTGGCGGCAGGTGCGTGGAGCACATGCGCATTCATGCTTCACCTCCCAAGGCGTGGATTGGCACGAGGCCGGGACAGCACACGTCACCACTGTATGGGCGTTTAGTGCGCAGGGGAATTTGATAGTACCGATACAAAACATAGCCTCCGTCTATCGAAACCATGCTGGCGAAAGAGGGTATGGGTTCAGATTGAGCGCGTTCCGCATTACTGTATGGGGGCCAACGCAGGGGGAACTGCTATGGAGCAACGAGCACAAGCGGCATCGGGAACCGGAGAGCATGCCCTGCATGACAGCAGTACGTGGTTGACCTTGTCCGATGGGCAGGCATTGTTCCTGCGCGATTGGCCACTCCGTTCTGCGCAGGGCGCTGTGCTGATCGTGCATGGCCTGGGGGAGCACAGTGGACGCTATGAAGCCCTGGCGCACTGGTTTCTCGCGCAAGGTTACGCCGTACGCAGTTACGACCAGCGTGGGCATGGCCGCACTCCCGGGCAGCGTTCGGCATTGCGGCGAGGTGATGATTTGCTGCGCGATCTCACCGCCGTTTATCAGGATTATGCGCGGTCACTTGGAAGGTCGCCGTTGCTGCTGGGACACAGCATGGGCGGGATGGTCGCGTTGCGAACCGTGCTGGACGGCCGGATAGAACCGCCGGGCCTGGTGCTCTCATCCCCTGCGCTGCGGACGTTCGCGGCGCCGTGGCTGCGCAGGCTCGCCAGTATGCTTGCGCATGTGCTGCCGAATATGCCGTTGCGTACCGGTCTGGCCGTGGATGGTCTCTCGCATGACGCCACCGTGATCGAGGATTACCGCAACGATCCGTTATGCACGAACCGGATAACGCCGCGCATGGCGGATTTCATTTTCCGTGGCGGTGCATCGAGCATTGCCGATGCATGGCGCTTGCGCGTGCCGGCGCTGCTGCTCGCCGCGGGCAGTGATCGACTGGTGGATCCCTCCGGCAGCCGCGCGTTTGCGGACAGCGCGTGGGCCACCAAGCGGCTGACATGCCGCTTCTTCGACACGCTTTACCATGAGCTGTTCAATGAGACAGAGACCGGGCGCAGGCAGGTACTGGCGCAGCTCGCGGAGTGGTTGCGCCGCATGCAGCTGTAAGGCGCGGTGCCTGTTTCACAGCATTTTTCGATAGACCACAAAGCCGGACTTTTCCGCCACCTTGTCGTAAAGCTGCATGGCGATCGTGTTGGTTTCATGGGTCTGCCAGTACACGCGAGGACAGCCGGCTTGTTTCGCGCAGCGGTATACCGTTTCGATGAGGGTACGGCCGATGCCCATGCCTCTTGCCGTCTCCGCGGTGAAAAGATCTTGCACGTAGCAACTCGGATGGAGCTGGATGGTGCTGCGGTGAAAGAGATAGTGAGCAAGCCCGACCAGCTTGCCTTGGTCTTCGGCGACCAGGGCATGCATGGGTTCATAGGCATCGAAGAAGTGCGACCATGTCAGCCGGGTAACCGCTTCTGGCAGCGCGGTTTCACCGTGGCGCCCATAAAAAGCGTTATAACCATTCCATAGCGGCAGCCATGCCGGGAAATCGGCAGCGGTTACGGGCCTGACGGTGAGCGTCGACGACATGCGAGAGTCCTGCGGCCATGTATCTGCGGGGCGGAAGTGGCTTTCAACTTCACCAAGGTAATGGATTTTCATTCTGGCCGAAACGACGTGGATTGAGACTGCGGGCTGCGCGTATGCTTCGCACATCCACTGACTCCGTCGTTTCCATGATCTCGATGGCCTTGCGAACCCTGCTGGATACTCTGCAGTTCGATCCATCCTGGCGGCGACCAGATCACTTCAGCCGTCGCGCCCAGCTTGCCGATCAGCTTGAACGTTGGTTGTTTCTCGGCGGGGCCGATGCCACGTCTGCGTTGTATCGAGAGGCGGAAGCCATGATGGCCGAGATGGCCGTCGTCGATCATGAGCTGTTTCGTTCCATCCGTAATGACATACGCCGCGGCCACGGTGCGAAGCGATTGCGCGATGAAGTGAGCAAAGCCATGGATCAGCAGGAGTCTGAGGAATACGACCAACTCGATGCGCTGGTCAGCGGTGTGCTCTCGCTGGACGAACCCGATGCCGCAACCATCGTGAGAGAACCCGAGATGGTGTTCTATCAGCCGACACCTGCGCGACATATCTTCGATTTCATAGATCGTGCGGCGATACGCAGCGTGGATGCCGTGATGGATCTGGGCTCGGGGCTCGGGCACGTCGCAATCGTGACCGCGATTTGCACAGGCGCGCGCTGTATGGGTGTCGAGCGGGAGGCCGCTTATGTGGCAAGCGCGCAGCAATGTGCGAAAGGATTGCGCATCACCCATGCACATTTTATCCAACAGGATGTGCGTTATACCCAGCTGTCCGAAGCGACGGTGTTTTATTTATATACGCCGTTCACCGGCACGATCCTGCGCACGGTACTTGATATGCTCAAGCGTGAAGCCGCTACACGCGAGCTTCGTATCGGAACGCTGGGCCCATGCAGCGAAATCATTGCGCAAGAACCATGGCTGAAGGCGGATGGTGTTTGCGATCCGGGCAGGATGGTTCTGTTTCGTAATTTTTAGGGTTATGGAAGGTGCGGGGCACCGCTTGCTTGACATCTCCGGCATACAGGCCATGTCTGGTGTTTGCTCCATGTACACGTCAGCGGCGATCCCGCATGGAAAGATGTGGCATGGCAGGTGCGCAGAGAAAAGCCGCCGCGTCAAAGCGCGGCGGCTTGCAGGAAGTGCCGGTCGTGTCAGGGTCGGGGGCCTCGACGAATGCCGCCGAAAATCAGCGAGAGCACGAACAAGATAACGAATACCACGAACAGGATTTTCGCAATGCTGGCAGCACCGGCTGCAATACCGCCGAACCCGAAAATGGCGGCGATGATCGCGATGATGAAAAAGACAGCGGCCCAATAAAGCATGGCAGTCTCCTTTACAGTGATGGCGTGCGTATCGGCTTTAGTGCATGAACCGAGTGGAGCAGTGGGGTGACGAGGATAGGCAGGAACAGCGGTCGTGGATCTCTCAATGACGGCTCATGTTCAGGTCTTCCTCGAATGCACGCACTTGCCGGTCTGCTTCGTCACGCGCGATGCCGTAGCGCTCCTGCAGCCGGCCGGCCAGCTGCTCGACATTGCCTTCCACGATCGTGAGATCGTCGTCGGTCAATTTTCCCCACTGCGCTTTGATCTTTCCTCTGACTTGTTTCCACTGGCCGCTGATCGTGTCCTGATTCATAACGGGTACCTCATGTGGATCGACTGTTGACCGGGCGCGTGTGCGTCGGTGATGCCGATTCGATCAGTGTGGCCGTGAATGCTGCGTACGCGTTATGCAAAGGGATTCAGTTAAGTGAAAGTTCCGCGCAAAGGGTATGTGCGCCGAGTTGCAACGATGCAAGCGTGCGCCAGATGACGGCCATGCCGATGACAAAATGCATTCGTTCGCGCGAGAAATACTGCGCTCCGAGATGCAGGCGCTTATCTGCTTCATCGTGAAACTTTCGTCTTGCCCGTTTGCTGAGATCAATCCGTTTCTGTCTGCGCTGTTGTTTCCAGCCTGGTTCCGGATGCTCAGACGCGCGGCGGTAGCTCGCGCGCATGCATGGTCGTTTTGGAAGGCCGATTCTTGCGAGAAGCTAGGGAGCGCTGCTCGCTGTCGCCGGTGCGGTAGTGACCGGTGCTGTGTCACGCGGCAGCTCTTTGATCATGCGGACTGCCAGGGCATCGTAGTTGTAGTCGAAGTGATGATCGCCTGGCATCTCATGAACAGTGACCCAGGACGGCAGATGCGGATCGCTGCATACGGTGTCGTCGCTTTCCTCGCGGCCGTAGTAGCAGACCACCGGTGGCTTGTCGTGCAGCGCTGCCAGCGGCGGCAGCGCGGGAAAGTGGGCCACTGGATTGAGCCGTTCACTGATTTCTTTCAAGTGCGTCTTCAGCCAGTTTTCGCGCACCATGATGTAACCCTCAAGCTCGATCTCGAAGTTCACGTCCTGGGTGGGAGAGAGCAGCACCATCTGGGTGATGCGTGCGCGATTGGCCGGGCTCAATTTATTGACGATGGTCGGCAGGATGTCCGCGCCGAACGAGAAGCCGATCAGCCAGATCTTTTGCTTGTGCCATTGCGTGGTATAGCGCGTGATCATCGCATCCAGGTCGCGTGCCGATGTTTCGGGCGAACGGCCGCGCCAGTAGTAATCCAGGCAGCTGATGCCAAGTACCGGCACGCCATGGGCGACGAGCTTCGCACCCAGTTGCTTGTCCAGGTCGCGCCAGCCGCCGTCGCCCGAATAGAAAATGGCCAGCACGTCGTCGTGGCCCGCCGGGGGTTGCACGGTGGGCATCAGTTTGACGGTAGCGTGCTCGAGAGTGGGATGGGGGAACGGTTTCCAGATGACCAGCGCAGCGATGACCGCCACGCAGGCGATCAGGGCAATAACACGGAATTTCATCGACGCACGACTCCGCTAAGGCCACCCGAAATCAGGCTGGCGACATTGGTGAGGACCACCGGCAACGCAATGCCGCCTGGGGCTGCCAGATACCGCGGTTCCCATTCGGGGTCGAACTTATCCTTGTAGCGGTACAGGCCCTGGAAATTATAGAAGCGCTCGCCCCGACCGTAGATGAGTGCGCCGAAACGATTCCACAGAGGTGCCTGACGACGGCTCTGCAGACCCGACAGCGGTGCCATGCCGAGGTTGAACCAGCGGTAGCCCTGGGTCTTGGACCATTGCATCAGCTCGATGAACAGGTAGTCCATCAAGCCGGAGGGGGCATCGGGCAGGTAGCGCATCAGATCGACCGAGGCCTCTTCCAGATTGTCGGTCAGGAACAGATTGGCGAATGCGACCGGCTGGTCGTCCTGCCACACCACGGCCATGGGTGTGCGCGATAGATAGCGTTGATCGAACGCGCCCAGCGAGAAGCCTTTCTCGCGTACACGCTTTTCCCGCAGCCACGCATCGGAAATCGGTTTTAGCTGCGGTAGCAGCGTGGGCACCTGCTCGGCCGGCACGATCTCTGTGCGCAAACCCTCTCGTGTGAGTTTGTTTACCGTATTGCGCAGCACCTTCTTCGATTTGCCGTCGAGGTTGAAATGCTCCAGGCGCACGCGGGCTTCCTCGCCGATTTTCAGCAGGCTCATGCCCACTTCGAGATAAAGATCGAGATCGGCCGGATTGGCCTGATAGAACACCGGCCACCCGCCGCTGCGCTCGCAAAGTTCGCGGAAATTCCATACCAGCTCTTGCCGGGCGCGATCATTGCCGCCGACCGGATCGCCCATGGCAACCCAACTGCGCCCTTCGATGCCATACATCAAGAAGGCTTCGTCGTTGGGCGCGAACAATAGGCTCTTGTCGCCCATCAGCGCGAGATGTGCCTGGGCAGAAGAAAAATGTTTGATCAGCGGCAGGGCACGCGCGAGTTCGGCTTCATTGGGCAGCGTGGGGCGCGGACGGGCGGAACGGATCAATGTGGTGAGGGCAAACAGGAAGGCCACGCCTGCGGCGCCCACCAGGGCGCGTAGCGCACGCGGTGCATTACCGTGATAAAAGCTAAATTGCCACCATAGATCATTGCGGTATTCGACATGCTGGTAACTGAAAAGCACCAGCCATACCGTGCAACCCAACACGGTGGCACAAGCGATGAGCCAGCCGAACGAGAACGTCAAGTCGAATAGCGAGGCGCGTCGGTAGAACAACCGGTGCGCAGGTGCGAGTGCCACGGCCAACAGAATCAGCAGGCAGGCTTCTTCATAGTCGATGCCTTTGAGCAGTGAGGCGACCGCACCGGCGATCAGCAGCACCAGGGTCAACCAGTAAGCGGCATCCAGGCGGCGCTGCAGCCCGCGCGCGAGGATCAGCAGCGACATGCCGATTACACTGTTGAGGAAGTGCGAGATTTCCAACACCGGCAGCGGCAGCAGGTCGCTGAGCAATTCCAGGCGTCCCGGCAGTACGGCGGTTGCGCCGGAGAACAGCAGCACGGCGCCGGACACCAGCGTGAGTCCTGCGAAGAATGGCGGCAGGATGCCGTTGAACCATGGTGTGAGCAGCGCGGTCTGGCGTAGCCCGCGTGCTTCGCGTACCACTACGGCTACGGTGGCTGCGCACAGCGGCAGCAAGTAGTAGACGCCGCGGAAGGCCGCCAATGCGCCGAGAATGGGAGCGGACAATGCCTGGTTGCCGGTGGCACCGAAGCCGGCCAGCATCACGGCTTCGAACACACCCAGGCCGCCGGGAACATGGCTGATCAGGCCGGCGATCTGCGCCAGTGCGAAGATTGCCAGGAACGAGCCGAAATGCAGCACCAATGCATCAGGCATCAAGGCATACAACACCGCCGCCGCCAGTCCCCAATCCAGTGCACCGACAAACACTTGCCTTAGGCCGATGGAAAGTGGTGGCAGCCGCACATCCCAGCGCCAGATCGAAATCGGACGGCGAATCACCATGCCGCCGATCAGCCATAGCAGGGGAATGGCGCTCAGCACGCCGCCGAGCAGCAAACGCATCGGTGCGAAGGGCAATCCCGCGGGAATAGGGACCAGCAGCAGGGTGACGCCGGTAATGGCGAACAAGCCCAGCCAGAAACTGATCGTGCAGAACAGCACCACTTTGGCGACATCGAGCGTCGACAATCCCGCCTGGATATAAAAGCGGTAGCGAATCGAGCCGGATACCAGCATGGCCATGCCTAGCGTGTTGCTGAAGGCGTAGCTGATGAAGGAGATCAGTGCGACGCGCGGCTTGGGCAGCTTGCGGCCGATTGCGCTCAGTGCGAACAAATCGTAGAGCGGCATCACGGCGTAGCCCAGCACCGTAAGCACGATCGCCTGGCCGATGCGTCCGCGGCGCAGGCGATGCATGTATTCGCCCACCTGGTGATAGCTCACTTCCCCGGCGAGGCGATAAAGCGCCCACAGCGCCAGGCACAGCATCAATACTGACAATGCCGGGCCGCCGAATCGGCGCAGCCACACCAAGCCCGGCCGGCCCAAGGCATTTTCTTGGCTAAGAATTTCGGCCCCGCCCTGTTGCTCCACGCTGCGACCGCCTCTCAGGCCTTAACCAGGCTCTCAATTCCCCAAGTTCGCGATGGTGCCATACCTGGTATGACAGGTAATAACTTGCGGCACGACGCGCGGCGATGTGTCCCGAGATGTGTGCCACCACCGCCAAAACAAAGGGCGCCCCGCTGGAGCGCCCCGGTTATGCATCATCTCTGCGAGGCTCAGCTCTTCTTCACTTCGAAGGTCTTGCTCGCGGCCTGCTTGCCATCCACCGAGATATCCACCTTGTATTTGCCTGCCGGCCACAGGTTCGGATTCTGCACGCGGAAAGTGGTGGTGGCCGGGCCGTCAGCGATGATCGATTGGCTGGTGCTCATCACTTCCTGGCCATTGCCCTCTAGATAACTCCACTTTGCATTGAGCGTGGCGCCCTGTGTGCTGCCGGTGGTATCGACGCTGACGTACAGGGTCTTCTCGTTCGGGGTAAAGGTCGCCATGTCCTTGCGCACCTGGTGCTCGCTATTGACCGAATCGCCCAACGTTACCGAACTCACCTGGAAGCTGTCGTTCGTGGCCGGAGTGGCGGTAGCCGTGCTGGCGGCGGCCGGTGCAGCAGGAGCTGGCGCTGCCGTGCCCGCATGGGCCGGTGCGGCAGCCGTGGTGGCCGGTGCAGGCTTCGCGGCTGCCGTGCTCGATGGCGCCGGTGCAGTGCTGGGTGACGCCGGCTGACTGGCGGACTGTTGCTCGTTCTTACCGCAGGCGCTGAGTGCCAGCAGACCAACCAACAGGACGCTGTAAAGGGCGGCGGAACGTGCGGAAAGTTTCATGGGTGAGCTTCCGAAAAAGAGAAAGGCGATAACCGGTAGAGGCCGGCAGCTTTAGAGGCAGCTGCCAAGGCTAGCGCTGGCGATCTGAAGTGCCGATGACCAACAGGATATCTCCGCGAGTTTAACAGAGGCTGCGAAACACATCGCGCCTCATGTTGAGAGGGCCTGTGGCGGCTGGCGCTGGCGGCTTCGGTGCGCTTGATCGCTGGTGCGCTTAGGCAACAGCTGTCGTGGATACACGTGATCCGAGTCTCACGGTATACGGCATTGAGTGTGTCGCATGTGCGGTGCGAGCGCACATGCCGCCGGCTCCAGGACTTTACAGACGCGGTAGGGCGGCTTCCGAAAGATGAGCGTGGTCTCTCACGGTGAAACGTGAGCTCGCACGTCGCCCTATTGGGTCGGCGGTGGAACACCTCCCTCCACGGCAGGTGGAGGGAGGTGCGGATTTATTATTCGGGGGCGATATTGAGGTTGAGCTTAGCGTATTCGCCGCCGCCGCCGAACACCCAATACGCTTCCGCTTGCAGGGTGTAAGTGGTAGTTCCCGGGTAGCCGGAATAGGCTTTAAATCCATCGGGAGGGTAATACCAGACCCAAGAATCTACTGTGGCGCTGCCCTGCGACAGAATTGTATTGCCAAGACTGTCCTTCAGTTTGTTATTGCTATACCAGCCGCCGACATCATTGTGGATCAGAAAATAATTGAATTCGATAAAACCGCCTCCTGGGGTGGATTTTGGTCCGTGGCACGTATATTCAGTGGAGTTTTGGGTATTGAGCTTCCACACATAGAAGTCGCTCTTTCCTCGCGTATATTTTTTTTCCAAAAGCACGGGTTTTATCTTGATGTCGGTGCTGATTTTGTCTTTCGCGGGAGAAGTAACGTAGGCGCAGCTATCGGTATTTAGCCATGCCTCGATATAGCCGGTATTGGCCGCATGGGCGGTGCTTATTCCAAAGACGGTGGTGGAAACCAATACAGAAAAGCATGCTTTTTTTGCAGCATTCATGATCTTCCTCCGGGAATAGCTGATTTTTCGAGAATATTGACGTATCGCTGGGTTTTACTCTCTGGTTTTATTTTGGGGTGATGGCATATCGTGCGGGGTCATCAACCAAGGAGGTCCACCAGCGGTATCGAATATAGGCCGATGAAGTGGGTTGAATAATAAGAAGGCGGAGAAATAAGACTTTTCATATCAATGCCGATGTTGATGCGGGTTGCGTGTGTAGATTTGCAGTGAGATCCGGCGGGAAAAGATGAGTGCGAAGAAGCTTTCGAGAAGGGCGGATCATCGACCCGCCGCAGAAGGTGTAGGCCGGGAGTCGTCAGAGGCCTGGCTAGGCCGCAGCCATTCGGTTGTTTGCAGTCTCGAAAGACATTCGCATGGGAAAAAGCGTGGACACGCGATCGCACCGTGGTCCATCGATGCGACCACGACCAAGGGCGTCGCGGCCTTGTATTCGAATCGAATGCTTCCGTACATAGACCGCGCTGCTACTGAGGTAAGCGCAGTCGGACGTCGTTATTGTCGGCGGAGCATGGAGCTGCCGATAGTAGTTCGCAGGGCTATTGTCGCGCCCCGCGCCTATTGTCCGGCATAGCCGGATCGGTGCTGCGGAAAGGGTTGATGTCCAGCCCGCCACGCCGTGTATAGCGTGCGTAAACGCTCAGCTGTTGCGGTGCGCAACGCTTCATCACGTCGACGAAGATGCGCTCGACACACTGCTCGTGGAATTCGTTGTGTGTGCGGAATGAAACCAGATAGCGCAGCAGTCCTTCGCGATCGATAGGAGCACCGCGATAGGCAATCTGCACACTGCCCCAGTCCGGCTGGCCGGTGACCGGGCAATTGGAGCGCAGCAAGTCGGAAACCAGGGTCTCTTCCACTTCGACTGCCGCGTTGTCGGCGCGCAGGTAGTCTGCCTTAGGCGGGCCGTAATCGTCGATCTTCACTGGCAGTGCGTCGATCGATTCGCCGGGAAGGTCAGAGAGAACATATGTTGCGGCACGCGACGGCTGGATGCGCACGCTTATCACCGCACCGGCGGCGCGGGTGAGGTCTTGTTGCAGCAAGGCGCTCAATGCGGCGATGTTGGCCAGCGGCTCTTGTGCAAAACCATTGAGGTACAGCTTGAAGGACTTGGATTCGATGATGTTTGGCGAGTTTGCCGGAATGCGAAATTCCGCCACGCCGACCATCGGCTTGCCATGCATATCCAGCCACGACAGTTCGTATGCGTTCCAGATATCCACGCCATGAAAGGGCAGTGGCTCGCCGCTGATGCCGATTTCCTCTCGCTTGGCCTGGCGCGGGATGGGAAACAATAAGGCGGGATCGTACCGATCGGCGTAGACGGTGTGCTTGCCGAGCGGGGAGTGGTCGGGGATGTTCATCCCGCTATTTTAAGGGAAGCGCCATCCTCGGCGCTGTCGCCTGCGACCTTAAGGATGGCCAGCTAACAAATCGGCTGAACAAAATGGATGCGCGAGTCCTTCAAGCGTCGCAGAGTGCCACGGCTTCCACCTCCAGCCACGCCGAAGGGTGGAACAATTTGCTTACTTGGACCGCGGAGCTGGCATGTGCAGCCGGGATGAATCGATCCCGGACCTCCCGATAGAAGGGGAGGTCGCGGGAGATGTCCGTGAAGAACGCGGTCAGTTTGATGACCCGATCGAATCCGCTGCCGGCTTCTTCGAGCACGGCGCCGAGATTGACGAACACCTGCTCGGCCTGTGTCTGGAAATCGCCGATGCCGACCAGTTCTCCCGTGGTGCCCAGGGGCACCTGTCCCGAGGTGAACAGCAGGTTGCCGACCTTGGCACCGGCCGTGATGCCGGGAATAGGGAAAACCGCTTCCGGCTGCAGACGTTCGATCGTAGTCATGGTTGCACCCCGCTTTCAGCGGTTGACGTGGGCCATGCCCGCGGGTGCGTAGCGTTCGCCGGCGACGGCTTCGATGGGAAAGATGCGCTCGATCGAGTCGAGATCATCCTTGCTCAAGCGTACGTCCAGGGCGCCCAGGTTTTCGTCAAGACGCGAGCGGCGCTTGGTGCCTGGAATCGGCACGATGTCGTCGCCCTGCGCCAATACCCAGGCCAGCGCGAGTTGCGCAGGCGTGCAAGCCTTCTCCGCGGCGAGTGTTTCTACCTGTTTCACTAGCTGCAGATTGCGCACGAAGTTTTCGCCCTGGAAGCGCGGATTGCCGCGGCGGAAGTCGTCTTCGGCAAAATCGTCCGGCCTGATGATGGCGCCGGTCAAAAAGCCCCGGCCCAGCGGGGAATACGCCACCAGCGCAATGCCAAGCTTGCGGCACATTGCCAACGTACCGTTTTGTTCCGGATCGCGCGTCCACAACGACAGTTCACTTTGCAGTGCGGTAATCGTATGCACCTTGCTGGCACGCTCGATGTTCGCAGCCGAAGCCTCCGACAAGCCGAGATAGCGTACCTTGCCCGCAGCCACCAGTTCGGCCATGGCACCGACGGTTTCCTCGATCGGAACGCTGGCATCGACGCGATGCTGGTAGTAGAGGTCGATGTGGTCCACCCCCAGCCGCTTCAGGCTATTGTCGCAGGACGCGCGCACGTACTCCGGGCGACCATTGATGCCGCGTTTTGCCGGATCGGCAGGGTCGCGCACGATGCCGAATTTGGTCGCCAGGAACACGTGCTCGCGGCGTCCCTTGATGGCTTTGCCGACCAGCTCCTCGTTGATGTAAGGACCGTACATATCGGCGGTGTCGAGCAGGCTGACGCCGCGCTCCAGCGCATGATGGATGGTGGCGATGGATTCGGCATCGTCGAGCGGGCCGTAGAAATCGCTCATGCCCATGCAGCCCAAGCCGAGGGCGGAAACAATGGGGCCGTTCTTGCCGAGTGTACGTGTCTGCATGATGTCGCCTCGCAAGCAGGGGGAAAGATAACGAATCTTCGACCGATGCAGCCCTGCGATAAATACTCAATAATGAGCTTCACTATTTCATCTATATCAACAATCCATGGACCGCCTCGATGCCATGCGGCTGTTTGTACGGATCGTCGAACTGGGCAGTTTCACGGCCGCCGCTGACGACCTGGATTTGCCGCGCGCCACCGTTACCCACACCATCAAGCGGCTTGAAGCACGGCTCGGCGCGCAACTTTTGCAGCGGACCACGCGGCGCGTGCGCGCCAGTCGCGAGGGCGAGGCGTATTACAGCCATTGCCTGAGATTGCTGGCCGACGTCGATGCAGTCGAGGCGGATTTCCGCCAGGCTTCGGCGCAGCCGCGCGGGCGCCTGCGCGTGGATCTTCCCGCGCTGATGGCGCGGCTCTGGTTGATTCCTGCGCTGCCATCCTTTTTTGCACGTTATCCATTACTCGAACTGGATATCGGCACGGGCGATCGTTTCGTCGATCTGTTGCGCGAGGGTGTCGATTGCGTCCTGCGTGTCGGGAAGCTGCCCGATTCCGGGCTGGTCAGTCGACGCGTCGGCACCTTGCAACAAATCACTGTCGCGAGTGCGGAATATGTGCGTCGCCAGGGCATGCCGCGTTCGCTGGCGGATCTGCAACAAGGGCATTACGCGGTGAATTGGGCATCGCCCACGACTCATCGCAGCGAGCCGCTGGAATTCATGGTCGGACGCAAGCACCGGGAAGTCATGCTGCCGGGTCGTGTCACGGTCAGCGGCGTCGAGGCGTATATGGGCTGCTGCGAGGCGGGACTGGGCATCGCACAGTTTCCGCTTTATCGCGTCGCGGATGCTTTGGCGAATGCGCAGCTGAAGGAGATTTTGCCGTCCATGCCGCCACCCTCGTTGCCGGTGACCGTGTTGTACTCGCCGCATCGGCAGATGCCGGCGCGCTTGAGGGTGTTTGTGGATTGGCTGGTGGAGTTGATGGAGCGGCAGCTTTAAGGAGTGCTGGTCTGGGGTGTCTTGGTCGCTTCGCGTGCCTGAGTATTTCGTGATGTCCCAGTCAACGAAATAAAGCTATGGCTGTGGGCAGGCCGGTGGTCGCTGCTGTGTACGACGAGCTTGCCCTTGTTCGCTATTACTCCCGCGCCGCGAGCGCCCTGTTCACCCGCAAGGCAATCAATGTACATGCCACGCCCGACAGCAAATACACACTCACTGCCACTAATCCAAAGCGCGACGACAACCCCAGTGCGACCAACGGCGCGAAAGCTGCACCGATCAGCCATGCGAAATCGGAAGTGAGCGCGGCGCCGGTGTAGCGAAGTTGAATTTCGAAATTGGATGTGACGCTGCCGGCAGCCTGCCCGTATGAGAGGCCGAGCAGGGCAAACCCCACGACAATGAAGGTGTCTTGCGCAATCCGGCTACCACCAAGCAGCCAAGGAGCGAACAGTGCAAAGATACCGATCAGCACGGCTGCCGTGCCAAGCGTGGTGCGTCGTCCGATGCGGTCGGCGATAAGCCCGGATGCGATGACGCCGCCGATGCCGAACAAGGCGCCGATAACCTGGATGGTCAGCACGGCGTTGATGGACTGCGTTGTACCAAGCACGATCCATGAAAGGGGAAAGATGGATACCAGGTGGAAGAGCGCGTAGCTCGCCAAGGCTGCGAAGGCACCCACGAAGATGTTGTAGCCCTGCTTGCGCAACATGTCGAAAATACCGAAAGGCGCCAGTTCGCGCTCTTCCATGGCGCGCGTATATTCCTCGGTGACGACCAGGCGCAGGCGTGAAAACAGGGCGACGACGTTGATCGTGAAGGCAACGTAGAAGGGATAGCGCCAACCCCAATCGAGGAAATCGTCGGTGGCCAATTCCAGATGCAGGAACAGGAACAGGCCGCTGGCGATCATGAATCCGATGGGTGCGCTGAGCTGCCCCAGCATGGAGTACCAGCCACGCCGCTCGGGCGGTGTATTGAGGGCGAGTAGCGAGGGGAGTCCGTCCCACGAGCCACCTAGCGCAAGGCCCTGCAAAATGCGGAAAAAGGCGAGCAGTCCGATGGCCCATGCACCGATGGTGTTATAGGCAGGCAAGAAAGCCATCCCCGCCGTGGCGCTGCCGAGCAGGAACAGGGCGATGGTGAGTTTGGTGCCGCGACTCCATCGGCGCTGGAACGCCATGAACAATGTGGTGCCGATCGGGCGGGCAATGAATGCCAGCGAAAAGATCGCGAACGACAACAACATGCCGTCCAGGCGACTTTCGAACGGAAAGAAAACCATCGGGAAAACCAGCACGCAAGCGATGCCGAAAACAAAGAAGTCGAAGTATTCGGAGGTTCGCCCGATGATGACGCCGACGGCGATTTCGCCGGGAGCCAGCTTGGCATGGGCATGAATACGCCCGATGTCGTCCGGGGAAAAGCCGGCGGATTCGCGCTGATCCTGAAACGTACTTGACATCGTCGTTACTCGGATAGGGATGATGCGGCAGGCACAGCATGGCACCGTCGCGGCGCCAAGGCTAGAGATGAGTGAGTCTATTTTCCGTCTTGCGACATCTTGGGCCTCTCCCCCCACTGGGGGAGAGCACTCTTCCATCGCGCGTAGCAGGCTATTTGCCAGCGCTCCCGTGAAGCACGAGAACACGCGGCAATGATGGGGTAAGACGTGTATGGCATTTGTCGCGCATCCATGAGGAATCATGGATGCCTGTCTTTGCAGGGTGCAGACGGGCAGAGGGGTGCACCGGGTCGAGAAGCGAGGAACGAGGATGGGTAGCGAAACAACAATAATGCGGCGCAGGCAATCCGGTCATGGTCTGCCCCAGATGCATGGGACGTCACGCACAGGGCAGCTCCGGGGCGAGAGAATCATCCTGTCGAAATGTCGCGAATACAAAGTGTTCATGCTGTGCCTTGGCATGATCCCCTCATCATGGCGGGCATGACCTCTTACCTTACCCATCTCTTAGTGGGGCACGGCGCGGACTTTCGTGCGTCCAGCCTTTCGATGCGCGGACGTTACAGATGCATGGCAGTCAGACGAAATGTCGCAGCGCATCCCGGAGATCGGCAGACCATTTGCGTACAGGCCGTCGATCGGCGTACCTTCTCGACACAGCAGTATCCCTTTTTCACTCGGTTGCGTCGGGTATGTCCATGAAGGCTTTCCGCGGACTGCTACTGCTAGTTCCCATTCTGGCGCTGACAGGCTGCCATACGGTGCTGATGTCGCCGTCAGGCGACGTCGCGCGACAGCAGCGCGACCTGATCATCACCGCGCTCATCCTGATGCTGCTGATCGTGGTGCCGGTGATCGTGACAGCGATATTTTTCGCCTGGCACTACCGCGCTTCGAACCAGAAGGCGAACTACGATCCAGATTGGGACCACTCCACCATCGTCGAGTTGATGATTTGGTCGGCGCCGCTACTGATCATCATCGCCCTGGGGGCAGTCACCTGGGTCAGCACGCATAAGCTGGATCCTTATCGCCCATTGGATCGCATTGCTCCGGGGCATCTGGTGCCTCCGAACACCAAGCCGCTAGTGGTCGACGTGGTGGCGCTGGATTGGAAATGGCTGTTCATCTATCCCGAGCAGAACTTGGCCGTGGTGAATGAAATGGCGGCGCCGGTAAACCGGCCGATCCGTTTCAATCTCACGTCCTCGACGATGATGAACTCATTCTTTGTTCCCGCGCTTGCCGGCCAGATCTACGCGATGCCGGGCATGCAGACCACGCTGCAGGCGGTGATCAACAAGGCCGGCGATTACCAGGGTTTTTCCGCCAACTACAGCGGGGCGGGATTCTCGTACATGAACTTCACCTTCCATGGCATGAGCGACGACGACTTCGCCAAATGGGTGGCGCATGCCAAGCAGAGCGGCGATACCCTCGATCGCGTGTCTTATGAGTCGCTGGCGGCGCCCAGCGAAAAAAATCCGGTGCATTACTACGGCAGCGTCGCTCCGGGGCTCTACCACGCCATCCTCAATCGTTGCTTCCAGCCCGGTCCTGACTGCATGAACATGCTTCGGATGTCAGAGCCGACTGGGAAGTCAGAAGCCACTGTGCCGTCCGACAGCCGCCGGGCCATGTCAATGGCCCAATCACAGTAATTACGCTCCGGTGCCGCGATGACCTTCCAACATCCCGATCTCACCAAGCTGCTTTTCGGACGCCTTACCCTGGCGTCGATTCCCTATCAGCAGCCGATCTTGGTGGGTACGTTCATCGTCGTCGCGCTGGGCGCCATTGCCTTGCTTGGCATCATCACTTATTACCGGTTGTGGGGATACCTGTGGCGGGAATGGTTCACGAGTGTCGATCATAAAAAGATCGGCATCATGTATATGGTGCTGGGCCTCGTGATGTTGCTGCGCGGTTTTGCGGATGCTCTGATGATGCGCGCGCAACAGGCCATCGCCTTTGGACCTTCGGAAGGGTATCTGCCGGCCGAGCATTACGACCAGATCTTTACCGCCCATGGCGTGATCATGATTTTTTTCGTGGCCATGACCATGATCACCGGGCTCATGAATTTCGTCATGCCGCTGCAGATCGGCGCGCGCGACGTGGCGTTTCCTTTCCTCAACAATTTCAGTTTGTGGATGACCATTGCCGGCTCCATGCTGGTGATGACCTCGCTGTTCGTAGGCGCGTTTGCGCGCACCGGCTGGCTTGCCTATCCGCCCTTGTCGGAACTGGCGAATAGTCCGGACAGCGGCGTGGATTACTACATCTGGGGCCTGCAGATAGCGGGTGTCGGGACAACGCTATCCGGCATCAACATGATTGCCACCATCGTCAAGATGCGCGCGCCCGGCATGACGATGATGAAGATGCCGATCTTCACCTGGACCGCGCTGTGCGCGAATGTGTTGATCGTGGCGGCATTTCCCGTGTTGACGATTACGCTGACCATGCTGGCGCTGGACCGCTACGCCGGGACGCATTTTTTCACCGCCGATGCCGGCGGCAACATGATGATGTACATCAACCTGATCTGGATATGGGGGCATCCGGAGGTGTACATCCTGGTTCTGCCGGCGTTTGGTGTGTTCTCCGAGGTGACCGCCACGTTCTGCCGCAAGCGTTTGTTCGGCTATGCGTCGATGGTGTATGCCACGGTAGTGATCACGGTGTTGTCGTACCTGGTGTGGCTGCATCACTTCTTCACCATGGGATCAGGCGCGAGTGTCAATTCGTTCTTCGGCATCACGACAATGATCATTTCGATTCCTACCGGAGCGAAGATTTTCAACTGGATGTTCACGATGTATCGCGGTCGCATCGTGTTCGACGTGCCGATGTTATGGGTCGTGGCTTTTATCGTGACGTTCGCCATCGGTGGCATGACCGGCGTACTGCTGGCCGTGCCGCCGGCGGATTTCTCACTGCACAACAGCTTGTTCCTGATTGCGCACTTCCATAACGTGATCATCGGCGGTGTGCTGTTCGGCATGTTTGCCGGCATCAATTACTGGTTCCCGAAGGCGTTCGGTTTCCGCCTCGATCCGTTCTGGGGCAAATGCTCGTTCTGGTTCTGGGTGGTGGGTTTCTACTTCGCCTTCATGCCGTTGTACGTGCTGGGATTGATGGGCGTGACGCGCCGCTTGCGCCATTTCGATGATCCGGCGCTGCAGATCTGGTTCGTGATTGCGGCCTTCGGCGCGCTCCTGATCTTGCTTGGCATCATCAGCATGATCGTGCAGTTTGTCGTCAGCATTCTGCATCGTGAGCAGCTACGCGACACCAGTGGCGATCCGTGGCATGGGCGCACGCTGGAGTGGTCCATTCCCTCGCCGCCGCCGCCCTATAACTTCGCCTTTACGCCGCAAGTACACGACGTGGATGCGTGGTGGCAAATGAAGCAGCACAACTGGCGCAGGCCGGTGGCGGGGTTCCTGCCCATCCATATGCCGAAGAACACCGGTGCGGGCGTCATCATGGCGGCGCTGAGTTTCGTATTCGGTTTCGCCATGGTCTGGTACATGTGGCTATTGGCGGCCGTATCGTTCGTTGCGTTGCTGGCAGTAGCAATCGGACACACTTTCAATTACGACCGTGACTACTACATTCCTGCCGATGAAGTAGGGCGTGTCGAAGCAGCCCGCGCGGAGCCGCTAGCCCATCATGCTTGAGAATATGCATTCCCATTTTGAGTGCGCGGCGTCGGAATGCTTGAGCCGTTGCGCAAAGAGCTCCCCCTATGGAGTGCTTGATGTATGAGCACCTCTGACATGACCATGACAGTGAGCGGCGGCAGCGGGGCGGCAGAGGCTCTGCGCTTCCATGTGGCGGAAGGGCATCATCCGGAAAACGCCACGCTGCTCGGTTTCTGGCTATATCTGATGAGCGATTGCCTCATCTTTGCGTGTTTGTTTGCGGCTTACGGCGTGCTCGGCCGTGAATACGCGGGAGGTCCTTCGGCCGCACAGGTATTGGAGCTGCCCATCGTGGCGATCAATACCACCCTGTTGTTGCTGTCGTCGATTACCTACGGTTTCAGTGTGCTGGAGATGCAGCAGAATCGTAAGGGTCCGATGATGGCGTGGCTGATTGTCACGTGGCTGTTGGGTGCGGGCTTCATCGCCTTGGAACTGACGGAATTCACCCATCTCGTCTCGATCGGCGCTGGCCCGCAGCGCAGTGCCTTCCTGACGTCGTTCTTCGCGCTGGTGGGTACGCATGGCCTGCACGTAACCTGCGGCTTGATCTGGATGATCGTGTTGCTAGTCCAGGTCGGCAAGAAAGGTTTGATTCCCGCTAACAAGCGGCGGCTGATGTGCCTGTCGATGTTCTGGCACTTTCTCGACGTGGTGTGGGTGGGGGTTTTCAGTTTTGTCTATCTGATGGGAGTGCTGCGGTGAGCGAACACACCCTGGAAAGTCATGACAATGGCCATCACGAGCACGGCGACGATGGCGTAGGCGATGTTCACGTCACCCTGAAGGGCTACCTCACCGGGTTCCTGGCGGCTGCGATTCTTACCATCATTCCGTTCTGGCTGGTGATGTCCGGGGCGTTTTCGAAGTCCGGCCCGGCCGATGCGTTTATCCTGCTGCTGGCCGCCATCCAGATCGTGGTGCACATGGTTTACTTTCTGCACCTCAACGCGAAGTCCGAGGGCGGATGGAACATGCTTGCCCTGGTCTTCACCGTGATCCTGGTGGTGATCACGCTGAGCGGATCGATCTGGATCATGTATCACCTCAATCAGAACATGATGCCGTCGATGATGCGGAACGTACAGAATTTGCCGTGACATCGAAGTTTTTTCCTGGAGGCTGGTGGTGCCGATGGACGCTGGACCTCCATCTGCAGGCATGGATCTCTGATAAAGCTTGCTTCGTCGTCATCTAAGTGTGGGTACTTCGTTTTCCCTGCGATGAGTTTGGGCACACTTGCGAGCAGAGGGCGTGCGTTCGCGAGCTGTTTTCCTTTCCGGAGGTTGGGGCGTAACGTCACAGCAGTGAACATGGGGCCGCGAGATGCGATCATGTTCCCATGGCCTCCCAAGAAACCTCTCTCTATGACGCGCCCCGCGCCCCACGCGGTCCGCTGGGATTGACCCTGCTTGCTCTGTTTGCCATCGGCTTGTTCGTGGGCTTTGTGTCATTGGGCAACTGGCAGGTCCACCGGCTGGCGTGGAAGCGCGCACTCATCGCGCGGGTGGACCAGCGCGTGCACGCGCCGCCCATCGCACCACCAGGACGGGCGCAATGGTCTGGCGTGAACGCGGAGAAGGACGAATATCTCCATGTTCGCCTTAGCGGTGTTTTCCTCAATGGCAAGCAAACATTGGTGTGGGCCGCTACCGATGAAGGCAGTGGTTATTGGGTGATGACGCCGTTACGTATGGCTGACGGCTCCATCGTGCTGATTAACCGTGGTTATGCGCCGGCTGATTGGTGTGGCCGCCATGGACGTTGTGTGCCGGGTCCGACGGGGGAGACGGTGGTGACCGGCTTGCTGCGCATATCGGAACCTTCTGCTTTTCTGCGTCGCAACGATCCCATCCATAACATCTGGTATACGCGGGATGTGTCCGCCATGGCCATCGCACGGGGCCTTAGCCTCAGGGACGTGGCGCCCTACTTCGTAGATGCCGATGCCGCTGCATCAGCGAACGGTAAGGCGAGGTGGCCGGAAGGTGGCAAGACCGTCATCAACTTCCCCAATAACCATCTTAGCTACCTGATTACGTGGTATCTGCTTGCTCTGATGGTGCTGATTGCGAGTGTGTATGTGGGATACGACGAATATCGTTTGCGTCGTGCCCGTAGGCCGCGAACGTGATCTTTCAGCCATCGCGCTCCCGCAAAAAGGGGGCGATGGAGAGAACGTTGCATCACGCCGATGGATTCGCCCGCATGTCGCCGGCCCGGGCACCGAAGAAGGTAGCTGTGAAAATCAGGCTCAACGTGGAGCCCATGGCGGCATCCGTCAGTTCACCGGGCATGCTCATGTTGAAGTAGAGCATGCCGTCGATCAGCGCCATCATGGCGAGCGCGAGGTCAGTGGCGGGCGCAGGTAGCGGCATGTCCATGCGCTGGCAGAACTGCATGATGAAGTAGGCAATCATGTCGCGTTTTTCCAGGCACAGCGTGTTCAGACGCTGCCGGAACTTCGCATCGCGGACTGAGTGTAGTCGTGCCTCGGCCCACAGCACGTAGCTGGTGTGATCGCGGTAGCACTGGCCGTAGAACTTCGCCAGTTGCTGTTGCAGGTCGTCGCGGGATAAATCGGCATCCAGCAGTTGCTGAAGGTCCTGTTGGACATTCGAGTGATCTTGCTTGAGCAGTTCGATGAAAAGATCCGTCTTGCTCTTGAAGTTCGAATAGAACGCACCGCGCGTATAGCCGGCATGGCCGGCGATGTCTTCCACGCTGGTCGCGGCCAGCCCTTTCTTGGCAAGAACCGTTGCCGCTGCGTCCAGCAGGCGCAGGCGGGTCTGTTCGCGGCTTTCTTCCCGGGTCAATCGTTTGCGCGGCATACGGCATCGTAGCACGACGTCTGGCATATGTATTTAAATACATAGTTGTATTTGAATTCTAATATGAATTAGAGTCCAGCGCTGTATTTGCGATACCCCTCCAATCTCCTGGGAGTCGTCCGTGAGTGTTCTCCTTCTTCCCTGGTCGCGCGGGTTTGCGCGGCACTACCCCCGGCTACACTACCCCTGGCTACAAGGGGCTCTCGTCACGTCGCTGGTTTTGCTGGGCGGTTGCGGCAACACATCCCCGGATGTGGTGGCCCCAGTTCCGGTTATCGCCTATCCCGCGAAGGCTGCCGATACAGCGACCGCGAATCGTTTCCCTGGTGATGTGCACGCGCGCTACGAGATGCCGCTGTCGTTTCGGGTAGGCGGAAAGCTGATTGCGCGCTATGTCGATCTGGGACAGGCGGTCAGGCAAGGGGAGCCTTTGGCCCAGCTTGATCCTGCTGATGCAAACAAGCAGGTAGCCGCGGCGAAGGCCGCGCTCGACGCCGCCGAGCATCGTCTTGTCTTCGCCACGCAACAGCGCGACCGCGATCAAGCGCAGTTCGCCCAGAACCTTATCAGTCAGCTCCAACTGCAGCAGACCCAGGATGCTTACGCCTCCGCGCTTGCCAGTCGCGATCAGGCAAAGCAGCAATACGAACTTGCTCAGGACCAGTTGCGCTACACCACGTTAGTGGCCGATCACGATGGCGTGATCACCAGCCGGCAGGCGGAAGTAGGGCAAGTGCTTGCCACCGGGCAGACCGTGTTCGGTTTTGCATGGTCGGGCGAGCGCGAGGTGTATATCGACGTGCCGGAAAGCCGCATTGACGGCATCTCGCTTGGGCAGGCCGCCACGGTGGTTGCGTCTGCGTTGCCGGGTCACCGTTTCCCGGCCCATGTACGTGAAATCGCGCCAGCCGTCGATCCGCAATCGCGCACATATCTCGTCAAGCTTTCGATCGACCATCCCGATCGGGCATTGCAACTCGGCATGACGGTGGACGTGGCCTTGCAAGGGCGAAAGCTCGCTGGCTCTGCCGTCACGATCCCCGCGACGGCCTTGTACCATCAGGGTGAGCATCCCGCCGTGTGGGTCGTGCGCCCATCCGATGCTGTGTTGGAACTTCGTCCAGTAGCTGTTGCACGTTACGGCGAACGCGATGTGCTGATCACCGCAGGCCTCAAACCTGGCGAGCGCATCGTCGTGCAAGGTGTGCACACGGTGTCAGTGGGCGAAAAGGTGACGCCCATCGATCCGCCGCACCCGGAGGATGCGCCGCAATGAGCCAGCAAGAGCGTTTCAATCTTTCCGCGTGGACGTTGCGTCATCAGTCGCTGGTGTTCTTTCTGATGGGACTGATCGCGTTGTTCGGCGTGCTGGCGTACAAAAATCTCTCACAATCGGAAGATCCGCCGTTCACCTTCAAGGTCATGGTGATCCAGACTTTCTGGCCTGGCGCCACGGCCAAGCAGGTGCAGGAGGAAGTCACGGACCGCATCTCGCGCAAATTGCAGGAGACACCGTTCATCGATTTCTTGCGCAGCTATTCGCGTCCGGGCGAGTCGCTGATCTTTTTCAATATCAAGGATTCGGCACCTGCGTCGGTCGTCCCTGGAACCTGGTATCAGGTACGCAAGAAGGTGGGCGATATTGCCGCGCAGCTGCCGCAAGGTGTGCAAGGTCCCTTCTTCAACGACGAGTTCGGTGACGTCTATACCAATATCTATGCCTTGGAGGGCGATGGCTATACGCCCGCGCAATTGCACGACTATGCCGACCAGTTGCGTGTCGAACTGCTGCATGTACCGGGTGTGGCCAAGGTCGATTACTTCGGCGATCAGAACCAGCATATCTACATCGACATCGCGAACGCGAAATTGGCCAAACTGGGTATCAGCCCGCAACAGATCGGGCAGGCGATCAGCCAACAGAATGCAGTGGCGTCGACCGGCGTACTGACGACACCGGACGATCGCGTCTTCGTCAGGCCGAGTGGTCAATATCACGATATGGATGCATTAGCCAATACGCTGCTGCACATCAACGGCAAGAGCTTTCGCCTCGGTGATATCGCCACCATCCGGCGTGGCTATGACGACCCGCCCAGCGAAACGATGCGCTTCATGGGCAAGCAGGTGCTGGGCATCGGCGTGACCATGCAGCCCGGTGGCGATGTCATCCATCTCGGCAAGGCGCTGGATCAAGAGACCGCTTTGCTGCAGAAGCGTCTGCCTGCAGGTTTGAAATTGTCGGAAGTCACCAGCATGCCGCGTGCGGTATCGCTTTCTGTCGACGACTTTCTCGAATCCGTTGCGGAAGCCGTGACCATTGTGCTGCTAGTTAGCTTGCTGAGCCTTGGTTTTCGCACTGGCATGGTGGTGGTGATTTCCATTCCCTTTGTGCTGGCTGCGACGGCGCTGTGCATGAACCTGTTCGACATTGGCCTGCACAAGGTGTCGCTAGGCACCTTGGTGTTGGCGCTGGGACTCTTGGTCGATGACGCCATCATTGCAGTCGAGATGATGTCGGTGAAATTGGAACAAGGCTGGGGGCGCGTGCGTGCTGCGGCTTTTGCCTACACCAGCACGGCGTTTCCCATGCTCACGGGCACACTGGTCACCGTCTCAGGATTCCTGCCGATTGCCCTGGCCAAATCGGGCACGGGCGAATATACGCGCTCGATTTTTGAAGTGTCGGCGATCGCTCTGCTGGTGTCCTGGCTGGCTGCGGTGATCGTGATTCCATTGCTCGGTTATCACATGCTGCCGGAACACCATGAACGTGCCAAACCCGGGCAGGAGTGGTGGGCACGGCTGCTGCCGCGAAGCTGGCGCGAGGCCAGGGCCGCCAAAGCCGTGGAGCCGGTGCATAACGGCGACGAATTCGAAATTTACGACACGGCGTTCTATCGCCGCTTTCGCCGCTGGCTGGATGTCTGTCTGCGGTATCGCTGGCTGGTCCTGATTTCCACGGTGGCGTTATTCGTCGTGGCGCTGGCGGGTTTTGCCCTGGTGCCCAAGCAATTTTTTCCCAGTTCGGATCGTCCCGAACTGTTAGTCGATCTGCGCTTGCCGGAAGGGGCTTCGTATGCGGCGACATTGCGTGAGACCAAGCGGCTGGAAGCGGTGCTGCAGGGGCGCAAGGAAATCGCCCATTACGTCAGCTTTGTCGGTAGCGGCGCACCGCGCTTCTATCTGCCTTTGGATCAGCAGCTCGCCCAGCCCAACTTCGCGCAATTCGTGATTACGGCCAAGGACGTAAAACAGCGTGAGCAGCTGGCAGGCTTCCTCGAAGGTGAATTGAGGCGTGATTTCAGCGCGGTGCGTACGCGCGTCAGCCGTCTGGAGAATGGTCCACCGGTCGGTTTTCCGGTGCAGTTCCGGGTGGAAGGCGATGACATTGCCACCGTGCGCGGTATCGCCGAGCAAGTAGCGACAGTGATGCGCGCCGATCCCGGCACCACGAATGTGCAGTTTGACTGGGACGAGCCGGCCGAGCGCTCCGTTCGCTTTGAGGTCGATCAATTCAAGGCACGGCAGCTGGGCATCAGTTCGCAAGACATCGCCAACTTTCTCGCGATGAATCTTTCCGGCACAACGGTGACGCAGTTGCGCGAGCGCGACAAGCTGATTGCGGTAGACCTGCGTGGTGCGAAGGGTGATCGCATCGATCCGGGGCAGATCGAGCAATTGGCCATCCCGACGCCGAGCGGTACCGCGATTCCGCTGACGCAACTCGGCCATGTCAGCTACGGGCTCGAATACGGTGTCATCTGGGAGCGCGACCGCCAGCCCACGATTACCGTGGAAGCCGATACCCGTGGCGGCGCACAAGGTCTCGACGTTACGAATGCGGTCGACCGGAAGTTGGCCGATATCCGAAGTCATTTGCCCGTTGGGTATCGCGTCGAAGTTGGGGGTTCGGTCGAGCAGAACGAGAAAGCGCAGGGTTCGATCAACGCGCAGATGCCGTTGATGGTCGTCGCCGTGCTTACCTTGCTGATGATCCAGTTACAGAGCGTCGGACGTACTTTCATGGTCGTGTTGACTGCGCCGCTTGGATTGATCGGTGTGATCCTTGCGCTGCTGTTGTTCCATCAGCCGTTCGGCTTTGTAGCGATGCTTGGCACGATTGCGATGTTCGGCATCATCATGCGCAATTCGGTCATTTTGGTGGATCAGATCGAGCAGGATATCCATGCCGGTCATTCGCGCTGGGAAGCCATCGTCGGCGCGACGGTGCGACGTTTCCGCCCCATCACATTGACGGCAGCTGCTGCTGTGCTGGCCTTGATTCCGCTCTTGCGCAGCAATTTTTTCGGGCCGATGGCAACGGCTTTGATGGGTGGCATTACCGTGGCAACCGTGTTGACGTTGTTCTATTTGCCTGCACTGTACGCGACCTGGTTTCGCGTACGCGCCGATGAACCAGCGATACATCAGGAGGCTGCGCCATGAGGCCCGCAACCAGCATGAGATCGTCCGCACGCATCGTAAGGTTGGCCGGTGTGCTGATTTTGGCGGGCTGCGCTTTTGCACCACCGGCCACGCCGCCGGCTTCACCTTCGCCCGTCCGCTATACGGCAGCATCGATGCCTGCAGATAGCGCCAAAGTAGACGGCATAGCCCAGCACTTCAGCTTGGGTGCGCGCGCGGTGCCGGAGTGGTGGCATGCCTATGGCAATGCCACGCTCAACGCGTGGGTGGAAGAAGGGTTGCGCAATAATCCGTCATTGACCGCGACCCGGCATACGCTAGAAGCCGCACATCAGCTGCTGCGTGCACAAATGGGTGCCAATCTGTTGCCAACGGTGGATGCGCAAACGCAAGCCAGCCGTCAAAAAGCCTTGGGCTTTCCGGATTTCGGGCCACCTACCAATCTCTACGATGTGTATGCCGGGCAGCTCGCACTGAGCTACAACTTCGATCTGTTTGGCGCCACACGGCAGGGTATCGCCCAGGTCGCAGCGCAAGTCGATCAGCAATCGTATGAGTTCGACGCGGCAAAGCGTGCCTTGGCGGCCAATATCGTGATCACAGCGATCAATGCGGCATCACTGGAAGAGCAGGTGCGCGCCAGTGAGCGACTTTCCAGCCTCGCCCATAAGCAGGTCGACTTGACCGAACATGCTTATCAGCTCGGCGCATCATCGAAGGATGATGTACTGAGCATGCGACAGGAAGCGGCAAGCATCGACACGTCCTTGCCATCCTTGCGGGCTCAAGCTCAACGTGCCCGGCATGCCTTGGCCGTGCTGATGGGCCGTACGCCGGATCAGGCTCCGCGCAATCTCGCCCTGGATCAGTTGCACCTTCCTCATGACGTACCGGTGAGTGTTCCCTCCGAGCTATTGCAGCAGCGTCCGGATGTGCTCGCTGCCGAAGCGGCCGTGCATGCTGCCTCGGCGCAGGTGGGTGTGGCGACGGCGAATCTCTTTCCGCACATCGCCTTGTCCGCATCGCTGGGTAGCGCCGCATTCAAACCATCGAACTTGTTTACCGCCACCGGCGCGGTCTGGAGCGCAGGTCTTTCGCTTACCCAGCCGATCTTCCATGGTGGTGCGCTTATCGCGCAGCGCAAGGCGGCTATGGCGAGTTATGACGCAGCCATCGCGCATTATCAGCAGACCGTGCTCGATGCGTTCCAGAACGTGGCCGACGCCTTGACGGCCTTGAATCAGGATGCCCTGACCTTGCAGGCCGCGCAGTGGGGAGCCGATGCCGCGGAGCAATCGTTCACCGATGCGGATGCACGCTACCGCCTGGGCGCGGTTTCGTATCCCTCGATGGTTCTCAGTGAACAGCATTGGCAGAGCGCCACATTGGCGGCGATCCAGGCGAGGACGGCGCGATTGGCCGATACGGCGGCGCTATTTCAGGCGATGGGCGTACCTCAGCCTGTGACACTTGCCGAAAAATGAGCGGCACCGACGGATCTGGCTAAGCCGTACTGCGCGACCTCCCTCTGTAGACAGAGGGAGGCGCTTGAGGTTTATGCAGGGCTCGGCCGTGTGTTACTTCGATGAAGCAGGGTGAGCGGTAAACACGTCGCGACCGAAGGTGTGCAGCTGGTCATCCTTGGCATAGCCGAGATACGGCAGTCCGAAGATATCCTCCAGGCTGCGCAGCAGGCTGTAATGGTTGTAATCCACGTTTGAGGTGGTGCCCGGGGCAATGAAAGGCGAGAGCAGCACAGCACCGATCTGGCCGCCGCCGGGACCGATTTTTCCACCCGGTTGCGGACCGCCAGGCAGGCCTTTCTCATGGCAGCAGGCGCTGCCGTCGGTGCCTTCATCGAAAGTGATGACAAGCAAGCCGTCTTTCTTGAAAGCAGGCGAGTTGACGATGCGTGGCACCCAGGTGCGCAGGAAGGCATCGGCCGAAATCAGGCCGCCCGGTTCGCCATTCTTGCAAGGTGCATCGTGCCCATCGTGGCAGAGATTGGGCGTGATGTAGCTGAAGTTCGGCGTGGTTTTGATATGCGAGAGATCGGACGTCAGGTGATCGAGATTGACGACGTGGCTGCCACAATACTTCGCATCATCGATGATCGAATGAAAGTAGACGAACGGATTGTGCTTGGCCGCGTATTGATCTTTGGGTGTGGCGTGCTCAGTGATATCCGGCGCGCCAATGGCGACATGCCCGCAGGTGGCCGATTCGCGTGAAGGGTCCGCCCCCATGTCTTCCATGTAAGCCTTCCAGCTGAAGCCTGCGTGGGTGAGCTGGTTGGCGAGAGTGCTGACGCTCTTGGGGTAGACGCAGCCGGTGCCGGGCAGCTGTCCGTAGGCATCCGGCTTCTTGGCGGTAGCGACGAATTCGGTGTAAGTGGCGCAATCGCCCTGCGTGGCAGGATTGGGAGCCTGCCCGCTGATCATGGCGATGTAGTTGTCCAGGCTGTAGTGACCCACGCCGTAATAATGGGGAAGCATGGCCCCTTGCTTGGGCAACTCGTGCGCGAGATAGGGGGCAATCGATTGCGGTCCGAACGTCACCTGGTAGGACTCGTTCTCCAGCATGATGATGAAGACGTGCCGTACCGGTGGCATGGCGTGGGTCGCTGAAGCCAGGCACGCACCTGAAAGGGACAACATGCCGACCAGCGCGATCAGACCTAGACGAAGGCACGCCAGCATGCGGCGTGCACTTAAGCAGTGAGTAAGGTAAGACATCCGCGGTTTCCTTGAGCCGTGCTCGCTGCGACGCGCAGCGAGCAGCAGGTATTGCAACTGCCTTGCGCGACAGGATCAAGTCACGTGGATGTCGATCTGCCTGGAGCTGCCGAGTCAGGCGCGCCCGTAAACATCGTCGAAGCGCACGATGTCGTCTTCACCGAGATAGCTGCCGGATTGCACCTCGATCAATTCAAGCGGCACCTTGCCGGGATTGCGCAGGCGATGCACGCTGCCGAGCGGGATATAGGTGCTTTGGTTTTCTGCCAGCAAAAACACCTTGTCATCGCAGGTGACTTCCGCCGTGCCGGACACCACGATCCAGTGTTCAGCGCGATGGTGGTGCTTTTGCAGGCTCAGGCTGGCGCCGGGTTTGACCACGATGCGCTTCACCTGGAAACGGCCGCCGGCTTCCAGCGAGTCGTAACTGCCCCATGGGCGATGCACCACGCGATGAAAGGAGTGCTCGGTACGGCCGGAGGCTTTCAGATGATCGACGACTTTCTTGACGTCCTGCGCGGCATCGCGATGCGCCACCAAGGTGGCATCCGGCGTGCTGACGACGATCACGTCGTCCAGGCCAACCGTCGCGATCATGTGGCGGTCGTGCGAACGCAGCAAGGAATTGCGTGTGTTGATGGCGAGGGTATCGCCTTCACAGAGGTTACCTTGCTCATCGCGTTCGCCGGCAAGCCATAGGGCCGACCATGAGCCGATATCGCTCCATCCACAGCTGACCGGAATCACCGCGGCACGCGAGGTTTTTTCCATGACGGCATAGTCAATGGAATCATCCGGCACCTTGGCAAAAGCCTCGGCATCCACGCGCACAAAATCGAGATCGCTGTGTCCGGTGGCGTAAGCCTCGCGCACCGCTGCAAGCATGGCGGGAGCGTGCTGGCCCAGTTCTTCCAGATAGCGTGCCGCCTTGAACAGGAACATGCCTGAGTTCCAGTCATAGCTTCCGTCGGCGACATAGCTCTGGGCAGTGGCCTGGTCCGGCTTTTCCACGAAGCGCTCGACGCGAAAAGCATTGCCGCCCATGGACTCGGCGCGGCGGATATAGCCGAAGCCCGTCTCGGGACGATCCGGCCGGATGCCGAAGGTGACCAGCCAGCCGTCGCGGGCTGCTGGCAACGCTTGCTGCACAGCGGCGGTGAAACTCTGTTCGTCCCCGATCAAGTGATCTGCGGGCAGCACCAGCAGCAAGGCTTGCGGATCGCGTTCGAGTGCCTTGAGTGCCCCCAGGGCGATGGCCGGCGCTGTGTTGCGAGCGACTGGCTCAAGCACGATGGTCGCCCCGTCGACGCCGACTTCGAGCAGCTGATCGGCGGCCAGGAAGCGGTGATCTTCGCTGGCGACAATGATCGGCGCGGCGACGTCCGGCAGTTTTTGCGTGCGCAGCACCGTTTGCTGGAACAAGGTGCCATCGCCGCTAAGAGAGAGGAACTGCTTGGGCATGTTCCTGCGCGACACCGGCCAAAGGCGCGTACCGCTGCCGCCGCTGAGGACCAAAGGAATCAGCATGGTTCAATGAGCCTGCTTGGAAAGGGTAGTGATGACATCGTCCAGGCCCTCCCGCCAATCGGCCAAAGCATAGCCGAAGCAGGCTGGGAAGCCGCTGTTGTCGAGTACGGACCAGGCGGGGCGCTGGGCCGGCGTGGGATAGTCGGCGGTGCCGATCGGCATCACTCGTGGGATGCGCTTCAGCAGACCGGCGGCGTGGGCCTTCTCAAAAATGGCACTCGCAAAGCCATGCCAACTGGTATGGCCGCTGGCGACCAGATGGTGCGTGCCCTGCATCTTCCGGCGCAACGTCGTATCGGCCTGATGCCATGCGCGCAAGCCAGCTAGTGTGCCCTGGACGATGAGATCGGTGCTGGTCGGAGCCCCATGCTGATCCGCGACGACGCGCAGTTCCTCCCGTTCGGCGCCCAGGCGCAACATGGTGCGCAGGAAGTTGTGGCCATGGGGTGCGTATACCCATGCGGTGCGCAACAGGAGATGGGCGGCACCACTGGCTTGCAGGGCCTGCTCGCCCGCCAGTTTGCTGCGGCCATAGGCACCGAGCGGTGCTGTGGCGGCGTCAACGGCATAAGGTGACGTGGCGTTGCCGTCAAAAACGTAATCGGTGGAATAGTGCGCCACCAAGGATCCCGCAGCGGCAGCCCAGCGGCCGATCACACCCACCGCTTCGCCGTTGATCGTGGTCGCGAGCGCTTCTTCCTGCTCGGCGCGATCCACAGCGGTATAGGCCGCGGTGTTGACGATGATGTCGGGACGCACCCGATCCAACAGGGCGGGCAGGGTCGCGGGTGCCGAGAGATCGGCGATTTCAGCGGCACCGTCGTCGAAGCGTTTACCGTCCCGGCTTGCGGCGACAAGTTTTCCGAGGGAAGAAAGACCGCCGTCTTCGATAAAACTGCGGCCAAGTTGGCCGTTCGCACCCAGTAGCAGAATGTTCATTCGGCAAAAACGGGCAATCGGTCAGCAGGGACATCCGCAAGCAGCGGCGTTTTGTTGTCTTTTTCGGAAAGCTGAGGCGCGCTCACCGGCCAATCGATTCCAAGCGCGGCATCGTTCCAGCGGATGCCTGCGTCAGCCTTCGCGTCATAGAGCGCCGTGCATTGATAGGTAAAGGTGGCGTGCTCGGACAACACGCAAAAACCGTGTGCGAAACCCTCGGGAACCCAGAAGTGACGATGGTTATCGGCGGTAAGCATCACGCCGGCCCATTGACCGAACGTGGGCGAGCCGCGGCGGATGTCCACGGCGACGTCGTAGACCTCGCCCTCCAGCACGCTGACCAGCTTGCCTTGCGGATGGGGCCACTGGTAGTGAAGCCCTCTGAGCACGCCTTTGCTGGAGCGCGATACATTGCTTTGTACGAATGCGGCAGTAATGCCTGCCGCGGCGTATTTCGCCTGGTTGTAGCTTTCATAGAAGAAGCCGCGCGCGTCACCGAAGACCTGCGGCTCGATGACGACAGCGCCAGGTAGCGAGGTCTGGATGACCTTCATTGAAGGTTGCCTTGTTCGATGAGATGCAGGAGATATTGGCCGTAGCCGGTTTTCAGGAGCGGAGCGGCAAGACGCCTGACTTGTTCCGCATCGATCCAGCCGTTTCCGTAGGCCACTTCCTCCGGGCAACATACCTTCAGGCCCTGCCGGTTCTCGATGGTCTCGATGTAATTGCCCGCTTCCATCAGCGATTCATGCGTGCCGGTGTCGAGCCAGGCGTAGCCGCGGCCCAACTGTTCCAGGTGGAGCGAGTTGTCTTCCAGATACCGGCGGTTGAGGTCGGTGATTTCCAGCTCGCCGCGCGGCGATGGCTTCAGTTCGGCAGCGTAGTCACAGACGCGCGAGTCGTAGAAGTAGAGACCCGTGACGGCGTAATGGGACTTGGGCTTGGCGGGTTTCTCTTCCAGCCCGATGACGTGTCCCTGAGTATCAAACTCGGCAACCCCATATCGCTCAGGATCGCGTACCCAATAGCCGAATACCGTGGCGCCTTGTTGACGAGTGCCTGCGCGCTTGAGGCGTTCCGTGAGGCCTACGCCGTAAAAGATGTTGTCGCCAAGAACCAGGCAGCTTGGATCGTTGCCGACGAAGTCGCGGCCGATGAGAAATGCCTGAGCCAGCCCGTCAGGCGAAGGCTGCACCGCGTATTGAATGGAAACACCCCATTGCGAACCATCGCCCAGCAAGCGCTGGAAAAGCGCCTGCTCATGCGGCGTATTGATCACCAGGATGTCCCGTATGCCTGCCAGCATGAGCGTGGCAAGCGGATAGAAGATCATCGGCTTGTCGTAAACCGGCAGCAGCTGTTTGCTCACCGCCTGCGTAATGGGATAAAGCCGGGTGCCGGATCCGCCGGCCAGGATGATGCCCTTGCGTGTACTCATGCGCCCAGACGCTCCATGCGGTAGCTGCCGTCGAGCACGCGTTGCACCCAAGGTTGGTTCGTCAGATACCAGTCGACGGTTTCTTCGATGCCGCTTTCAAAACTTTGCGAAGGCTGCCAGCCCAGTTCGCGCTGCAGCTTGCTGGAGTCGATGGCATAGCGGCGGTCGTGACCGGGGCGATCTTTCACGTAAGTGATGAGCGATTCGCGCTTGCGGCCATCGGCAAGGGGCTTTCTGGCATCGAGCAGGGCGCAGATGGTTTTCACCACCGTGATATTGGTGCGCTCCGCGTTGCCGCCCACGTTATAGGTTTCGCCCACCCGGCCCGCTTCCAGCACTCGCCGGATGGCCGAGCAGTGATCGCCTACGAACAGCCAGTCGCGGATATTCAGGCCGTCCCCGTAGACCGGCAGCGGCTCTCCCTTCAGCGCCTTCTGGATCGTCAGGGGGATGAGCTTCTCAGGAAACTGGTACGGCCCGTAGTTGTTCGAACAGTTGGTGGTGAGGGTGGGCAGGCCGTAGGTGTGATGGAAGGCCCGCACCAGGTGATCCGAGGCGGCCTTGGAGGCTGAATAGGGAGAGTTGGGGGCGTAGGGGGTGGTTTCGGTGAATTTGCCGTCCTCGCCCAGCGAGCCATAGACCTCGTCGGTGGAGACGTGCAGGAAGCGGAACCCCTCCTTGGCCTCTCCGTCTAGCCCGCGCCAGTAGTCGCGGGTGGATTCGAGCAACCCCAGCGTACCTACCACATTGGTGTGGACGAAGGCAGCCGGGCCGTCGATGGAGCGGTCGACGTGCGATTCAGCGGCGAAATTCACCACGGCGCTAGGGCGGTATTCAGCGAGCAGGCGCCCGACCAGGGTGCGGTCGCCGATATCACCTTCCACGAAAACATGCCGATCGTTGTGCGCCAAAGGCTCGAGAGTGTCGAGGTTACCGGCGTAGGTAAGCACATCGAGATTAACCACGCGCAGGCCATCGGCCACGGCTTTAAGTACGAAGTTGCCGCCAATAAAGCCGGCTCCGCCGGTCACGAGCAGTGTTTTCATCGGGCTCTCCAAAGTGGCCCGGTATTTTGTCATAGGGATGGGTAGGGTGGGCTGTTAAGAAGTGTTCATGCCCTAGCGTTGAGTTCGGATTGCCGCTTGGCGCCGAACCGCAGCCCTTTAAAGAAAGCTAGCAGGATCCAGTGAGCCAAGTGGTCAAACATTCCCCCAGTTCAAATGGCTGCAAGGGATGATCGCAACGACTGACTCGTTTGGGAGCGTATCTGGGGCAAGCTCTCTCATTAACGCTTTAATTTCAGCTATTCAGGCGTAACAGGTAATATGGTGGGTTTATGGCGCAAACGTTTCAGACCATAGGGCCAGGGAAAACATGAAGAAATCAATCAAGAGCGATCCGTTGGGCCTGGGCACTCGCGCCATTCACGCTGGTCAGCAGCCGGATCCCAGTACCGGCGCGATCATGACGCCGATCTATGCGACCTCGACGTATGTGCAGCAGAGCCCCGGGGTGCACAAGGGCTATGAATATTCCCGGACGCAAAATCCTACGCGCATGGCCTATGAACGCTGTGTAGCGGATCTGGAGGGTGGCGTAGCCGGCTTCGCGTTCGGCTCAGGTCTTGCCGCCGCGGCTACCGTGCTGGACCTGCTCGATTCAGGCAGTCATGTGATTGCGATGGACGATCTCTATGGTGGCAGCTACCGCCTTTTCGAGCGCGTGCGGCGCCGGTCGGCAGGGCTAGACTTCAGTTTTATCAACCTCAATGACGGTGATGCGCTTAAAGCGGCTCTCAAGCCGAACACACGCATGATCTGGGCTGAAACGCCCACCAATCCCATGCTCAAGTTGGTGGACCTCGCCAAGGTGGCCCGCTTTGCCAAGAAACACGGCTTGATCCTCGTTGTGGATAACACTTTCTGTTCACCCATGCTCCAGCGCCCACTGGAATACGGAGCAGACTTGGTGCTGCATTCGGCTACAAAGTATCTCAATGGTCATTCGGATATGGTCGGCGGAGTTGTCGTGGCTGGCAACAAGGGCATGGCCGAGCAGATGGCGTTCCTGCAAAATTCCGTCGGGGCCATTGCCGGGCCTTTCGATGCCTTTCTTGCGATGCGCGGGCTGAAAACACTGCATCTGCGTATGCGAGCGCACTGTGCGAGCGCGCTGGAGTTGGCTGGATGGCTGGCGAAACATGCTGCGGTCGAACGAGTTATCTATCCTGGTCTCAAGAGTCACCCCCAGCATGCGCTGGCGAAGCGGCAGATGAACGGCTTCGGTGGCATCATTTCAATCGAAGTGAAAGGTGGACTGAAAAAGGCGCGGCGTGTGCTTGAGCGATGTGAACTCTTCGCGCTTGCCGAATCGCTGGGGGGTGTAGAAAGCCTGATTGAGCATCCTGCCATCATGACCCATGCTTCCGTGCCGGCCGCCAACCGCAAAAGGCTGGGTATCAGCGATGGGCTGATCAGATTGTCCGTCGGCGTTGAGGATCTCGCCGATCTGCGCAACGAACTGGCCATCGCGCTGGATCGGTGAAGGCGAATTCGCCGCTGAGTAACTAACGGAGATAGTAATTTGGAGTTTCCCGCTGCCCGCGCCAGCACTTCGTCAGCTCCGGGGCCGTTTGGCGCGCTCGGAGTCTATCGGTCGCTGTCAATAGAGTTGGCCAAACGTGACGTGCTAGGACGATATCGTGGTGCTAGTTTCGGCTTGCTCTGGTCGCTGATTAGTCCATTTCTGATGCTGATGGTGTATTCGTTTGCCTTTGGCTTTGTAATGAAGTCAAGGTGGCCGCAGGCTGCGCAGGGGCATGTGCATTATTCGATCATTCTGTTTGTTGGGCTGATCGTGCACGGATTCTTTGCGGAGTGCCTCAATCGATCTCCCCATTTGATTACCGGAAATGCCAATTTCGTCAAACGAGTAATCTTTCCGCTCGAAATTTTACCGTGGCCGATGGTTGCATCAGCGCTGTTTCATACCTTCATGAATTTCCTGGTGTTTCTGGTCCTGCATATTGTGCTGGACCACAGCGTGGCATGGACGATTGTGTTGCTTCCATTGGTGCTGCTGCCGCTGGTCATACTGACGTTGGGGGTGTCATGGCTGCTGGCGGCACTGGGTGTCTACCTGCGCGACATAAGCCAAGTTACCGGTGTACTGACCACTGCAATGCTGTTTCTCTCCACGGCCATGTTTCCGATTGATGCCTTGCCGGTGCGGTATCGCTGGTTGCTAATGATCAATCCACTATCCTTCATCATCGACCAGGCACGTAACGTTGCTTTATGGGGCAAGCTTCCTGACTGGATCGGGTTGGGGATCTATGCCCTGTTGGCATTGGCTGTACTGTACTTGGGTTATGCGGCATTCCGTTTGACACGACGGGGGTTTGCCGATGTCATCTGATCTAGCGATCCGTGTCGAGCGGGTAGGTAAGGCATTTCCGGTTTACAGCAAACCAATACATCGGCTGTACCAGATGATGTCTCCGCGCTCGGCGAAGCATCGTTGGTATCAGGAGTTTCATGCACTGCGAGATATAACCCTTCACGTACGCAAGGGTGAAACACTTGGCATCGTTGGGCGAAATGGGTCTGGTAAGTCGACTCTTCTGCAAATCATCTGCGGCACGCTGACACCCACGACGGGTGAGATTCAGATCAGTGGTCGTATCGCTGCATTGCTTGAACTTGGTGCTGGATTCAATCCGGAGTTCACTGGGCGCGAAAACGTCGTTCTCTATGGCACCGTGCTCGGACTCAGCCGGCAAGAAGTTGATGCGCGCTTCGATGAAATCGCTGCATTCGCGGAAATTGGCGAGTTTATGGATCAGCCCGTCAAATGTTACTCCAGCGGCATGTATGTCCGTCTGGCGTTTGCTGTGGCGATCCATGTAACACCAGATATCCTCGTGGTTGACGAGGCGCTGTCAGTGGGTGATGAGGCGTTTCAGCGCAAATGCTTCGCACGAATCAACCGTATTCGTGACGACGGGGCGACCGTGCTCTTTGTTTCTCATTCGGCGGGCATCGTCACCCAATTGTGCGATCGCGCCATTCTGTTGGACCATGGTGAACTCTTGACGCAGGGGTCACCCAAGTTCGTGGTATCTCGTTATCACAAGATGCTTTACGTACCACAGGATCGCGCTGCGGCGATACGTGAAATGATCCGTTCGGAGCGCGAAGAGGATGAAGCGTCACAGAGTGACATCTCGCTCGGTCTGTCGGATATAGATCGGCAGGATGCACGGGTGGTTGCTTCGGCAAGCGAGCTTCCCTCAACAGCGGAATCAAAGGGATCACGTGGATGGTTCGATGAAGGGTTGGTGCCCAGGAGCACTGTCCGTTATGACACTCGGGGGGCGCACATCAACCAGCCCCACATCGAGACACCCGACGGGCGCAAGGTGAATGTACTTCATGCCGGCGATGAATATGTCTACGTCTATCGTGTGGACTTTCAGGAAGCCGCAGCGGGAATCCGTTGTGGAATGCTGATCAAGACTTTGACAGGGCTTGAGTTGGGTGGTGGTGCCAGCAGCTTGCCGGAAGACTCGATCGCGTTGGTGGAGGCAGGTAAAAGTGTCGAAGTGCGCTTTCGCTTTCGCTGCCTGCTCGATGCAGGAACCTACTTCACTAATGCAGGTGTGTTGGCGCGTCTCGGTGAAGAAGAGACTTACATCGATCGACTGATCGATGCAGCGATGTTCCGTGTCATGCCCCAGCCTGAGCGACTGGCAACTGGGTTGATCGATTTCTGCGTGATACCCGATATTTATCTAATGGATGCTAGCAAGGTAGAGGCATGAGCCAAGAGCAGCGCAATCGTAGACAGGCTTTGCTTGTACTGGGCATGCACCGTAGTGGGACCTCGGCGCTGACACGCGTTCTGAACTTGCATGGCGTGCCGTTAGGATCGGATTTACCTGAGGCTGCCTTCGATAATGAAGCGGGCTTCTGGGAAAATCAGCACTTTGTGCGATTTCATGAGCGCCTACTAAGTGCGCTCAATTCAAGCTGGGATGATCCGCGAGAACTTCGCGAAGATTGGCTTCATGAGCCGCAGACGGCAGTCTTTCTTGATGAGCTGATGACGCTGATTGCCAGCGAATTTGGCGAAACTCCGATCTGGGCCGTCAAGGATCCAAGATTATGCCGTCTCTTCCCGCTATGGTCGGTTGCGCTCGCGCGCTTGAATATTCAGCCGAAGCTGATTTTTGCGATGCGCGATCCGGCTGAAGTTGTTGGCTCGTTAATCCACCGGAATGGTCTGTCGGCTGCTTCAGCTTCGCTGATATGGCTACGTCATCTTGTGGAGCCGGTTAAGGAGTCGCATGGGTTGTCGCGCTGTGTGGTCGATTATAACGACCTGTTGAGTGACTGGCGCTTTTGCATGTCGCGGATGGCTGCCGATCTTGAGATTGATTGGCCCGTTTCATCCGCGGCTTGCGCAATAGAAGTTGATGCCCACTTGCGGGGGGATTTGCGACATCAACGACGAGATCGGGTGAAGGATTTGTTGCCTGGCACGTGGTCGCATCCTTTGTTCGACATTTACGAGACCAGTCGTGAGGTGGCGTGGGGTCAGAAGACGTGGTCGGAGTTTGAGGGTCGCCTAAATGCAATGATGGTTCACTTCGAATTTGTGCGTCCACTAATTGCAGATCTGCATCCGAAATCACTGCGTGATCAACTGAGCGTCAAGATGGCTCAGTTAGAGCAAGTAGAGCTAAGGCAGGCAGCTGAAATTATGGTGGCCAAAGCCGCGCAGGAACGTCTTCAGTTGGAACTGGCCGAAACACGAGACAATTTGAACGGACAAAATGAGCGGCTGATTGCTGCACGCGGCGAAATTGTGAAATTCAGAGCACGGATCCATCTGCTTGAAGAAGCAAGTAATGAGCTTCAGATGATCAAGGCAAGTCGTTCTTGGCGTTTGACGCGGCCACTGCGCGTGATCGCTCGCATGCTTCGTCATCGAGGTGTTAGTAATGGAGACCGTGCAAAACTGCAGCACCTACTTCAGCGCAAAGATGCAGCTAATATGGCTACTTCCTCGTTACTGCCTGACGCCAGGGATATTTCGAATATCCGTCCTGCATCACAGATGCCTAATCGACCTGATTTTTTTGTCTGGTCAGTGATAGATTGGCATTTCCGCATTCAGCGCCCTCAACACCTTTCGCGGGAACTGGCTGCAAGCGGTCATCGCGTGTTCTATATCTCGAACCTTTTCGTTGACCATGCAGAACCTGGTTTTGTAGTGGAGCCGCTCGACAACGATGGCAGATTGTTCAGGGTGCAACTTCATCTTAAGGGTAGTCCAGCGATTTACCATGCGATACCGACGCCAGATGCTCAGGAACAACTCCGGATTGGCGTGGGGAAAATGCTTGCTTGGGCGTGTGGTTCGTCCAACATATCTCTTATACAACATCCCTACTGGCTGGAAACGGCGCGTATTTTGCCCAATCAGCGCATTGTCTATGACTGCATGGATCATCATGGTGGCTTTGCCGACAATAGCCCGGAGGTCTTGGCGCGGGAAACAGACTTGATGCGCACGGCTGATTTGTTAGTCGTAACGTCGGATTGGCTTTACGGAGAGACCGCTAAGCAAAACTCTAATCGGCTCATAGTCCGCAATGCTTGTCAGTACGAACACTTTGCTCATCCGCCAGAAGAAACTTTCAAGGATCACAAGGGGCGTAGGGTTATTGGCTATTACGGTGCCATTGCTGAATGGTTTGATCTGGATTTGCTCGAAAAGATAGCGCAGCGTTTTAATGATTGCTTAGTGCTTATGGTGGGGGCCGATACGGCGGGTGCGCAACAGCGCTTGCGGCATCTGCCTAATATCCAGTTTACCGGTGAAGTACCTTATTCGAAGCTGCCATTCTATTTGTACGGGTTCGATGTATGTTTGCTGCCATTCCAGGTGATACCGTTGACCCTTGCCACTAACCCCGTCAAAGTTTATGAGTATTTGAGTGCTGGCAAAGAAGTGGTGTCGATCCTATTACCGGAAATTCGGCAATTTGGAGATCTCGTACGCACCGCTATAGACCACCCTTCATTTGTCGAAGCTGTGGGAGACGCACTTGCAATTGAGCCAGATACTGGCCTTATGGCAAAGCGCCGCCAGTTTGCCGCTGAGCAGACTTGGGTGCATCGTGTGCATGATTTGGTCGAGGGTATTGCTGCGTTACCGGAGCCACGCGTTAGCGTGATTGTGGTGACCTACAACAATCTTGAACTTACGAAAGCCTGCCTGCACAGCCTAGAGTCGCATAGTGCGTATTCAAATCTCGAAATGATCGTGGTCGATAACGCTTCGGCTGATGATACTCCGGCGTATCTAAAGACTTGGGTGGCGGCCGATAACAATCGCCGCGTTATTCTCAATACTGATAATCGTGGATTTGCAGCTGCCAACAATCAAGGGCTTGAGGTTGCGTCTGGTGACTATCTGGTGCTTCTTAATAACGATACTTACGTTACGCCCGGTTGGATAGCAACGCTTATGGGCCATTTGCGGCGCTCGAAGACACTCGGTTTGATTGGCCCGGTCACCAATAACATAGGAAATGAGGCCCGCATTGATATCGCCTATAACGATATGGATGAAATGCTGCAAGCAGCCTTCGAATACACGGCTCACCACGTTGGGATGTTGACTCCGTTGCGAACGGCCGCGTTCTTTTGCGTCATGCTACCTCGGTATGTATATGAAAAGGTGGGGTCGCTGGACGAATCCTTTGGCACCGGTTTCTTCGAGGATGATGATTATTGCCGACGTGTAGAGCAGGCGGGCTGGAACATAGCTTGTGCTGACGATGTGTTCGTTCACCATAATCTGTCAGCATCGTTCAATAAATTAAAACAAGAAAAGCGGCAGGCGCTGTTCGAAAAAAATAGAGCAATCTATGAGGCCAAGTGGGGTGTTTGGGAGCCTCACGGGTATCGCGGGGAAAGGTGAAACGATCATGCGCGTAACTGGTAATACAGGAGGCGAAGCTGTGCAGGCAGGTGAATCTTTGCCAGTCAAGACACTTGCCGATGGTCTGGCACGAAGACAGGATAATTTCCTGCTGCTGCGCTTTATTGCAGCCAGCATGGTGATTTACGGCCACGGGCTCGCCGTAGCGAACGTCAAAGGCGCGTCGCCGGATCTATTTATTCGCCTTGGTTGGGGAACATACTCAGGTACACTGGCAGTGTACATCTTTTTCGTTGTTAGCGGATTTATGATAACGGGCAGTTATCTACGGCGCCGGCATTTAGTTGATTTTCTCTGGGCGCGTCTGTTACGAATTTATCCCGCTTATTTTTGCTGCCTCGTTATATCGGCCTTTGTGTTGGGTGCTATTTACACTACTTTGCCGTTGTCTGAGTATTTTCAGAAACCCGGTGTATTGAACTACGTTATACAAAATCTCCGACTGCAAACCACCATGATATGGAAGCTGCCTGGGGTATTTTCTGGTAATCCGCAAGACGCCGTTATTAATGGCGCAATCTGGACTCTACCGGCAGAGTTCCGGATGTATCTATGGGTGGCATTAGTCGGAATAGTCGGCATATTGTCACGCCGCTGGTTATGCATTTTGATTATTTTGACGCTTTTCGGCTTAGGTGTTGCACGCCCTGAAGCAGATACACTAATGATCCCTAGTATATATTTGCATCTGGCTGCCATGTTTGGCTTTGGCGCGCTGTGTTATTTATTTCAAGAATACATTCCTGTGGGATGGTCCTACGCAGCCGCCGCTGTGCTGGTTGCATATCTTCTACGCGATACAGCGCTCTATCAGTTCGCCTTTGGTATGGCGATCGTACAATTTTCATTTGCTTTTGCGCATTGCCTGCCCTGGTACGGATTCAATCGGTTTGGTGACTACTCATATGGTATTTATTTATGGGGCTATCCGATGCAACAGGTGCTTGCTCACCATTTCCCTGAGATGGGGCCGAAGCATAATGCATGTTACGCATTTGTGCTCGCGCTTGTTATGGCTGCACTCTCGTGGCACTTTGTTGAGCAGCCAGTCCTTGGCTTGAAGACGCTCCCCAGAAAATTGCTCAAGTGGCTAAATGGCATTTTTGGATGGCCTCGCATCGGAAAGGTGTCTCGATCGGCCTCGGATTGAAGATTTAATTAGTAAGGATATTTATCAAGGGCAATCGTGCATGCGCCCAATGAGGGTGGCTCCGATTAGGGAGGATACATGGGCTTAATCAATATGAATGATGTTGTGCCAACACTTAGCATTGTTGTTCCAGTTTATAACGAACAAGATGTGTTGCCTGAATTTCATGCTCGGTTGCTGCGCGTGTTACAGGAAGTCGGTGAGTCATTTGAAGTGATTTACGTCAACGACGGAAGTGGGGATCGATCTTTGGCGCTTTTGAGCAAATTTTGTGCAGAAAGTGATCTCATTGCATGCATTGATCTTAGTCGTAATTTTGGTAAAGAAAGCGCAATGACGGCTGGTATGGATTACAGTCGGGGCGATGCGGTAGTGATCATTGACGCTGACTTGCAAGACCCTCCTGAATTGATTCCAGAACTTTTGAGTCGCTGGCGAGATGGTTTTGACAATGTCTATGCCACTAGGCGTAAGCGTCACGGAGAAACCTGGCTGAAACGAGCCACTGCAGGTCTTTTCTATCGCGTGATCGGAGGACTGTCGAGGGTAGAGATTCCCGCAGATACCGGTGATTTTCGTCTTCTTAGTCGTCGTGCCGTCGATGCATTGCTGCAATTACGTGAGCAGCATCGTTTTATGAAGGGGTTGTTTGCCTGGATTGGCTATGATGCTATTGCCGTGGAATATGACAGGGACCCGCGCTTTGCTGGCCAGTCGAAGTTTAACTACATCAAACTATGGAACTTTGCGCTTGAGGGTATTACATCCTTTTCGATCGCGCCGTTGAAGGTATCTTCTTATTTTGGGGCATTTGTTGCATTCATTGCCGGAAGCTATGGGCTCTGCGTCGTCATCAAGACAATGGTCTTCGGAAATCCGGTGGCTGGTTACCCTTCTCTGATGTGCTCGGTGCTTTTCCTTGGTGGCGTGCAGCTCGTGGCAATTGGTGTTCTCGGTGAGTACATTGGAAGGATGTTCAATCAGACAAAGAATCGCCCACTTTATTTTGTCAAAAAATATTATCGTGATGCTGGTAGGGAGCGCGAGGCATGAGGGCAATGATGCCATGGCGCAATCTGGCGTGCTTGATAGCTGTTATTGCGGCGGCGTTGGCAGTTAATTTTTGGACGCTTAACGTAGCGCATTATTTCTATGCAGATGATTGGGGCTGGCTTGAACGGGCAGCGTTTGATAAATGGACGGATATATTTCATATATTTCCGCAAAGCATTTATAACGATCGTCCCGCCGGATTCATATTTATTTTCTTGATGTATCGGTTGTTCGGTTTAGATAGCCATCCATATAACGTACTATGGCTATTGCTGCATATCATCAATTGTGCAGTTTTTTTTTCATTGGCTCGTCGGATATTGCCGACGAATAGGGCATTAATAGCGGCTATAGTTGCTGCGGCTTGGTGCAGTACTCTTATAGCTGTGCATTGGGTGGGCGCCATCTTTGACTTGGCGGGTGCCACATGGTGTCTACTGTGCGTACTGTTTTATATCCAGTCCAGTAATGCAGTGCGGTGGAATAAATTGTTGCTGGTTACCGCCGCAGCTTTGACACATTTTCTGGCGATTCGCTGCAAAGAATTTGCTTTGGCTTTGATTGTAGTTCTAACGAGTTGGGAATTTTTAGTAATAAAAGGACAGTCGTTTAATCGCCGTCTCATACGTCTTGTGCCACACATCCTGATAACGGTCGTATTTGGCTTAATTTATCTTAGACTATATCGACTTGATGAGGTCTTTGTCTCGAAAGGCGCGTACAAGCTCACGTTTTCGCTGTCAACTTGTCTTGATAATGCAGCTTATTACGTATCACAGGCATTCTATATACAAGGCCACTCTTATCTGATATTGGGATATGTGTTGCTCATTGCCTTGGTTGTTCTCGGGTTTACCTCCAGAGCGGCTCTTGCTGGCTTAATATCTGCTATTGCCTTGATGGCGGCGGTTCTCGTCATGCCGAATCAGCACAATACGCTCTACCTATATGCGCCGCATTTCTTTATTGCACTGACACTGTGCTCCATTAAGCCACGCACCGGAATGGCAACGGCCCTGACAGTGTTGTTAGCTCTCGTGTTGCTTGGATGGCCTTTTTATTCTCATCAATGGGAATGGTCTAAGAATTTCTATCTTCAAAAGGGAGCTTATAGCTTTCGTTTGATGAAGGACTACGTGCGTGATATGAAGGGAGAACCCGTACCATCCGAAGTAACTATTGGGGTTGCACAGCCATACTTCGATCCCTTTTCGTGGGCACAAGGTGCTGCGTTAAGGCTTTATTACGCAGATCGCGAGATTACAGTCAAGATAATTAAGTTATCGGCAAATAGCGTTGATCCCTGTACGGGTGTAGTTGGTATTTGCTTGGTCGAAAAAAATGGACATCTGATTTTGCATCAGTAGGCATCAAGTTTAAACACGTGCTTATTTAAATCGCGTATATGTGTCGTGACGCTTACATGCGAACTTTGGAACCGAGAGAATTTATGAAGCATATCATTTGTATTGTTGGTACCCGCCCGGAAGGCATAAAAATGGCGCCGTTGATAAAGGCTTTGAGGCGCGAGTCGTGGGCACGCGTGACTGTGCTAGCCACAGCGCAACATCGGCATCTTCTAGATCAGGTGCTGGCGCTGTTTGATATACATCCTGACGTTGACCTTGACATCATGCGTCCGAATCAGACGCTGCCTGAACTCACCGCGCGGTTGATCACCGGGCTCGATGAAAAGTTCACCGCGCTAATGCCTGACGTCGTGCTAGCGCAAGGCGATACAACAACTGTCATGGCGGCGGCACTGGTGGCGTTCTATCGCCGAATACCCTTTGGTCATGTTGAGGCGGGGCTGCGGACACACGATCTCGATAATCCCTTCCCAGAAGAGATGAATAGATTAGTGGCAGGACATCTAGCTAGATGGCATTTTGTCCCAACTGAACGATCTCGACGAAACCTGTTGAGGGAAGGTATTGCGGATAGCGCGATACACGTTACAGGTAATACTGTGGTCGATGCCTTGCTTGATGTCGCCGCGAGTGAATGGCCTTTAGATATCGCACTTGATCCAAAAAAAAGATTGATATTGGTCACGGCTCATCGTCGCGAAAATTTTGGGGAGCCATTTAGGGCGATTTGTCGTGCGCTTCTTCAGCTACTTGACCGATATGCCGACATAGAGGTCGTTTATCCCGTACACCCCAACCCGAATGTAAGTACGGTTGCGCACGAATTGCTCGGTGGACATCCACGAATCCTACTTTGTGATCCATTGGATTACGCACCATTTGTGGAGGCGCAGAAACGTGCTTGCTTGATACTCACTGATTCGGGAGGCGTGCAAGAGGAAGCGCCAGCATTGGGCAAGCCCGTTCTAGTGCTGCGCGCCGAAACAGAACGTCCGGAAGCCGTTGATGAGGGTGTCGTCCGTTTAGTTGGTACCGATGAGGCGCGTATAGTTGAGGAGGCGTCACGCTTACTCGATAGTGAGGAGGCTTATCGGGCGATGGCGCGAGGGGTATCGCCCTATGGCGACGGTCAGGCTGCAGGTCGTATTGTTTCGGTGCTACGCAATTCTTTTTTTCCAACAACTTAACGTGCCCTTGGGAGAATGCTTGCAGCTGAATTGATTGTGGTCTTGGATGTTTTGGACAAGCTGGAGAACTAAACGGCTTTTCTACTCGTGTAAGTTGATCGCGTTTATTAAAGGTCTGGCATGCTTAAATCGATCAAGACTCGATGGATGTTGTCAATATTTGGTCTTTACGGGTTTTACGCCGCCTTTTGACCTCGGATGTAATTTTATTCGATTTTTCTCAATCCATACATTTTATACTATAGTATAAAATGTTGAAAATTGTTTCATAATTATTTTTATGAATTGTGCATCGCATTTTATTTATTTTCTATGACTTATATAAATAATTTCTAGAAGTGATTATTAGTTCGATATTGCTGACGCGATAGGCGATCGGGTCTGCTGTTTGCAAGATCCGGTTTCACTCAGCTTTTTTTTACAACTCACTTCCAGCACGGCCGCATTGAATAGCACTTGCTGATAGTTCTCGGTCCGGATTGAATCCTTGTTGTTGGCGAGCCTTCTTATTAAGGAGGAGACCGCTAGGTCACCGTCCTCCGGTAAGCCTACGGTGTCGAATAGCAAGCTAGGTAATTCATACGCGCTGAGATTGAGTCGCTGTGGTGTTAGTGGCCGGTTGGATATCAACATGTAGCGGGTGTGTTCCTCGATGTTTGCTTTGCCATCGTCGAATCCAAGGTCAGCGAATGCATGTGGCAATGCAGGAAGATGATCGCCGTAGAAAATCAGGATTGTCCAATGCCGTCTCGCCATCAGTGCTTTCGAAAAGTCCCCGAGAGCCTGGTCGCCGTTGACCAGATGAGACAGGTAATAGGTCATTTCTTTGGTACCCGCAGGGGAGAGGTCATGCGGCAGTGGATGATCCTTCAGTAGTCGAGCTAGTGGACCGGGATTGAAGTCCCACGGACCATGATTTTCCATGGTGATAACCATGTCGTACTGGGGCGTTGTTTCAGTATTGTCGAGATGCGCCAGCACGAAATTGAAAAGCGCTCGATCTGATATGTACTCGCCGGCGTGAGCAGCGTTCTGGAAATCGTTCTCGTAGTAGCTATGTTGAAAGCCTAGTTGCGGCATGACGAGATCCCGATTCCAAAAGCCTGCACTAAATGGGTGGAATAGGGTAGTTGAATACCCGAAGGCTTCAAGGCGATGCGGTACAGTTGGCATCCATCGAGCTGCAAGGCCGTAATAGGGGTAGGTAACGGCCGGAAACGCCTCCATTGGATAACCGGTCAAGGTTTCAAATTCCGTGCGAATCGTGCCACCTCCGTAGGTGGGCGTTGTTAAGCTTCCCGTGATTCCGGTCGCAGCGATCCGTTCGAAGTTGGGTACAAACTGCCCATAATTAACTCCTCGCATCACACCAGGGTCAAAGAACGCTTCGCTCTGCACCATGACGATATCCGGTAGCTCTGCAGGAGGCTTTCGTGTCGCTAGGGCGGCTACCTCTTTAGCATGCGACCGGGCGAAGCTTGTAACGAGGGTCGTATCAGGTTGCGGGATTGGGCTGCCGGAGTCCTGAGTCATTTTGACCAGTCCTGCCATGAGCCCGACTTGATGCACGCTTTGCATGGGATCCCATGGCTGAAAACCAGGTAGTGCATTAAGAGAATAAACGTTCCGCCAAAAACCAGCACCTTGGTAGAGCGTGAAAAGAGCGATGGCGGACAGCAGTGTTACTGTTACACGTGCCAACGATCGTGGCTTTGGCCAGCGGCCTTCCACAAGCCAGATGCCGTAGAGCAGTAGCATAAATGCCGCAACGGCCAACAGCAGGAGATATAGACGGTGACCCGTATAGTGGGCAAAAAAGCCCATGTGACTCAATACCTGCTTTCCGAGTACTAAATCGCCCGGCACAAGAGGTTGATTTAGGTTGAATACCTTGACCGCGCTTAAGGCATAAACAGCACGCGTTATACCGCTGCTTATAACGATCGAAAGAAGAAAGCGACCACTGAGGCCATAGATAAGCAGGATAAACAACGCAATGGGTAGGCCGTTCCGCCAGATGAGTCCAAGGTCAAGGGTGAAATACCATGCTGTATCGGAGCAGCAGGCGATGACGGTACTCACCAGCGCTATTATCGCCACGCGTGCACCTATTGCCCATGGGCCTGTGGCATTTATCACAGCACGGGCGCGTTCTCTGGCTCGTGACCAAATTGCGTTCATTGACTCCCCCGTAGTAGTCATATCGCTCTTGTCGAACTTGAAAAGCCCCAGTTTTGTTGAGCAGCCTGGACGGCTGCCGAAATGAAATACCCCGCGCTGACATGCACTTGCCTATAACCGGTGCCGTTCCAGTAAGACTCGACCGTCTTAGTTGAGGCGATAGGCACCGGCTATTCGGGCTTGCGCTAGCGCATATATCTGCGAGTCCCCCTGCATGTAAAAACCAAAAGCTGGAAAATTCGTCAGCTTCAAGAAAGATTACACAATTATGACGCCAAATGCAGCGGGAGGCCGATGCGCACGCCAGACAGGCGTTCCGGAGCACCTGGAATTCATGAGTGGCGGTCTATACGCCGTAGGTCTGATGCGCAGGGGTTTGTGAAGGCACCGCTTTCAGTTGTCGCGCTGCCGACCGAAAATCGAGGCGGTCCCAGCGTCAATCTTCCTCTTTGGAGAAAGCATTCCCACCAAATACTACGAATGGGCAGACCCCCAATCGACTAAAGAGCATTCGCCGCATCAGGTTCTCCTCGCTTGGCAGGGGTGTAGCTTGTCTAGACAAGGGGGGGGATGACTGTCGGCCGAGCAAGGGACAATCAGAGGCTCTCAAATGTGATTTTAGACTCGACTGTCCAACCTACGAGCGCCGTGGCGCATCGAGCGGAGCGGGCTCTCTCAAGTTCACCAGAACGCCGGGCGAGTCATCTTCCAATCAAGCCGGAGAGTCGCGCTATTTGGTGGCTTCGATCATGATTTGCTCGTGACCGATGTGGCCAAACTCCAGTGACCAGTACAAGTGGAGGTTTACATCGGTGAAGCCGCAGGAATAAAAATCTTCAAGAAGATCCCAGCCAAAATGGTAATAACAAAGGATCCCCGCTTGCGGATCAACAGGATCCCCGTGAAATTCCGGGGGAAGAAGATGTCGGACTTCTCCATCATTGGCGTCTACCGTGGCTCGAATGAGACTATGCTCATAAGAAAGTACGAACGGGACCGTCATAATGACTTTCCCTCCTCGCCTTAGAACACGTTCAAATTCCCGGAGTGCAGATTTGTACGCGGGGACATGTTCAAGTACGTCAAAAGTCAAGACAAAATCGAAAGAGTTATTTTCAAAGCTCAGTGCTGTTACATCTTCGTGGCGAACGCCTCGAAGATTGAAGGCCCCCGCGCTGTACTCCGGACCGAGATACTCACTTTTGATGGTGAACGGATATCGGCTGGACACGTATCTCGCAAAAGGTGTGACCTGCTCCGTCATATAGATTCGAGGTTTAGTGGGACCAACCAGTCGATCGAGCACTTGAGCGGTCAGGCGTAGTCGATTATTCAAGCGGCAGCGTGGACAGACGAGTCGTTCGCGCCAATTGACACTGGATTCGCCGGAGTAACTACGGTCATAGATAAATGACTCGACCCGGCGACATACCCAGCAGTAACCAGGCATCACTGATGTACCGTCAGCCACCAGCTGTTCTTCCAGCTCACCTTCAATCATTCGGCGGGCGGCAAAGCGAGACGACTGTATTTCACGAACCTGTTCGTATTCAGCATGCGATTTTAGCTTCATGCACCAGGGCGGTGGCGGCATGGGTCGGCAGGGAGTCCACCGATTCAGGCCCTTACGCAGAATGGATTTAGCGGATTTGAACATCGTCCTTTTCTCCGGGCTGGAACTGCACCTAACTCGGCTGGTGACCTTGCGAATAATGATTCTGGATTACCTTTTGCTAATGATGAAACAACCTGTTTCTTGAACCCGCAACAATAGAACACCGGAAGCCAGCATTTCATTACACCAGCCTTGGACGCCACGGCTTTAACTATAGGCTATGCGAGCTTGAAAGCGTCTGCGTGATACCACCACTAGTCGTGTAGCTCGAGTCTTTAGCCTCGGAAATCCCTTTCTCTGACGTCGATAGCATCGCGTTGAGCACGGGTACTAATTCTGCTGTGAACCGAGTTCTCCCTAGGGCATTGAGGTGATTGGTGTCAAAAAAGTATTCAGGGGCTTCGAGATTCAGAAATGAGTCTTCGGCCACAAACGTGACATTGGAGTAACGTGTCAACGTTCTGGCGAAATGCGCCAACGGTTTTGTCGATTCGTGAAATACCTGGGGGAGAGGTGAAGTAGGGACGCGTACGAAGATAATTTTCGTATTACTTTGTGCGTAGCGGGCACAAATTTGGCTTAGCCATTTGCTCGTGTAGGCATCAAATGCAGATGCTGAATAATTATAAGGATGAACAAATCGCTCAAACACGATGTGTCTCTGGCTTGCGGTCAATCTGGAAGGATATGCCAGCGCACCCGTTGTAGAATTAAGAGCAAGCCCAGTCATCGATTCCGGGTGACCAAGATACTCGTCGCCAAGATGGATGCCGATGCGTACGCGCCAGCGAGTGGCTCTGATGCGCTGCTTTGGATGAAGCAGAAAGTCTTGTACATCCATGCGATAATTGAGTGCCCAAATCGCCGCATGCGACCACATCACCAAACGCTTTTCTGGAGAGGGGAATGTGTCCGCCAGGTCGATAAAATCCCGTGTTGTGATTATGGGAGCTAGAATATCGGCATCCAGTTCACGATCGTCGAATGACGGCTCTGCAGGAGAGACTTCGCGATAGCTGGGGAGGCTGATGACAACGGCCAAATATCGATTGGCATTTGGATCCATATACTTCAACAAGTAGTACCAGGAACGAAGCGATGTCCCCGGAATGCCGGCCTGGACAAAGTGGAGCTTCTTTCCTAAGGCGCCGCTGTTGGCCAGCCGCGCAGAAAACCCTTCGCTCATGCGCGAATCACCAGTAAGCAAGACATCCCTTGCCGGATCCGCAGGCCTGAGTTTCTCGAAGTGAGCAACCCAGTAGGCGAATCCTGCGATGGATGTCGGAGATAGCCAACGATCGTATAAGCGTGACCGGAAAATGCCGAAATCGAGGGTCGCAAATGTTGCTGCTCCCAGTAGAAGCAGCAGAAGCAAGCGCTGCGTGGAGAGTTTAGAATCGCGCATAAATGAACTCGCCGCTGTTGCTGCTTGCTAGCAGAAGGATGGCCATTAACGCAGTTGCGTAACCAACCCATCGACGGGCCGATCCGTTGTTGCCGAAGATCATCTCGCCCAAACGGCATAACCTCAAATAGCCTGTGCCTAGATCAAACGCGATCAGGGCAGACGCTAAGGCAGGAATCAGGAGATCACGATTGATAGATGGTGGGAGCGGACCGGTGAAGGGGCGTTCGGCGATGCCACGTATGTCGAGAATTGCCGAAGATATGGATGGTTCGCGGAAGATGGCGAGTGCAAAGCAGACCATATGGAACGTGACAATTGGGGCGTAGAACTTTCGCACCTTCGCAAGAAAGGGATGTCCCTTGAAGAACACGTTTCTTGCTCTCAGTGTCAAGGCTGAGCCAGTCATGAAGATACCATGGATGACACCGAATACTAGAAATGTCCAGTTGTCACCGTGCCAGATCCCAATAAGCACCATGTTGATCATGATGCTCAGCGGGAGCGCTATAAAGCCAAGGTTGCGCAAAGCCATGCGCAGCGGCATGAACAGGTAGTCGGTCAGCCAAGTAGTCAGACTCATATGCCAGCCGCGCCAGTATTCCTGGATATTGTTGGCGCGAAATGGCCGGTCAAAGTTAGGTGGCCCTTCAATTCCGAAGAATAGACCTATCCCGATTGCAATGTGGGTGACCCCTGAGAAATCTGCGAAGAGCTGGAGAGCGTAGCCATACTGGGCGGCCAGTAATAATCCACCACTGGCGCCTAGATCGGCATCAATAGCATGAACTAAGGCGCCAATATGATCAGCGACGACAAGCTTTTCAAAGAAGCCTAAAAGAAGTAGTGCGACGGCACGCTCAAAAACAGCTGGCTGCAGCGTGCCGAAGGTTGGAGCCGTAATTTGCTCGAAAAACTCCGGAGAACGCTGGATAGGGCCACTCAGGATCTGTGGAAAGAATGCTACATAAAGACTTACGGCTATGACATCCCGCGAGGCAGGTACGCTTTCCCAGTAGACGTCAAGAATATAGCTGATGGATTTGAAGAGGTAATAGGAAATTCCGATCGGAATGATCAGGCCATTGAATAGAGCAGCAATGCTTGGCGCCTTCAGATAGCTGCAGATCGCAGTGAGCGTCTGGTCGTACTTGAAAAAGACAAGCACTCCGAGCAGGCTGGTAATAGCAATCAGCAGTGCACAGTTCCTGATGCCCTCGGACTTGCTTGAGCCTATGACTCGTGCGGCTGCATAAATGATTAAGCTCACTCCAGCCATCAGAAGCGAGTAGCCGACGCTCCACGTAAAGTAAAAGAGATAGGACAGTACCAACAAGTAGGTGCATTTGGACTTCGCTGGAACGAGGTAAAAAACAGGTATTGCGATAGTCAGCCCGATCAGGAATGGTAGGGAAGTGAAATTCATCAGGGGGTCTTTTGTGAAATCAGATCAATAAAGTCACCGACATTACGCATGTTTTTTACCTCGCGAGTGGACATGCGGATATTGAATCCTTTTTCCACGGCGACAAGTAGGTTCACGTGAGAGAGAGAGTCCCAGCCGTCGACATCGTCTGCGGTCATTGTGTCGGAAAGGATGAGCGTATCGTCGTCGAGCACATCCCGAAATATGGCTGTAAGCTTTTCATGTATGTGAGTGCGATCCATGTGCTTTCCTTTAGATCAATGACGGGGATTGAGGGGCTGCGTCACGCGCAAAAACGGGCCTATCCTGGTAGGCGTCAACGGGGAGAGCCCAGTGAGTCGTTCCATCCGGCATTTCTTCGACTATTTCGAAGCCGAAATCTTTATAGAAATGCTTAACCATTCCGTTCTTCTTCGTTGGTATGTAGCAACCTTTTACGTGCGCAAGGTCAAGCTGGCGAGCAAGGCGGACAATATGGTTCATGGCGAAGTTCTCTACGCCGCGTTGAAGGACCCTGCAGCTCATTAAATACTCGTCGATGACGAGAGCGTTTTTAAAGCGTTTTAGCACGACAACGGAAATTAAGCCATAATTGCCGAATCTGTCCTCAAGCGTCAGCGTAAAGGGAAATGAGTCATGGGCATCCTGCATAAGTGCCAGACAATCGCTTTCACTATAGCGCCTTGTAGTGAGGTTGAATTGATTGCTGCGTTGGATGAGCTGTGCAATGCGTGGAAGATTAAAAGCGTTAAATCGCTCCAACGTGATCGTCATGTTCAATGAAAGTAAATAATCTTCAATATGATCGAAACTAAATTTCGCTTGCTCGCGCTGGGCTTCCAGGCGATACATGTCAGCACGTTCGGCATCTGCTTCGGAATAGCTCGCCGCCTCAAAGAGATTTAGTTCCGCCAAAGAGCGAACATATTGCGCAGGATCATCGGGTAATTCCGGAACGATAACTTCAGGTAGCAACTCTCGAACAAGGTTACGTTCGAATGGGTTGTCATCCAGAAAGACGATTGAATCGAAGCCAATATTTAGCGTTTGCTGGATGTGGCGGATATTATCTGCTTTGTTGTTCCAGTTTGCGATAAAGATAGCGATGTCGCTTTCTTTGAGCACCATCTCAGGATGGTGTTGGAAGGGTAGGGTTGCATTGTGGTGATCGTTCTTACTGCATACGGCAAGGATAATTCCTCGGTTTTTGAGGCTGAGAATAAAATGCTGGAACGCCACAAAGGCTTCACCATCTTCTATATCCCCTAGTCGGATGCCTTCAAGTCCATCGTCACCAATGACTCCCCCCCATAGTGTGTTGTCCAAGTCGAGAACAATGCACTTAACTATCTTGCCAACCGACGCTCCCATTATGTCGACGAGGCTGTGACCAAGAAGCGGCATATACTCGAGCGCGCAGGGTTCCTTGGCGAGCGCCCACATTTTTTCGTCTATCCAATGGCGACGCCCTACCGAAGCGGCGAGATAGTCCACATCCTGCAAAATAACTTGGCTGTCTAGGCGAGCTAACTCGACAACTTTTTGGTTCACCTCAGCGACGAATTGATCGGATGCCACGGGTACCATACGCCCATAGTGGCCAAAGGGGCGTTCCAGTGGCAATACAAAAGTCGACTGAATGACCGTCGCGCGAGAGTGCGCCTTGATCGCAGTCCATAGCGGAGATAACTGTTTTGTCACGTATTCGGTACCTACGCGGTGCCCCGAATAGATTTTCCGTTTGAGTTTTTCAGTTGACTTCATTATCAAAATAAAGTCTGGTTCAAATGCATACAGATTGGATGCAGGATTGAACACTTCAAGTTCGATCGTATCGTAACCTGCTTCGTATACCTCGATCGCAAGCCCTCGACGTGCTCCGATCACTTGGACAAGCATGGTCAGATGTTGTGTAGCACAATCGGCAAGTAGAGCTAGCCGAACCGTCCTGCCGGCACACGCTCTAAGCTCATCAAGCCGCTTTACTTCTTTCATCAATTTGAAGTATTCGAACGCGGAGCCGTCGTTCTTTTCCAAGTGGAACTTGTGTATATCCATACGTTGACTGAGTTGCCTTAGTACAGTTCTCGATGATTGGCCTTGTAGCACGGGGCCAACGCGAACGTGGGTTTGACGCCATGGCGGTAAGAGGCTACTCAGCAGGATGCCCTGTATTGAGAGCACCTATGGACTGAGAATGCCTCCTCGACTAGACATTTTTGTGTCTGGACGTCACGGCGTGATCTAACTTTCTGCGTGCCCTTACTTCTCTGAAGATAACGAACTGACATGGATGGCCGCAACTTTTTAAAGCCATTTGAGCATATCCTTTCAAGCAGTGAAAGAGCCACAATTGACTGTGGCTTGGCCACATCTCCAGTGAATGGGTGGCGTGGTATTTATTGTCGTAGGCGCGTAAGCGTTATTGTTGACCGCGCAAGTAGCGTTCTTTGGTCAATTGCTGTTACCTTAATAAGAAAAGCGTACTCATTTCGGCGATGAGGTATAAATTTGACTATCCAAAGGGATAGTACATATAGATATCTGAGTTCAAGCAAGAAGGCTTAGTATGGAAAAGATGGGTTGTCAGGATGCGGCACGGAGCAGTCTATCAACGGAATTGCTTCCGGCACATGAGGAAATCGGCAACAAAGAAGAGAAGCACATGCGCTCGACATTCGTCGAAGTAATTTGGCCGTGGCGTCAAGACTACGCTTATTAATTTTCATATATAGGCTGAAATTATGCACAATATAGGGCAAGGTAGCTACGTCGTCGAAAAAGTTGCGCTAATTATCGTATATCTTATCGCTGGGGCAGCGATCATCTTTCCTTTGATGACTGGGGTGAGCCCGAAGGGTTGGAGTTATTTGAGCGGAAGGAGATTTGTTTCTGTGGCTGCCACCATTGCAGTGGTAGTATTTTTGCTGGGACCGTCAACAATCAATTCAGGTATTATCATATTGATGCTTATTAGTACGGTGGCAGTTTTTATTTTTTCAAAAAAGATTACGGACGAAGATATTAGATGGACGTCTTTTCCGCTTCTTTTTCTAGTCGTCTTGACGTCTTCAACCATCGCATGGTGGCTGCACGGCTTGCCGCTCTTGTTCAAGACCGTATGGGTTTTTTTATGTTTGGTTCTTTTTGCATTGTTATTGATATCTGTCGAGGATAAGTCATGTAACTACTTACGCTGGTCGGCGCCAGTTTTCCTCTTCATTACGGCTGCGAGCATCGATGCTTTCTCTACTGGTCTTTATGCAAATCCATGGGTGTCATGGCTAAGCTGGCATCACTGGGGTGCATACATAGGTCCTGCACAGCTTGTTCGAGCCGGGGTTCGCCCCTTTTTTGACGTGCCACTTCAATATGGACTAGGCCCTACTAGCCTTATCGCGATGACATGCCGACGATCTTGCTGGTTTAGCATGTACGCACTAGTCGCTTCCTTAAACCTTGCTTATGGTGTTTTGCTGATCTATGCGGCAATCAAGATATGCGGAGGAAAGCAGAATGTGTTATTAAATTTTCTAATCGTTTTTCTTGTATTTATATGTGTATACGTATGGACAGCCTATCCGCCAAACATGGGTTCGCCAAGTCTAACGCCCTCTGTAGCGGGTTTTAGATTTTTACCCTTAACGGCTTTACTATGTGTGCTATTAAATAATCGTGATGAGCCTCTGCTTAAACACAAGGTGTGGTTCTCTCAATTGATCTGGACAGTTGGTCTAATTTGGTCTCCTGAAAGTGCTTTTCAGGTAACTGTTCTCTGGTGGCCTTATTGTGTCTGGGTCCGTTGCACAGGGATATCTGAAAAAGAAAGACGTTTTAAGGCTTTTTTTCTAGCCAATGCAAAATTGGCAATCTGGGCAATCGGTATAGTGGTAACTTTTACGGTCTTCTATAAATGGATACTAGGAGTCTATCCAACGTTGAATGGTTATCTGGCCTATGTGCTTTATCCACCGGGAGCCATGCTGGCCAATCCGTATGGTATTGTATGTTTTTTTGGAATTGCATTAGTAACTGCAATCGTCAGTATATATCAGTTGTTGTATAGTGAGCAGGAAGACGCTAAGATTAATAATGTTTTGGTGACTACGCTGTCTGCTTATGGGGCCGCTTCTTACTTTCTGGGTAGAAGTCATGATAATAATTTACTTAATATCAGTGTATTTTTTTTATTGATGCTGTTGGCATTACGCGAGCTGCGTCAATTTCCATGGACTAGACTTGTAGCGTGTATATCTCTGTCTGCATTACTTGCATACCCGATTTTGGGTGGCTGGGGTCAATGGAGTGGTGTTATTAGAGCAGGGAACCTTGTCGAGGTTCGTCCCACAAATGTGGTGCGAAATTATAGTTATATGCAGCCGGCTGGAGTTGAATCAAATAGGGCTGTCAATGGGCGATGCTCCAGCGTTGCTGGCTCGAATGATGCCGCTACTGGAATGAAAGTGATAGTATCCGATTATCACGAGCCAGTAACGGTCTTTGACCCCGCAATGAATTTAGAGGGATCTGTTGCGGGAAGTGTTTGGAGCGCTTTTCAAGGTCCCGAAAACTATGCTTACCTACCTCCTCCGGTTAGGAGAGAATTTCTTAAAAGAGTTGCAGATAGGCTAAAGAAACCGGGTTGGGTGTTAATGTGCAAGGATTTTAACGGATCAGCATGGTTGTCGGACTATGATGCCGTCTATAGAAGAGACAAAACCTTGGATTTTGGTGAATATTATGGAATCAGATATGTTCCAAAATAATTTTGAGCTATTCTTTATATCATGAATTCAGATCGTGATACCTTTAAACCGATTCCAGTCCAGTCGCCGGCGTCTAATTGGCTATTATTTTACATTAGAAGAGTTGTTGATCTTCAGTTTAATAGTATTATTCGCTATTTACGGCCGGCCATTAAGGAATTCAAGGGGCAGATATTAGACGTGGGTGCTGGACAGTCCCCTTGGCGTGCATGGATGCCGGCTACGACAACCTACGTTGGTTTAGATATTAAATATGCGAATGATTTTGGTATGAGTAACAAGCGAAAAGATATTGTTTATTATGCGGGGGGGGTGTTTCCTTTTATTGATGAGTCATTTGATGGAGCTATCTGCATCGAGGTTCTTGAGCACGTCGAGTCGCCAGATGAAATGATTGCTGAAATTGCCAGGTGTCTTAAACCTGGTGCGATCTTGTTGTTGAGTACGCCATGGTCAGCGAGGCGTCATCATATTCCATATGATTTTCATCGATTTAGCTGTGAACAATTGGAGAAGCTTTTATCTACACATGGATTTTCGAAGATATTTATTAGAGAACGTGGCTCCGACATTTCTGCGATAGCTAATAAATTGTTGATATTAAATTTAAGGCAAAAACCGAATCGCCACTTTTTTTTGTCTCTACTGAGACTTCCATTTTTTTTAATCTTACTTCCCTTAACCAGCGCGTTTATATTGACTTCACATATTGCAGAGTGGTTCCATCTCGGAGGGAAGGAAGATCCTTTGGGGTATTTCATTAGGGCTATTCGCAAATAGAAATTAAATAATCGGGGGGGCTCTGTCGGCCCGTGGGACGAAGATTCTATATGAGGGATTGGCGCTGTAGCCTTTCAAGGGAAGATAGTTTTGGAGAATGTATTGATAGATCAGAGGGTGTGTGTGCTGAAAACGTAGAGTATCTCGCCCATCCAAGGCTTCATCTGTTATGAGTATAAATCCTGGCGCTGCGTGTGAGAGACGAGTTATTTCTTCCTGTTGAAACGCTGCATCCCTTGGCCACGCAGTGTAGATTTCCCAAGTAGGAGAGCGAGCATTAAATAAAGAGTACGCACCTGGCATAAACGGCATAACGTAGAAGTTTTGCCCCCTTCGAGTGAAGTGACTTCTTAGATCTTGCAGCAATGAAATGTCGCTAGCAGTGGCGTGGTCGACCCACAACAGATCATTGCCGATTCTGGCGTGCTCGCAGGTGGACGCTTGCGTACATTGCCATCCTGGATGCAGTGGAGTAGTTATCAAAAGACTCATAGCCAATAGTGCGATAGCAGCTGGGAGGCTCCAGCGTAACCTCCAATTTGCTAGGAGGGCTAAGATGCCTATTAATGTAGGAAAAGAGCCTTGGGCTAAATGTGCAACATCGGCTCTGGAATAGGCGTAATGGGCGTATGGGATTGCACAAAAAGCACAGGAAACTACAAGGGGGGAAATGGGGCGTCCTGTCCAGCGTTTGATGAATGCAATCGTGCTACATAATGCGCCAAAGACTGGAAGTAAAATGAAAAAGCTACCAGTAGCAATATATCGCCAATGATCTAACGATGATAGTTTGACAACGCCATGCTTCCATGGCCAGGGGACAGGGAGTGGCAGATTTGTCGACTTAACGGCGAAGATGAATTTGACACTGTTAATGAACGCTGACATAAAGCCCTTCGCAAGCACCATAGTGATAAGCATGGGCAGGAATCCCAATAAAACGCCAGCAGCATAGAGAAGAATACCTTTCCTCCACGCTTGCCAGTGAGTGCACTGTGTACCTAGATAAAAAAAAGTAAGTGCACTGGCGGATATACCATATACACCGTGATTTCTACCTATATAGGCCGCAAACCCTACCATGAGACCAGCGAATAGGTAATTTGCTTTGCCAGGACTCTGTATAAGACGCGCCTGTGTGAAAACAAGGCCAATCGACATGGCTATGTCAAAAAGCTTGTGCCTGGGAACCATCCACGTGACGAGAATCGCTATGGCAAGAATGATGAGTCCCCGCTTTTGCCTCGCGCTCGTCATGGAGATAAGCGAGACGATAGCGGTAAATAGGGCGCATAACTCCATAACTGAAGCGGCGTAGCGGATCGCCATGATGCCCCGCGTTTTGGTAAGTTCTAGAAACAAGGCGCACCAGTAGTAGCGGCCAGGATCGTAAGACTGGAAGTCTCGTATGGGCACTTCCCCTGCTATAACACGTTGCACGCCGTACCAAAGGTAGCTCTCGTCCATAAGGCTAAAGCCCTTGTGTCCCTCCCAAAGTAAAAAAAAGGCTACGAAAATTATGCAAATCAGCGCAATTAACAGTAGTTCTGTACCCTGCGTTCTTTGATATGTTTTTGGAGTTTTTGGGGCGGGCCCATTGAGTTGGCTCAAGGATGACATGAGGAGGCTTACTCTTGACTTGAGGGAAAGACATGCTTAGAAAGCAAATAGAATTGTAAGGCCGCCATTATTGGTGTAACGCCTATTTGGCTTTCAATGGGGCCAAGATGAAATGTAATCAGAGTCCGAAGCAAGAGATAGTTTGCGAGATAACAGAATAGATAGACGATAGTGAATGGGAAAAAGCGCCCAGGTGAAAGTGAAGAAAAGACAAAGCGTCCCGTCGTTAAAAAATTAAATAGCACTCCCGCAACATTCCCCGTAATGAGAGCGATCCAGACGTGTGTGCCAAAATAAATTAGCGCGGTATAGGCTATTAGGCCGAAAATGGTGTTAATTACGCCAATAAATATAAATTTGATAAAACGTCGGTTCAACTTCACTTAAAAGCACCTGTGCTATCAACAGGTCTGAACCCATAAGTAAAAGTGTTTCCAACATTCGTGGTCAACTTAATACGGTCGAGCGCCATTAAATTAAGAATTTGACGTATAATTCGCTTGAACTCAATTGGCATGGGCATTAACTTTAGCCAATAAGAAGCTGCATACGTGTTTGAGAAGGCGCGGACATTTATATCGCTGTATCCGGCAAGACTATATAATGTTGCTATACTTTTTTCTGAAAAGAGCTGCATATGTTCAATGTCGATGATGGGCGATCGCCGTCCCATTAACCGATTGACGAAGCTTCTATAGTCATGTGTCACAGTCACGAAAGCGCCGCCTGGCTTTAGTAAGCGGTAGGCTGATTTTGCGATATCCATGGGGGCCGCTACGTGCTCCAATGTCATGAAGCAGCAAACCAAATCGAACGATTGTGAGTCGTAGAGGCTCTCGCAAAAGATTCCCTCACGGATCATGCCTCTGATACGGGGTGATGCTGATTTAATAGCTGCGACAGACGGCTCTACGCCGTGGACAGTTGAGAACCCCCGGTCCAATAATTTATCTAGCAGGACGCCTGTTCCAGACCCAATCTCTAAGGCGCTATTCATCTGTATTCGGGTGAGTACAGGCTCGAGCTCTCGCAAATACGAAGCAGCAGCATCATTGGCTTCCTCTGCACTGTCGTATGCGGCGTCATGATAGGCGCGTTCTAGTGCGTTCTGTGACGGAGGAGTGTTTACGTATACAGTGCCGCATTTTTCGCAGCACAACATTCCATAGTTGAGAAATTCGGGCTCTTTTCGAGACGCAAAACTGAAATTGTTAAGGCGAGAGGCATCGATCCGCTCCTCAAGAAAGCGAATAGCTTGATCATTTGATGCGCCGCATGTTGGGCAAGAACGTGAAGTGCGATCTAACAGATGCGTTTTTGAATTGGCAGGAATATTTTGCATAGGGTCTTGGACTTTAACGCAGCAGTTAGGGTTGAGCGGGCTTGGTACCTTGGGGAGTCACAGTTCCATGGCGAATCAAAGCAGAGCGAATGAGTCTAGGGCGTCCCTTGACCTCAATCATGATCTTCCCTACATACTCTCCAACCAGGCCAATGCCAAATAGGTTCAGTGAGCCAAATCCTAGAACGGCTATGAGCACAGTAGTGATGCCCCTGGGGGCGATATCTGGCCATATGAGCCGTAGAGTGCCGACGATAACGGCGGCCAGCAGCGAGAGTGCCAACAAACTGGAGCCTATTGTCGTTAAAAGGGTAAGAGGTACGTTGCTGAAGGAAAATATTCCCTTCTTAGCCCAATCGATATTTTTAGAAAAATTGTTCGTGGTGCGTCCGAACATCCTTTCCGGACGAATATAGTCAATACCTGTTTGCCGAAAGCCTACATACGCTCGTAATCCACGCATGAAGAGATCGCGCTCAGGACAAGCGAGTAGCCACTGGACAACTTTGCGATCTATCAGAGAAAAATCTCCAGCATCTAAAGGCATTTGTACATAACTGAACGCGGCAAATATACGATAGAAGGCCTTGTATAAAAGCCCCCAGTGCCATGGCATTTCCCGCTTTACCCTCCGCCCATAGATAACTTCGAATCCTTCCTCCCACTTTTGGTAGAAGGCCTCTATTAATTCGGGAGGATCCTGCAAATCACCGTCCAGCAATACAACCGAGTCCTTTGAGGCAAGCTCCATCCCACTGCGAAATGCCATTTGCGAGCCAAAATTCCGTGAATGAGAAATGCCAATCACTTTTGGATCGGAGGCAGATAGCGTCCTTATGACATCAGCACTGTTATCTGGACTGCAATCGTTTACAAAAATGATCTCGTGATCGATGCCGAGCCGGTTGAAAGTGTCTTTGAGGCGTCGATACATGACGGGTATAGCGGGCTCGTCCCTGTAGCAAGCCACAATAGCGGAGACGCTCCGCCTCTTTTTATTGGTCATCTGCTTTGACCGATTTGCCAAATCAACGATAGTCAGTGTTTCTACCCATTCAGCAGTTGACTTCAGCCCTTTGGCGAGCGAAATATGAGCTTGCCAGCCCAGTGCCCTAAATGCTTTGTCGGGATTCGCATACCAGTCGGCCAAATCCCAAGGCCTCGCTTCCATTGTCCCGAACTTAGGCTCCTCTTTAACGTCGAAGATTTCGCGTGTGAGCTGAGCGAGGTCAGCCATTGTTGTGCACGTTCCCGTCCCGATATTGAAGCTTTCGCCATAGATGTCGGGGTTCATCTTTGCGGCTGCATAAATAAAAGCAGCACAAACGTCATCTATGTGCACGAAATCCCGAGAGGTTTTGGCATCGACGAAAGAGGGTAGGGCTCTGGAAAGAGCTTTATGTACCAAGTTTGGGATCAGGCGTGAGCCGTCTTCAAGCGGCCCGTAGACCGAATACAGGCGCAGATTAACGCACGGAAAATGCTTAGCCTTTCCGAGGTATCGAAGATATTCGGAAACTGCGACCTTCGATACTGCATAATGGCTATTAGGAAAGCAATGATCTTCCTCCAATGGAGCGGCGCTATTTACCCCATATTCTGATGAGGTTCCTGCATGGACAAACGCGGAAACCGACTTTTCCATCAGGAGCGTTGTAAAATTGATGATCGATTGAAAGTTCGTTTCATAGATCAGGCGTGGGTCTTGTTCGAATGAATAGGCTCCATAGGCCACGCAGTCAAAAACGGTGCGTGGCGCTATCTGATCGACAAAATGCTTCAGAGCTGCAAGGTCGTTAACGTTTGCAGAAATAATGTTTGTTTCGGGAACCTGTTCGAGTCGCCAGTTCCGTTCATTCTGTACAATGGCAAAAACGTCGGGACGATGTTGTAATATCTTCAGAAACAGATTTGCGCCGACAAAACCTGCCCCACCCGTTACAACGATAGGGCCGCGGAGATCGCGAATGTATTGGCTAAGGGTAGTCATATCGTTCTGCGTGAAGCCAATGCATTAATAAGGCTTGAAGGATCTAGGCCAGATTCGCCTCGAAGGTATTTTTGGGAGCCATACGTGGCATAGTGGTGCGCTTTGGCGCCAAGATGCGTTAATCGAGCAAAGATGTCATTCTCGAGCATGTACAAAGCAAGCTCCGAAGCAAAGCTACCTCTTGCCACGTGTTCTTCAGCGATATAAACGCGGGTGCCGTCTTTAATTTGATCTAGCAGATTTGCAGGCGGCGGATTTAGTGAGAGCGGAAGCTCGGATACAGCCCACAAGCTTGGGCGCTCTTCATCAGGCAGCTGCTGGATTGATTGGATATATGTGCCGGCTAATGGACCTACTGCGATAATTACGGCCCCTTGGCCGCTTACCAATTGCCTCCAGGCAGCGTAGGCAGGAACTTCATAGTCTCCCGGAGGTTCGCCTCTTCCTAGACGAATATAAGTCGATTCCGTAGAGTTTCCGGCCAATTGGATAACATCCGTTACGTCTTCATCAAATACGGGAATGTAGACTTTCATATTTGGTAGCGTTAGCAACACGCCATAATCTTCGATAGCGTGATGAGTGGGTCCCATGACTCCATAACCATACCCGCCGCCATTACCAATTAGTCGCACCGGCAAGCGGTGAAAGGTGACATCATTGCGAATTTGCTCAAAGGGCCGGGCATAGCAGAATGGGGCTATGCTATAAACCCAGGCATCTAGCCCTTGTTTGGCCATCGCAGCAGCTACGGATATCATATTTTGCTCGGATATTCCGGCGTTGATGAATCGTTCCCCCATGGCCGCTCGTAATGGCTCAAGGGCCATGAAGCCAAGATCGCCAGTCAGGAACACCATGCTCTGGTCTGCGGAACGGCTAATAAGAGCGTCGCATAATTGTTTTCTCATAGGGACGACTCAAGTTCCTTGACGGCCTGCAGGTAATCTGCCTCCCCGAGTGGGAGATAGTGCCATTCCATACGGTCTTCCATGAAGGACACACCTTTGCCTTTGATGGTTTGTAAGATTATGACTTTCAAACGTTGCGAGTGGGTATCCAACGCATTTCTCATGGCGTTCAGGTCATGCCCTGATGTGACATGTATGTCAATGTCAAATCCCTTGAGGCGATCATGTAAAGGAGCCATCGATGCCACCCCGCTCACACTTCCAAATCCCTGTAGACCGTTATGATCGACAAGTACCGTAAGATTGGTCAGTCGATGGTGGGCTGCAAATATCAGCGCTTCCCAGGTTGACCCTTCTTGCCACTCACCGTCAGATGTCATGCAATAGGTATGTCCACAGGACTGTTTAAAGCGCAAGGCTAAAGCAGTGCCTGCCGCTAGCGATAACCCATGTCCGAGGCTTCCTGTGGCAAACAGGATGTCTTCGATGCCGTTTGCAGGGGGGTGTCCAGCCAGAAAGGTGCCGTCTCGATGAAACGTAGTCAGATCAGAGTCTCGTAGCTTTCCTACGCTCCATAGCGCTGCGTATAACGCCCCGGCTGAGTGACCTTTCGAAAGAATAAACTTATCTTGCGGATTCATGCGTTCGTTAAAAAGCAGGGCTAGTGCATCGATGGATGACAGGTTGCCACCGATATGGCCAACGCCGCTTTCATAATGCATCTGTAGCAGACGCTTGCGAATGATGGACAAGCGCGAGCTATCTAATTTTGTTGTCATACTTTTACTTCCCTCTAGCATCACATTTCCTTCGGGTTCAATAATTTACCGCCAACCTATGAAGGTTGTGCTTCCGCTGGCGGCAAGCTTCAGAAGCCGGCTAAGAGGCTTAAGAGCCGCGCTTCCTCGGATCGAACGCCGCAAGCCCGAGTCGACTGCTCAAGTACCCTGAATGAGCGAGCACTTGCGGAACTTCGGCCAATCTCATGCCAAAATAGAATTCATTATACCGACCAGTTTTCTTACGACGTGCTAACCCAACTTAACGCTCTAGAAGCCGAAAGCATCCATATTTTAAGAGAAGTTGCTGCTAGCTTTCGGCAGCCGGTCATGCTGTATTCGATCGGCAAGGACTCTTCAGTTCTGCTCCACTTGCTACGCAAGGCCTTTTACCCGTCGCGGCCTCCTATCCCACTTCTGCATGTGGACACCACATGGAAATTTCGCGAAATGATAGCTTTTCGCGATCAGGTGGCGTTGGCGGGGGACGTGCAGATCCTTGTCCATATAAACGAGGAAGGGGTTCGGCAGGGGGTTTCTCCATTGACTCATGGCGCGACGGTGCACACCGATGTGATGAAGACGGTGGCTCTCAAACAAGCGCTGGACAAATACGGGTTTGATGCCGCCATCGGCGGGGCTCGTCGTGACGAGGAGAAATCACGGGCCAAGGAACGTGTCTTCTCCTTCCGCAATGCCCAGCATCGCTGGGATCCAAAGCGGCAACGACCAGAGTTGTGGAATCTCTACAACACCCACATCCATAAAGGCGAAAGCGTGAGAGCGTTTCCGTTATCCAATTGGACGGAAATGGATGTATGGCAGTACATCAGGCAAGAGGATATCCCTGTAGTGCCGCTTTATTTTGCTAAGGAACGGCCTGTAGTGGTTCGCGACGGAGCGCTAATCATGGTCGATGATGATCGCTTTGTATTGAAGGATGGAGAGAAGATAGAACACCGCATGGTTCGTTTCCGAACGTTGGGGTGCTATCCGTTGACCGGCGCCATTGAGTCCCATGCAGGCACTGTCGACGAGATCATTGCGGAAATGGCTGCCTCACGCTCCTCCGAGCGCCAGGGGCGTGTAATAGATCACGACCCGTCCGCGTCAATGGAGCACAAAAAGCAGGAGGGCTATTTCTAATGGCGATCTCTTCCAGCCCAAATCGTGGGTTATTGCGATTCATTACCTGCGGAAGCGTGGATGACGGCAAAAGTACGTTGCTTGGCCGGTTGCTCTATGACGCAGGCATGTTGCCGGAAGACCAGATCGAGACGCTTCATCGTGAGAGCCGACGCTTGCATCCAGAGGGCGGGGCGCTAGATTTTTCGTTGCTCACCGATGGGTTGGATGCTGAGCGACAGCAGGGCATCACGATCGATGTAGCCTACCGCTATTTTCATAGTGCGCACCGCAGCTTTATTGTCGCCGACTGTCCAGGGCACGAGCAGTACACGCGCAACATGGCGACGGGTGCCTCGCATGCTGATTTGGCCGTCGTGTTGGTGGACGCACGCAAAGGACTACTGGCTCAGACGCGCAGGCATACGTATATCTGTGCGTTACTGGGCATACGCAAGGTAATTTTGGCCGTAAACAAGATGGACCTTGTTGATTATCGCCGGGAAGTCTATGAGTCGATCCGTGAAGCTTACGAAGCGTTGGCTAAGCGGCTGGGGATTGCGGACGTTTATACGCTGCCCGTGGCGGCCCTGAAGGGCGACAACGTTGGGATGAGATCGATGGAAATGGCGTGGTACGCCGGTCCCACGTTGCTTGAACTGTTGGAAGCCGTGGAGGTGCAACAGGTAGAAGGGGCTGATTTCCGGATGCCAGTGCAATGGGTGAATCGTCCGGACCAATCATTCCGAGGCTATGCCGGTACTATCTGCGGTGGGCTTATTCGCATAGGTAACGAAATCGTCATACAGCCTGGGACACATCGTGCTCGTATTGCGCGAATCGTAACGGCTGATGGCGATCTTGAAGCGGCAGGCGTGGGGCAGGCCGTGACCCTCACCCTGGATAGAGAGGTCGACATTAGCCGCGGCGACGTCATTGCCGAGGCTTCGCGACCTGCGCCAGAAGCGGATCAATTTGCAGCGCACGTGCTCTGGATGGGAGACGAACCGCTGTTGCCCAATCGTGGCTATTGGCTAAAGATCGGTACACGAACAGTAAATGCCCGTGTCACAGCCATCAAGCACAAGGTTGACGTAAATACACAGGCTCAATTGGCTGCTCATCGTCTTGAGTTGAATGAAGTGGGCTACTGCAATCTTGATTTAGACCAGCCTGTAGCGTTCGAGGCCTATGCTACAAATCCCACACTAGGTGGCTTCATACTTGTCGACAAGCAAAGTCATGCAACAGTGGCTTGTGGCATGCTGGATTTTGCACTGCACCGTGCCACTAATGTGCATTGGCAGCATATGGATGTTGATAAGCGAATGCGTTCTCAAACTAAGGGCCAACATCCGAGGTGCGTATGGTTCACTGGATTGTCGGGCGCGGGCAAGTCCACGGTAGCTAACTTGTTAGAGCGTCGTTTGGGAGCGCGCGGGTATCACACCTATCTCCTCGACGGAGACAATTTGCGTCACGGTCTCAACCGTGATCTAGGATTCACACCGGAGGCGCGCGTGGAGAATGTGCGACGTGTGGCCGAGGTTGCACATCTGATGGTTGACGCTGGGCTTATCGTCCTGGTGTGCGTAATTTCTCCCTTTCGCAGTGAGCGAGAATTTGCGCGGGGACTTTTTGATGAGAGGGAGTTCATCGAGGTATTTGTAGACACTCCGCTAGAGGAATGTGAACGACGTGATCCAAAGGGGTTGTATCGCAGAGCACGCGCAGGAGAGATCAGCAACTTCACCGGCATCGATTCGCCCTACGAGAGGCCTGATGCGCCTGAGGTACATCTAACGCCCCACGGCATGTCGCTTGATGTCATGGTTGAGCAACTTATTGCGCAGGTATTGTCAGATAAATAATACAGATCAGTCACTTGCTACTGACTGTTGATCGATCCTGCGTTACTAATTCTCTCGTGGTTGTCTCCATCAACGACTTTTGGCATAGCCCCATGAGTACCATCCATGATCAGTCTTTCCTTGTATTTGGTGCACCCGTTATCGAAGAGGCGGAAATCGATGAAGTGTTAGCGTGTCTGCGCTCGGGCTGGTTGGGTACTGGGCCGCGCGTCGCGCAGTTCGAGCAAGAGTTCGCGGCCTTTCGTCGGATCAGCACCACACAGGTGGCGGCTGTCAATTCCTGCACCGCGGCTTTGCATATAAGCATGCTTGCTGCCGGTCTGGAGCCTGGTTCGGAGGTGATTACGACGCCACTGACATTCTGTGCCACGGTAAATGCAATTTTGCACTCGGGACTGTCGCCAGTGCTGGTGGACGTTGACGCGGGTAGCCAGAACATTAATCCTGAGGCCATAGAGGACGCTATAACGTCGCGCACACGGGCAATTCTACCCGTACATTTCGCTGGGCGACCCTGTGCCATGGACCGCATTATGGCTATCGCTCGCAAGCATGACTTGGTTGTCATCGAGGATTGTGCACATGCTGTCGAGGCTGAATTTCATGGACAATCGGTAGGCACATTTGGTGATTTTGGTTGTTTCAGCTTTTACGTTACGAAGAATGTTGTGACCGGCGAAGGTGGAATGATCGTTGGGCGAAGTGATGAACAAATTGCCAAAGCGAAAGTGCTGGCTTTACATGGTATGAGTAAGGACGCTTGGCACCGTTTTGGCGATAAAGGGTACAAGCATTATCAAGTTATAGAATGTGGTTTTAAGTACAACATGATGGATTTGCAGGCGAGTATAGGCTTGCATCAGCTTGCGCGAGTTGAAAGAAATTGGCGGCGTCGCGACGAGATTTGGCGACGCTATGACGAGGGTTTCAGGTCATTACCTCTCGGGCTGCCTGCGCAAACGGAACTCGACACGCGGCATGGGCGACATCTTTACACGCTCATGATCAATGAGCGGCGGTGCGGTATTTCACGCGACGATTTTCTTGATGCAATGAATGCGGCAAAGATTGGAGTAGGTGTGCACTATCTTTCTATTCCCGAGCACCCTTATTACCAAAGCCGATTCGGATGGCGGCCGGAACAGTGGCCTAAAGCCATGAAGCTTGGGCGAGAGACGGTGAGCCTGCCTCTATCTCCTGCCCTATCGGATGAAGATATCGAACGGGTTGTCCAGACTGTTCGATGCATTGTCGGGGCCTGATTCGGCGACAAAAAGGTGGAATCTATGGATAACACCTTTTACTGTTCCCGAGATCAATGGTCTCTAACTGATGGCTTGTTCCAGCTCCGGAATCAGCTTGAATAAGTCACCCACTAGGCCTATGTCAGCCACATCAAAAATCGGTGCTTCGGCGTCTTTGTTTATCGCGACGATCATCCCAGCGTCTTTAATGCCGGTCAGATGTTGGATGGCACCCGAGATACCGATGGCTATATACAGTTCTGGTGCGATGATTTTACCGGTCTGGCCTACTTGCAGTTCGTTCGGGACATAGCCTGCGTCCACAGCGGCGCGGGAGGCGCCTACGGCGGCGCCGATCTTGTCAGCGAACTTGTAGATGATCTCGAAGTTTTCTTTCGAGCCGACTCCGCGTCCACCGGAAACCACTTTACTGGCGCTTTGTAGATCGGGGCGGTCGCTCTTGCCTTGCTTCAGTTCTACGAAGCGGGTGTGATTGGGCAATACAACATCCAGGCTGAGCGCTTCGATGGGGGCCGCGTTCGTACCGCTTGTGGCGGCTGGCCAGGAGGCCGTGCGGATCGTGGCTACGACGGCGTGCGCGGAATCAGCTTCCACGGTGATGATGGCGTTGCCGGCATAGATAGGCCGCTTAAAGATATGGCTGCTTTCCACGCTCATTACGTCGCTGACTTGTGCAACGTTCAGTAGTGCGGCCACCCGTGGCGCCAGGTCTTTGCCGAATGTGGTGGAGGGTGCAAAGACGTGGCTGTAATCCACCGCTGCCTTAGCGACCTGCGGCGCCAGCACGGCTGCCAGGGGATGTGCATTTTCGGCGCGTTCAATAGTGAGCACGCGACTCACGCCTTGGATTTTGGCGGCTTCCGTCGCAATGGCATTCAACTTATCGCCCAATACCAGCACGTCAATGGCATCTGGCTTGACGGCAACTGCCGCACTCACTGCACGCGCGGCGGAGGGGTTCAGTTTGCCGTCCAGATGTTCGGCGATAATCAGGATCTTGCTCATGAGGGTCTCCTTGTCCGGTCGGCTGCTTAAAGCAGGCCCTTTTGCTTCAGCGCGGCGACGAGTTCGGCTGCATCTTTTACCATCACGCCCTTGCTGCGCTTGGTGGGCGCTGCATAGTGCGTGGTCTTCAACTGATCGTGCGTATCCACGCCTAGCGACGCGAATTCAATCATATCGATGGGCTTGGACTTGGCCTTCATGATGTCCGGCAGCTTGATGAAGCGTGGTTCGTTTAAGCGCAGATCGGTGGTGATCACAGCTGGCAGTTCCGCTTCGATGACTTCCAGGCCGGCATCGACTTCGCGTGTTACCGTGATTTTGCCGTTGGCGATCTCGACTTTGCTGGCAAAGGTAGCCTGCGGGCGATCCCACAGCGCGGCGAGCATCTGGCCGGTTTGATTGGCGTCGTCGTCGATCGCCTGCTTGCCCAGGATAACCAAGCCAGGCTGTTCCTTCTCGACCAGCTTTTGAAATACGCGGGCGGCCGTTAGTGGCTGCACGGCATCAGTGGCGACAACGTGAATGGCACGGTTGGCGCCCATCGCCAAGCCATTGCGCAGATGGGCGGTCAAATCGGTCGGCCCGATACCCACCACGACGACTTCGTCGGCCACACCCTTTTCGCGCAGACGCAGCGCTTCTTCTAGCGCGATATCGTCAAAGGGGTTGGCAGAGAGCTTCACGCCATCCGTCACTACGCCGGTGCCATCGGGTTTGACCTGAATGCGGACGTTGTAGTCCACGACACGCTTGTAGCCAACCAGAATCTTCATCTTGTTTCCTTCAACCATGCACCCTATGGGCGCGAGTGGATTAAGTAAATTCCTATTCTAACCGATGCCCCATTCGGGCACGAATGGAGGGGCTGGGCGAAATGCCCTTACACCTACGCATGGCCGTACAGGGCACGGCGAAGAGCGTTGCGTGCGGCATCGAAGGAAAAAAACCGGCGTACGTTGTCAAGCCCGTTGTCGGACAGCTTTAGCCAGAGCTGTTCATCATCGTAGGCACTTAATATGACCGAGGCAAAAGTAGCGGCATCGTCGGCAATCAGCACGTCTTCACCATCGTGAAGCTGCATGCCTTCAGCGGCAATCGATGTCGCTACTACGGGTAACCCGTAACTCATCGCCATGTTGACTTTTCCTTTGACTCCGGCGCCATAACGTAGAGGAGCTAAGGCGATGCGACATTTATCCATCCATGGCGCTAGATCTTCTACCTTTCCGTGTATGTGAATGCCTTGTCTCGCCAGCCTGGCCCGTGCAGATTCAGGGATGTCACCAATAAGATGTAATGCAATGTCAGGGCGTAGGGCATGGATACGCGGATAAATATCGCTAACTAACCAATTGACAGCGTCGACGTTGGGTGGGTGACCAAATCCTCCTACAAAAACGAGATCCTTGCGCGAGTGAAAGTCCATTCGTCGTCCGAATACTTCATGGACATTGGAGACAAGTTCTACGTTTGCTTCGTCGACTTCCTTTGATAAAAGTTTTTGCTCAGCGGGGCTGACGACGAGTGTGACATCGCTCGCACGTATCAGGGCGAGCTCGCGCTTTCGAGAGGCTTGTGCTTGGCGAACCATGGCGCGATTTCCCATATGCTGAGCCGCGCGTTGCTCCCGTAGGAAATGCAGATCGACTGTGTCGAAGATGATCTTTGCGTCTGGAACAATTCGCCGGATTAAACTCAGGTTGGGAGCGGCAACGTAATGCCGCGACAGTATGACTGCCTGTATGGTGTGCTTTTCCTGGATAAGCCAACGAGACAGCGAAGGAGACCATGGTTTGCAAAGAGTTTGTACTCCTATGCGGCCCAATTGATTGATCTCCTGTTCGCTGGCCGTGCAATTGTCTGCCATGAAAGTTACGCGCCAGCCTAGTTCACGTAAAAGACGCATGACGTTGATCATGCGCAAAGAGCCCGAGTCACGTGATGCATCAGGCGCAAGAGCGTCGACGACTAGGACATGTGGTCGTTCGATGGAATGAATGGCTTTCTCAATTGCGGAACCTGCGACAGGCTGCTTTTTTAGTGCTATAGCCCATTTTTCTGCAAATTTGGCTTTGTTGACGAGCTGATACTGCTTAACTCCGGCATGCAAGTCGGTGCCGGAACTGATGCCTTCGAAGTGTACGACCAGACTTTCTGGCTGATAGATGACGCGCTTCCCCGCAGCACGAGTCGCAAAGGCGAGATCTGTGTCCTCATAATAAGCGGGGCTATAGCGGCTATCAAAACCATTCAGTTGGCGGAATACGGCTGAGTCGATCATCAGGGACGCTCCTGAAACATAATCGACATCCCGACGATAACGGAATCTTGGGTCTTCTGGAGATTCAAAGCGGCCGTAGTTCCAGCCGTCAGCGTTGGAGAAAACAATTCCTCCAGCTTCTTGCAGACGGCCATCGGGGTAGACCAATCGGCTACCTGCGATACCACAGTTGGGTTCCTGCTCAAAGCACTCCAGCAGATGGTCGAGCCAGCCTGACGTAACCTGAGTATCGTTGTTGAGGAACAAAAAATACGATCCGCATGCTACCGCAGCGCCTGAGTTGCAGCTACCAATGAAGCCAAGGTTATGGGCATTGCGGAGTAATCGCAGCCCTGCTATTTCGCCCAGTACTGAAGCCGTTTCGTCGGGTGAGGCATCGTCTACTACAATGACTTCAAAAGGCGCTTTTGCGCCATGGTGCGCGATGGAGCGAAGACAGGCTAGCGTGTAGTTCAGCTTTCCATGCACAGGAATGATTACTGAAACTTGAGGTGTATTGCTGGTGGGTAGCGAAAAGACAGAAGGATAAGAGTCGTCGGGCGATTCCAATGTCAGTGGAGGCAGTTGTGGTGCGCGCGGCCGAAATTCTTGCGCGATGCGCACTACGGTACCGCGCAAGCCACGCTGTATAACGCTGCCGATGACACGTCGCATCAGATAATACAGACGCTTCACGCGCCAGGTTAACGAACTGCTCAAAGCCGCTCCTTAATAGCATCCTTGAATCAAAGATTCTGATAATTCGGCCCCGACCCACCTTCTGGCGGAACCCAGTTGATGATTTCGTAGGGGTCTTTGATGTCGCAGGTTTTGCAGTGCACGCAGTTGGCGGCATTGATCTGCAGGCGCTTGCCGCTGCTTCCATCGGGCATGGTGTCGTTGACGATCTCGTAGACGTTGGCGGGGCAGAAGCGGGTGCAGGGGTTGCCATACTCCTTGCTGCATTGCTCGATGCAGATCGTGGTGTCCTTTACGTGCAGGTGGACGGGCTGGTCTTCGTCGTGCTCGGTGGCGGCGAAGTAGACGCCTGCGAGGCGATCTCGTGGTGGTAGTTCGCGTTGCACGTAGTCGCGCTTGGGTTCTTCCTGCTGGCCGAGCTTGTGTAACGACGACCAGTCGGCTTTGTTCTTCAGCGTCCAGGGGGATTTGCCGCCGATCGCGGTTTCCCAGGCGGCGTTGAACATGCCGAACCATAGCCCCTTCTTGAAGCCGGGTTTGATATTGCGCACCTTCTTCAGTTCGGCCATGACTTCCGAGCCACGCAGCTTGGCGTCGAAACCGGCCGGATTAAGCTCCGTAGCGGCGAGGTGCTCGGCGGCGAGCATGCCGCTCCTGATCGCCTGGTGGGTGCCCTTGATCTTGGGCACGTTGAGCAGGCCGGCGGTATCGCCAATCAGCAGTGCGCCGGGCATGTCGACTCGGGGAAGCGATTGGTAGCCGCCGGTGACGATCGCGCGCGCACCGGCTGAAAGAATGTTGCCGTCTTCGAGCAGCGATTTGACCGTCGGGTGGTTCTTCCATTGCTGGAAGGCTTCCCAGGGTTGGTAGTTGGGGTCGCTGTAATCGAGCCCGCTTACGTAGCCGAGTGCGATGCGGTCTTTGTCCAGGTGATACAGGAAACTACCGCCATAGGTATGGTTATCGGCAGGCCAGCCGAAACTGTGCACGATCTTGCCGGGTGTCACGCGTCCTGCCGGTACTTGCCAGAGTTCCTTGATGCCGATCGAGTAGCCTTGCGGATCGCTGTCCTTGTTCAGTGCAAAGCGCTTGATGAGCTGTTTGGTAAGGCTGCCGCGCGCACCTTCGGCAAGCACAGTGACCTTGGCCTTGATGTCGATGCCTTGGGTATAGCCGGGCTTGTGCGAACCGTCCTTGGCCACGCCCATATCGCCGATACGCACGCCTGCGACCGAGCCGTCCTCGTTGTGAACGGTATCCGCGGCGGCAAAGCCCGGGAACACATCCACACCCGCTGCTTCGGCCTGCGGCGCAAGCCACGCGCACATCGCGCCCAGTGAAACAATGAAATTGCCGTGATTGCGCATGCCGGGCGGCACCGGCAGCTTGCGGCCTCCGGTCTTGTTGAGCAGCCAGAACTCGTCTTCCGTGGCCGGCACGCAGATCGGTGGCGGGTTGTCGCGCCAGCCGGGCAGCAGTGCATCCAGTGGTTGCGGCTCGATTACCGCGCCAGAAAGAATCTGTGCGCCGATCGTCGAAGCTTTCTCGATCACACAGACTGTTACGTCTGGCTTGAGCTGCTTCAGGCGGATCGCGAAGGAGAGCCCGGCTGGCCCGGCGCCGACGACGATCACGTCGTATTCCATCGTCTCGCGTTCGGTCATAGCGGGTAAGGCTCCGTGGTGTGGCGGCGGCTGCGGGAAATTGAAGTACCGCAGGCGGGTATTCCGGCAACGGTTCGGACAGTATTCTCCGGATTCGTCCGCTGCGCGGCAAACAGGGCATCGCCGAGCAGCTCCTGAAGACAATGAACGGACGGCATGGCTGCCGGTCACGTTGGAGCAAGCATGGCCTCTTCGCCGCCGATGGCCGAGATCGATCTTCGTCGTGCCACGCTTTGCCAGCTGCTGCACTGGCTGGCTGTGGGCAAGGTGCGTCCAGGTAAGTTGGCGGAGGTTTACCAGGAGGCGATCAACCGCATCAATCCGCGATTGAATGCCTACGTAGGCTTGAGCGCACCGCTTTTACTTGAACAGGCGCAAGCGGCCGAGCATCGCCGTCGCGAGGGTGTTATCGGTCGGCTAGATGGGTTGCCTATCGCGCTCAAAGACAATTTCGACATAGCGGGATGGCCTACGCGCTCTGGCTTGCCGGGGCCAGGCGTTGCAGCGCAACAAGACGCGCATGTCGTGACGCGATTGCGCGCCTCCGGTGCCGTGCTGGCCGGCAAAACGAATATGGACGAGGGCGCGCTTGGCGCTGTTACGAACAATCCTCACTATGGTCCGACCCATAATCCCCATCGCTATGGCTACACCGCTGGTGGATCATCCGGTGGCGCTGCTGCCGCCGTGGCGGCCGGCTTGGCTGTAGCTGCCATTGGTTCGGACAGTCTCGGTTCTATTCGCATTCCCGCCAGTTATTGCGGACTGTTTGCGCTCAAGCCGACGCATGGCGAGATTTCGGCACGCGGCATGGCGCCGGCGGCGCGCCGGCTCGATACCGTGGGGTTGCTGGCACGCGGTGTCGATGATCTTGTCGTGCTGCTGCACGTGTTGGCTGGTTACGACGCCGATGATCCGCTTTCGCGCATTCGGCGAGTTGCGCTGTCGCCACCTGATTGGGAGCCGGGCAAGTTGCGTTGCGGGGTCTTGCCCGATCTTTCCGTGTTGGGCGTGCAACCGGCAGTGGTGGATGTCTTCGAGGGTGCATTGAATATCCTCGGCCGCGAATTAGGGGAGCGACGTGTCATTGATGTCAACGATTGGCCTTTCGCGCGTGCCCGGCGTGCTGGATTGCTCTTGATGGAGGCCGAGATGCTGGGCACGTTCGCTGCGCAGCTTGCCGATCGGGTTCATCCCGTATCGCCGTCGTTCCGGCGCATGCTTGAGTATGCGGCGGCTAAGACGGCCTCCGACTACGCCGATGCGGATCGCGTGCTCGATGCGGCAACGCTCAAGGCGCGTCGGCTATTTGCGCAAATTGACGTGCTGGTGATGCCGACGACGCCTCAGGGCGCGTTTCCCCTGAATGATGCGGTGCCGGATACGCAAGCTGACCTGACCAGTTTTGCCAGCCTGGCCGGCTGCCCGGCGGTAAACATCCCGATGGGAGTTCTGCCGAACGGCATGCCGATCGGCATGCAATTGGTCGGCGCGCGAGGCTCGGACCTGCGCTTGCTGGAGCTGGCCTCGGTATGGTCCGCCACCCTAGATGCTGCGCCTGACTATCCGGTGCTGGATTCAACCATCATGCCCGTGCAGAGGGCCTGACAACGTTTTGTTACGTATTCACCGTTAAAGTGACGGCAAACGTCAGGCCTCTTACCTATGTCCGCATACGAGCAGCAGCTCGCATTCTTTTGCGAATGGATCAAACACCCTCTGCAGATGGCTTCAGTATTGCCATCGGGCCAAGCTTTGGCGCGCAGGATGATTTCGGCCATGCCGCCCAAGGCGGATTGCGTGATCGAGCTGGGAGCGGGTACCGGCGTCATTACGGAAGCACTGCTTGAGCGTGTTTCAGCGTCTCAACTGCTGGTGCTGGAGTTGAATGCCACGATGCACGGCATTTTGCGGCGCCGGTTTCCGCAGGCACAGGTGTTGTGCGCAGATGCGCGCCACCTCAGCGAGCTTGCTCAGCGTACGGGGGTGCTGGCGCCGGAGGGGGCGGATGCGGTGCTCAGCAGTCTTGGCTTGCTGACCATGCCGCCGGCGCTTCAGCACGATATTGTTTCGGCCGCGCTGGCGATACTGCGGCCGGGCGGCGTGTTTGTGCAATACACCTACGGCTGGCGCAGTCCGTTGCATGAGCAGGTGCGCCAGGATTTGGGCTTGCATTGCACGCGCGTTGGCACGGTGTGGCGCAATCTGCCGCCAGCTAACGTATTCCGTTATGCCCGTGATACCCACTGACCTGTTTGGGAGCCATGAGCAGGTATTGCCATTGCCTGATGCGCAGGTTTGGTATGTGCCGAGCTGGTTGGCGCGTGAAGAGGCCGACAGATTGCTCGCGCAGCTGATGCATGACATTCCATGGGAATGTCATCGCCTGCGTTTATTTGGGCGTGAGATCGAAGCCCCACGATTGAGTTGCTGGATTGGCGATGCTGGCGCGTCTTACACCTATTCAAATAGCCGCTTCGAGCCCCGATCCTGGTCGTCTTCGTTGATGATGTTGCGGGAACGTGTAGAGCACTTTTGCGGAGTACGCTTCAACAGCGTGCTCGCCAACCTCTACCGCGATGGCAGGGATTCGATGGGATGGCACAGCGATGACGAACCCGAACTCGGCCCGCACCCCATCATTGCCTCGATAAGTCTTGGAGAGGCGCGCCGTTTTCGGTTTCGCCGACGCGTCCCGCGCGGAGCGCGTCAGGCGCCGGTTGGTGTTCTGTTGGAGCATGGAAGCTTGCTTTACATGGGCGGCCGCACGCAGCAGGTCTATCAACACGACTTACCCAAGCGCATCGGCGTGACGGGGCCGCGAATCAATCTCACTTTTCGCTTTGTCCATCCGGCTCAATCGTCCCGTTCATGACGCCTTGCAGCTTGGATTGAGGCGGCGCGCTGGCATAATGCGTGGCTGTTTCCCCGGTTTCCCTACTTTTGCAGGCCCGTAATGACTTTGAAGACCGTACTCAACGACACCCATCGCGAACTCGGTGCCCGCATGGTTGATTTCGGCGGCTGGGATATGCCTATCAGCTATGGATCGCAGATCGAAGAACATCACGCGGTGCGTGGCGATGCGGGCATGTTCGACGTCTCGCATATGACCGTGATCGATCTGCACGGTGCGCGTGCGCGTGATTTTCTGCGTCATCTGTTGGCCAATAGCGTCGACAAACTGAAGGTGCAGGGGAAGGCGCTTTATTCGTGCATGTTGAACGAGCAGGGTGGCGTGATCGATGACCTGATCGTTTATTTCCTTGGGGACGAATTTTTCCGACTGGTCGTCAATGCAGCGACGCGCGAGAAGGATCTGGCGTGGATCGAACGGCAGGCGAAGGCGTTTAACGTGGCGGTCCAGGAGCGCCCGGATTTCGCGATGATCGCGGTGCAGGGGCCACATGCCCGTGCCAAGACAATTGGCCTGTTGCACGAAGTGGACCGCGCGCGCATCGAGAAGCTCGGCCGCTTTGCCGCGGCTGCCGCGCAGGGGCCACACGGCGTGCCGCTGTTCATCGCTCGCACGGGCTACACCGGCGAGGACGGTTTCGAGATCATGGTGCCGGAAGACCAGGCCGTCGTTTTGTGGAAAGAACTGGCTGCAGCGGGTGTCGCTCCATGCGGGCTGGGTGCGCGCGACACCCTGCGGCTGGAAGCGGGCATGAATCTCTATGGGCAGGACATGGACGAAACCGTCACGCCTTGGGAGTCCGGCCTGGCCTGGACTATTGCGTTGGACGATGGGCGTGACTTCATCGGTCGCGAGGCGCTGGAAGCACAGAAGGCTGCCGGTGTGCCGCGCACGATGATTGGTTTGGTGCTGGACGATAAAGGTGTGTTGCGCCACGGGCAGAAAGTGCTCACGGACCAAGGCGAGGGCGAAATCCTTTCCGGCAGCTTCGCGCCGACGTTGAACAAATCGGTGGCCTTCGCTCGCGTACCCGCAGGGGCATGGGATCGTGTGCGAGTGGATATTCGCGGTCGTGAGGTGCCGGTCCGCATAGTGAAGTTTCCGTTCGTGCGCGACGGCAAGCCTTGCGAAGGTATTTGACTGCACGAGTGAGGTGGTGCCGTTGCGCCATTCCCATTCCCGTCAGTTCAGCAGTTAGAATTGACGCCTCCAACCCTGATCGAAAACCTACGACGACTGGACCCGACCATGAGCGCGAGCGAAATTCCCGGCGATCTGAAATTTCTTAAGTCCCATGAATGGGCCCGTGTCGAAGACAACGGCCTGGTCCGCGTGGGCATCTCCAACCATGCACAGGAGCAGCTCGGCGACCTGGTCTACGTGGAGCTGCCGGAGATCGGCAGCAACGTGCAGGCAGGCACCGGTGCGGCAACGGTGGAGTCGGTCAAGGCCGCGTCGGACATCTATTCACCGGTTTCCGGCGAGATCGTCGAAGTAAACGAAATGCTTGGCGACAAGCCCGAGACCATCAATGAAGACGCCTACGGTGAAGGATGGCTCTTCGTGGTCAAGGCTAGCGATCGCGGAGAGCTGGACGAGCTGCTCGACGCCGACGCTTATGCCGAATTGATCGAGAACGAAGACAACTGATCTTTGGGTCAGGTTGCATGGACAACGGCCGCTTAGGCGGCCGTTGTCATGTCCGCGGTGGTTTGATGTGCGTGGGTCGTGGCATTGAACATGAAGGTGTCGGCGACAGATGTGTTTGCCGTGTCGAGGATGATCATCACGGCACATTTACCCAAGGAGCTGGGTGGCCATCCGGATGTAAAGGCAGCGCGGTGTCGTTCTTCAGGCTGTCTTCCGCGCATTCTGGTCTAAGTTTGTTCATGCTCCGGAATACCCCTCCAAGAAGGACCTTGCGCGGTGGTGTGTTAAGACGCCAGGCAAGCCGCCATTGCGTTGAGCATGTATCAGCGAGAATGAGAAAAATCACATTTTTTAGCTTGTTTTTGGCCTTTTTTTAAAAGTGAGCGAGGCGAATTCTTTGCACGTTTAAACAGAGTCAGCGTTACGTTTTGCCATGGAAATACACCTCGCAAAAGCAGTGCGTCCGGTTGATGTTAGGGGCGAAGGGATTGATTTCATGGCAAAAATCAATTGACAGTTGAAATGTTCAGGAATAGCTTTCGCACCATATAACGGGGAACGGTACCAATGGTGGCATCGAAATACATCAAGCCTTATGTAGAACATGGCGAAAAATCTGGTGCGGTGAGAAAGATCACTGTTTCGATACCCATGCATGTATTGCGACTGCTGTCGGATTTGCGTACGTACCGACAGGTCAACAATTTGAGGCACGCCACGAATAGCGATTTGCTGGTCGAGGCGTTCCTCCACGCTTTTACTGGGCAACCACTGCCAACTGATGAGGAGCTGAGACGAACTATGGCCACTGCCAAGAAAACTGCTAGGAAATCGGCTAAGAAAGCCGCGAAGAAGACCACCCGTAAAGCCGCCGCTAAGCGGCCGGTCGCCAAGAAGGCCACCGCAAAGAAGCGCACCGTGCGCAAGACTGCCAAGAAGGCTGCTGCTAAGCGCGTAGGCGCGAAGAAGGCCACCGCCAAGCGCGTTGGTGCCAAGAAGGCTGCTAAGAAGGCAACGCGCAAGCGCACTGCCAAGAAAGCTGCAGCCGCCAAGGTTGTGAAAGCTTCCAAGACCTCGAAAGCCAAGTAAGCACAATAATTAGATTCTGATCGATTTGTCTCCCTGCGGTGCCCAGCGCAGGGAGGTGCTTCAAAAGCGTTTCGTCCCGGCCATGTGCCGGGACGCTTCATTTTGGGATTCGGAAAAATGGATGGCGCGACCTGCTCTTGGCGTCGCCTCGGTTTTCATTCCCTAAAAGATCCGGCGGCGGGGCGGTATCCGGTCTTTTCCTGCTGTGACAAAGCTGCCGGCGTCGTCGTGAACTGCCATGCATTTGCCGTATTGATCCGATCGCGTTACCTTTTCTCCATCCGCGCCGCGGCTAACCTGGGGGAAGCCGCTCCTGGATAACAGGGGGGAAGCGCGGGTATCTGATGCCACGCAGTCAGTGAGAGATCATGGATACCCGAATAAGCCGTTGTCATGCGCGCACTCGCGCGCGCGGGGCCATCAGGCCCATCACCCTCGCCGTCCTTGCCATTATCGCGGGTCTGGCGATTGCGTCCTGGGTCTTTATTATCAAGCCCCATCAGGACTTGATGAGTACCGACGCAGGCGGTCATCCGTCCACGCCGGTCAAGCTGGGCCAGGAAACGGCACCGCCGGTCAACGTCGAGGCGTTGAGCCTCAATGATCTGTTGAACGAGGCGCGCAAGGCCATGAATGAGCAGCGTGTGATAGCGCCGGCCGGCAATAACGCTTTCGAATTCTATCTCAAGGTATTGCAGAAGCAGCCTGGCAATCAGGTGGCTGCGGATGCACTACGTGAGACGTTCCCGTTTGCCGCCAGCAACGTGGAACAGGTGATCAACCAGCGGGATTTCAACGAAGCCGAGCGCGAGATCGACCTGCTGGCCAAGGTTGATCCTACCAATTACACGCTGACCATCCTGCGTTCCAAACTGGACGCCCAGCGTAAGACCCTGGATGAGGAACAACAGAAGCAGCTCGATCAGCAACGACAGGCCGACCTGGCAGCGCAGAAGGCCGCTGCCGATAAAGCCGCCGCGGAAAAGGCGGCTGCGGACAAGGCCGTCGCTGAGCGGGCCGCACAGCAAGAAGCGCTCGCTGCGCAGCAGGCCAAGGCCAGGCAGGAACAGCAGCTCAAGGCGCCTGCTGCGAATCAGAATCAGGTGGCTGGTGAAAACGGCAGCTCGGCGGGTGGCGGCGAGACGCGCGACGCAATACCGATTTCGACCATCCGGCCGCGCTATCCCACCACAGCGCTTCGAAACAATCAGGAGGGTTGGGTGGATGTGCAGTACACCGTCAACGTCGACGGTAGTGTCAGCAACATCCAGGTCGTCAGTGCCGAGCCAAGGCATGTTTTCGACAACGCGGCCATCGACGCGCTGCGTCGCGCCAAGTTCTCACCCGCATTGCGTGATGGAGCGGCGATCGCCTCGCAACAACAGAAGCGGATCGAGTTCAAGCTCACTGCGACGCAGTGAGCCGTGTCAGCCGGCGGAGTGTGCAAAGAGGCGGGACCTACGGGCCCGCTTCTTTTTTATCCTGAAGTCGCCCCGCTGTTAGCTGGTCTGGTGTCGATGCCTGCGATGAGCTTTGGAGGACGCAGCACGTTTGGTCGGGGGGTCGCTTTCCACGCCAGCCCAGTCGACATGCGGTAATCCCAACATCATGTCGAACACCATTGGCATCAGGTCAGTACCGATGGCGCCGGGCGAGTTCCACATCGACACCATCCCGATGTGGTATCTGGGCAGAAAGGCAATCATGGTCCGGTAGCCTTGCACGGCGCCCGCGTGAAAGATCATCGTTTCACCAGCGTAGGTAAATACGCGCCAGCCGAGCGCATAACTGGCTGAGGTGAGGCGGGCACGACGCCAGGGTGTGGCGTGCATTTCACTTGGCGTGGGGATGCCAGGCGCGTGCAGGTAATCCAGCAGCGTTTGCGGCAAGACGTCTGGCCGTCCACCCATCTGTGCTATCAACCAGCGTTCCATGTCACGCAGGCTGGCATTTACGCCTGCTGCGGGAGCAACGCGGTAATAAGCCTCCTTGGGATCGAACGGCACCCAGCCGTGAGATCCATTGGGACGATGTGGCCGTGCCCAGCTCTTGCTGCTTTCCAACGCTTCCCGCCCGTATGTGGCATGGGTCATGCCGAGCGGAAAGAAAAGGCGCTTGTCGACCTGGTGATAGAAGAAGTCGCCGGTTTCCGCGTAGATCAAGTCGCCGATCAAACTGAAAGCGACGTTCTGGTAGCCATAGCATTGGCCCACGTCGCAGGTAAGGCTGACCTCATCGAGTTTTCGTACGAGCTCTTCGTAGGGGACGTTGTCCTCCAGCATGTTGTCGTACGTGTTATGCGGTAATCCCAGTCGTTGCCCGAGGATGTCTTTTACCGTGGCTTCGCTTGATGCCTGCGCGCTCTTGAGTTGAAAGAATGGCAGGACATCGACCAGCTTGGTATTCCAGCTGAAACGGCCGTCATCGATCAGCAAGCCCGTCACGGCCGTTGCGAACGCCTTGGATAAGGAAGCGAGCCGAAACACGGTGGTGGCCGTCACAGGTTCTTGCGTGGCGGTATCCGCGTAGCCGATTTCACGCTCGAAAGCGACTTTGTCGTCGACTACCACAGCGGTGGCCAGGCCGGCGACTTCATTGCGCTGTGCTACCACATCCAGCCAGTGCGCGTAGGCGTCGAGGGCGGCCTTGATCCGCTCGGGCGGAAGTGTGGACGTTATGTTGAGGTCATGCTCCGCCGGACGGATGACCGTGGTGGGCCCCGCGCCGGAAGACTCCGTGTTTTTTGCGCAAACAGGCAAGAGCGTTGCTGGGATGCCGAGCAGGACGGCCATCAACCAGGGAAGCTTACGGAACGGCATGCTACTGCGCTTCTCTTTCGGACGTGGAGCCATGCCCCGGGGAATAGGGGCTACGGAGAATCGTCCTTGAAACCGCTGGATTGTCCTTCACTTCGAACCGGCCTGACAACGTCAGGGGGCGGGTGTTTTGTCGATCATGCGCCGTGCTGCAACGATCCCAGGTCGAGATGCGGAGTATTCGGCACGTGAATGTCACACTGACATAAGGGCTGCGGCGCGTTCAGCGATCATGATCGTTGGCGCGTTGGTATTGCCGGTGGGCAGTGTCGGCATCACTGACGCATCTGCAATTCTGAGGCCGTCTACGCCGCGGACGCGAAGTTCGCTATCCACGACCGCGCGCTCATCCTGACCCATGCGGCAGGTGCCGACAGGGTGATAGATGGTTTCTGCTTTACGGCGGATGAAATCCTCCCATTCCACATCGCTGCTCGGCGGGGATTCGGGAAAGACCGGGCGACTGCGGTAAACATCGAAGGCAGATTGGGCGAGGATGTCTTGCGACAGCTTTGCCGCCTCGATCATACGAGCAAGGTCGTGATGGTCGGGATCACTGAGGTAGCCGGCGTGAATAGCTATCGGCATGGTGGGATCCGCCGAGCGCAGGCGCAACCGCCCGCGGCTTTTCGGATGCAGGTAGCAAGCATGAAGGGTGTAGCCGAAACCCGGCAGGCGATGGCGGCCATGATCGTCCAGCAGCGCCGGCACAAAGTGGAATTGAATGTCGCAGCGTGCATTGGTGGCAAGGCGGCTACGCACGAAGCCTCCGGATTCGGCGATGTTCGAACTGCCCGGACCGTCGCGATGACGTACATAGCGCCACCCGACCGCAAGTTCGTTCAACCGATCATAGGTGATGTTTTGAGTGCACCTTACCAGCGTACAAATGTCCAGATGGTCCTGCAGTCCTTCGCCGACGCCAGGGAGATCAATCACGGGTGTCAGACCATGCTCGCGCAAATGATGAGCGGGTCCTATACCGGAGAGCATCAGTAGCTGCGGTGAGTTGATCGCGCCGGCCGTCAGGATGATCTCCCCTGCGCGCACCGTTTCTCGACCGTGCGCGTGGCGCAGCACGACGCCCGTCGCACGTCCTTGCTCGATGTGTATGCGTTCGACCAGGGCATGTGTGTGCACGTGCAGGTTGGTTCGTGTGCGGGCCGGGCGCAAATACGCCGCAGCGGTCGAGCAGCGTACGCCCTTGCGTTGCGTCACTTGATAGAAGCCGAAACCTGCCTGCTCTGGACCGTTGAAGTCGGGGTTGCGGCCGAAGCCGGCACTGGCGCCGGCTTCGATCAATGCGGCGGAAAGCACGTTATGGTGGCGCAGATCCGAGACGCAGAGCGGACCACCCGTTGCGTGCAAGGCGCTTGCTCCGCGCTCGTTGTTTTCGCTGCGTAAGAACCACGGCAAGACCTGCGGCCATGACCATCGCGGATCGCCGGTGGCGGCTGCCCAGTCGTCGTAATCGGCGGGTACGCCACGTACATAGCACATCGCATTGATCGAGCTCGATCCGCCGAGCGTCTTGCCGCGCGGCCACCAAAGACGCCGTCCGCCAAGGCCGGGCTCTGGTTCGGTTTCGTAATTCCAATTGATCCGACGATAGGTGGCGAGATGCGCGATACCTGCAGGCATATGGATCAAGGGATGCCAGTCGGAGCCGCCGGCTTCGAGCAGCAACACCTTTTGGCCGGAATGTGCGCTCAGTCGGTTGGCCAGCACACATCCGGCTGAGCCGGCGCCGACGATCACATAGTCGTAGTCCATGGTGAATCCTCGATCTCCAGGCCATGCTAGTCTTGCGCGGCCTCCCGTTGGAAGCTACCTGGTGCGCTCGTCGTTCCCTGATGCCTCCCGCAAAGACACCACACCCTGGGTGTCCACGCTCGCGTTCTTCTTTCTATTGACGGCGTACTACATCATTAGACCGGTGCGCGATCAGCTTGGTGGCGCGGTAGGTTCTACCCAGTTGCCGCTGTTTTATGCGGCTACTTTTGTCGCAATGCTGTTGCTCACACCGGTATTTGGCGCCCTGGTGGCGCGCTTTCCCAGACGGCGTCTACTTGGATGGAGCTACAGTTTTTTTATCGTATGCCTGTTGTTGTTCATTCCCGCGTTTCTGGCGCAGGACCGCATCGGTGCGCGTACATTGGGTGTGGTGTTTTTTATCTGGGTCAGCGTGTTCAACCTGTTCGTGGTGTCGCTGTTCTGGAGTTTCATGGCCGATGTTTTCGCCAGTCATCGTGCGCGTGACATATTTCCGTTGATTGCGCTCGGAGGGATGGCGGGTGCGATTTTCGGCCCGGCGATCACCAGTATGCTGGTGGGGCTGATAGGCGTGGCGCCGCTGCTACTGGTATCCGCCGTGATGCTTGGGGTAGCTCTCATATTGCTGTGGCGTATTTCCGTAGACCACGCGCAAGGAGGCATTGCTGAACGGCCGGTGGGCGGTTCACTGTGGACAGGCATAAGAGAATTGTGGTCAAGCCCGTTTCTGCGCTGCATGGCCATTCTGATGCTGCTGGGCGATGGCGTCGGTACGTTGGCTTATGTCTTGGTGGCCGATTATGCCAAGGCGCATCTGCATACAGCGAGCGTGCGCACGGCGTTCTATGCGCATATCGATCTGGCGGTCAATCTGCTGGGAGCCTTTTTGCAGTTGACGCTGTCGCGCTGGCTGCTGGTTCGTCGCGGGGTCCTTTGGGCCATGGTCATACCGCAATGCGTCAATCTGGCCTTGTTGATCATGGTAGCCATCGGCGGGCACGCGCATTGGAGTGTTCTTGGATACAGCGTGCCTTTGCTGTCGCTGATGATGATAGGCACGCGCGGTTTCATGTATGGCATGACCAAGCCCGCCAGCGACGCGATTTATACCCGCGTGCCGCGCGAAACGCGCTATAAGGGCAAGAATTTTGTCGAGACAGCCGTATGGCGCTTCGGCGATCTGGTAGTCACAAGCGGCATCAGCGGTTTGTTAAAGCTTGGGGTCGGCGTGGCCAGCATCGCATTGATCGGCGTCGGGACGTCATCGCTGGCTGCATGGGTGGCACGCAAGGCTGCGACGGCATCGGATCTGGCTCCCGAAGAAGGAGCCAGTCCGACGGGACGCACCCACGCGATGGTGCGCTCTTAGTTGGGCGCTAGCTGGTGATGTAGCGTTGCAGTTGTTCGATCTGTTCGGCCTGGGCGCTGATGACCTCTTTGACCAAGTCGCCGATCGAGATCACGCCCAGCACGTGGCTTCCCCGTACAACCGGCAAGTGCCGCACGCGACTGTCCGTGCATAGGCGCATGCAATCGAACACATCGGTCTCCGGCGACACGGTGAGCACCGAGCTGCTCATGATGTCCGATACCGGCGTCTGTGCCGAAGATCGACCCTGCAAGATGATTTTGCGTGCGTAGTCGCGTTCGGAAACGATGCCTACCAGTTGCTCGCCGCGCATGACCAACAGTGCGCCGACACCTCGCTCGGCCATGTGTTTGATCGCTTCCAGCACGGGCGCTTCGGGCGCGATAGCGAAGATGTCACTGCCTTTCCTGTCCAGCAAATGCTTGACCTGACGCATCCAGACCTCCCCGACGGCCGCAGCAATGGCCGCGTGAAGACAGTTTAGCGCTGCGGCGTTGCCTCGGTGTGAAACGGTTCTTGCGACGTGGAACGATGTTGTTCTTCGATGAAATAGAGTGGCCGTTGCTTGCTTTCCGTGTAATTACGGCCGAGGTATTCCCCGATCACGCCTAGCGCCAGCAATTGAACACCGCCTAGGAACAGGATCACGACCATCAGGCTCGGATAGCCCGGCACCGGATTGCCGTGCAGCAGGGCTTTCAGCAGCACCTTCAAACCGAACAGGAATGCCAGCAAGGAAGCGGCCAGGCCGGTCCAGGTGGCGAGTTTCAGCGGTGCGCTGGAGAACGAGGTGATGCCTTCGATGGCAAGCTGGGTGAGGCGCCAGTAATTCCACTTGGTCTTGCCCGCCAGACGTGGATCGCGCATGTACTTGATCGAGGTCTGGCGATAACCGATCCAGGCGAACAAGCCCTTCATGAACCGCTGCCGCTCGCGCAGCTGCGACAGAGCCGCGAGTGCACGACGCGAAAGCAATCGGAAGTCACCGGTGTCTCGCGGTACGGCTACATCCGACATCACTTCCATGGCACGGTAAAACGATGCCGCGGTAAAACGTTTCAAGCCCGTTTCGCCGGCGCGCGCACTACGAGTGGCGTACACCACGTCATAACCGGCCTGCCATTGCGCCACCATTTGTGGAATCAGCTCGGGCGGATCTTGCAAGTCCGCATCGATGACCACGGCCGCATCGGCGTCCACGTGATCGAGCCCTGCTGTCAGCGCGGCTTCCTTGCCGAAGTTGCGCGAAAGCTTCAGCAGGCCGACGCGCGGATCGTCCGCGGCAAGCGATTGCATGATCAACCAAGTGTCGTCGCGGCTGCCGTCGTCGACATACAGAACGTCCCACGACAAAGGAAGCGGGTCCAGCACGGCAGACAGACGCGCATGAAACGCGGCAAGCACGGCCGATTCGTTATAAGCGGGCACGACAACCGTCAGTTGCGACATGCAAACAGGTCCGTTGCGCAAGATAGGAAGGATGCGCCAAGTTTAAGCGCTGGATGCTGGATTGTGCCTTTTAACGTCGCCGCGCAGGGGAGATATCGCGGGGCGGTCGATGGCTTTCCAGATAGGCCGGTCCCCCCAGCTGCGCGACCTGCTGCTCGATCCATCGAGCGCGTTCCAGCACATAGTCAGTGGGGCGGTCGACGTGAAAGCGGTCGGGATTGGGCAGAACGGCGGCCAGGCGGGCGGCTTGCCCGAGGCTGAGTCGGTCGGCTGACTCGTGGAAAAAGCGCTCGCTGGCAGCACCGACCCCGTAAATGCCATCGCCAAATTGGGCGATATTCATATACACCTCCAGGATGCGGCGCTTGGGCCAGGTCGCTTCCAGCAATACGGTGAAATAAGCCTCCAGGCCTTTGCGGACAAAACTGCGGCCATTCCAGAGAAAGAGATTCTTGGCGGTCTGCTGGCTGATCGTGCTGGCGCCGCGCAGGCGTTTCCCATCGTCGGCGGCATCGATGGCGGTTTCGATGGCGCTGAAATCAAAACCGTGATGGAACGGAAATTTTTGATCCTCGCCGGCGACCATGGCAATGGAAGCCCATGGAGAAATCCGTGACCATGGTACCCAGTGATGGCGCAGCTCAACGTGTTTGTCGCCATGCAGCCAGGCATCCAGCCGGTACTCCATCATCACTGCTGAGGTCCATGGCGGCACGAAACGCAACACCAGTACCACCAGCCAGCTCAGCGCGATCCATGACAGGGCCACGATGCCCACGTAACGCAACAGGTGGCGAAAAGAGGGAAGATGCGGCATGGTCAGTCAGCCTGAAGGACCCCGACAGTATAAGCGGCGGTAACCGTAGGCTATTGTCTGTTCCGAGGCGAGACCCCATCTCTCGCGTCTTGGTGTTTTGTGAGGTAGTCGGCGTGGAAACCGTGCTTGTTGAAGATGTGCTTCACCGCTTTCTATTGGAACGAGCGGGGGTTCGGGGCGTCATCGTTCGTCTCGGGGCCGCCTGGCGCGAAGTCGCCGGTCGCTCGGACTATCCATCGCCGTTGCAGGAGCTGCTGGGTCAAGCGTTGGCAGCGAGCGCCTTGTTGACAGGCAATATCAAGTTCGACGGGGCGTTGTCGATCGAATTGAAAAGTGCAGGTGCCCTGCGTCTGTTGTTCGCAGAGTGTTCCGACAGTGGTCGTTTGCGTGGCTTGGCGCGCTGGAACGCGCCGCTGCCAAGCGCCCTGGATTTGGGCGATCTGCCGAGTGCCATCATGGCGATCACCATTGGCAGCGCCGACCGTGGCCAGCGCTATCAAGGGCTGGTGGATTTGAATCATCCGGAACTGGCGACGGCGCTGGAGAACTACTTTTTGCAATCCGAGCAGTTGCCGGCGCGCCTCGTGCTCGCGGCCAATGGTGACCACGCCGTTGGCTTGATGCTGCAGAGTCTCCCTGGCGACGGTGGCCGGGATGCGGTGCAGGACGATGATGCGTGGCCGCGTATCGAACATCTGACCGCCACGCTTGGACGCGAGGAGTTGCTGAGCACTCCTCCCGAGCAACTTCTCTATCGGCTGTATCACGAAGAGACAGTACGGCTGTTTGAACCCAGGTCGCTGGCATTTGGTTGCAGCTGCTCGCGCGAACGCGTCGAAGCCATGTTGAGAACGCTCGGCCGCGATGAAGTGGAAGCCACGCTGGAGGCGCAGGATGGTGTGATCGAGGTGACCTGCGAATTTTGTGCGCGGACTTATTCTTTCGATCGTGTGGATGCTCAGCATCTGCTGAGTGGTGGTGGCACCGCGGCCAGTTCGACGGTGCAGTAGTTGCAACGGTTGGATGGTTGCTGCCGGCTGCGTTTATCCAGACGGCGTGAGTGCGTTTAGCCACAACTCGGCGGGCTGAGGCTGAGCGAACAAGAAGCCCTGGCCATAGCGGCAACCGATGTGTCGCAATGCTTGCCGTTGCGCCTCGTCTTCGATGCCCTCAGCGATCACTTGCATCTGCAAGGAATCGGCCAAAACCTGGATGGCGCGTACGACCGGCACACTGTGGCTGCCGGCGTGGGCAAGTTCGGTGATGAAGGTGCGATCGATTTTAAGTGTTTCGATCGGGTATTGATGCAGGTAGCTCAGCGACGAATACCCTGTACCAAAGTCATCCAGTGCAATGCTTACGCCTTGTTGGCGCAAGTTGTCGAGGATGCGTTTGACCTGTGCAGGATTTTCCAGCAAGGTGCGCTCGGTGACTTCGATACGCAGCGAGCGCGGATTGACGCCATGGCTGCGCAGTAGGCCGAGCAATCGGTCGTCGAGATCGGTTTGGCGGAAGTGTCGACCTGAAACGTTGAGACTGACAAAGCCAGTGGGGCCTGCCAGCAGGCTTGCCTGCGAGGCAACCTGTTCAAAGATCTGCCAATCAATGCTTTCGGCGCTGCCGTTTTCCTCGGCGACGGCGAGGAAATCCCCGGGGCACAGCAGGCCGCGGTCGGGGTGACGCCAGCGCAGCAGCGCTTCGTAGCCGACGGTACGGCCGTCTTCCAATGCAACGATCGGCTGATAGAACGGGACGAACTCGTTGCGGCTCAAGGCACGGCGCAGGTCGCCTTCCATTTCCAGTAGGGACAGCACTTCGCGACGGAGACGATCATCGAACACGGCGGCGCGATGACGGCCTTCGTCCTTGGCGCGATACATGGCGGCGTCGGCATCGCGCAGCAGCTCTTCCGGTTGCTGGTAGTGCAGGCCGGGCAGCGCAATGCCGATGGACGCGGAGGTAAAGATTTCCTTGATACCGAGGCGGAAGGGAACATGCAGTTCTGCAATGATGCGTTCGGCGACAATTGTGGCTTTGCTGGCGTCAGTGATGCCTTCGAGCAGAACCGCAAATTCATCGCCGCCCAGGCGTGCGACCAGGTCGCGGGTTTTCAAGCATGCCCGAATCCGGCTGCCAGCCTGGAACAGCAGATCATCGCCAATGAGATGGCCTACGGAGTCGTTGATCACTTTGAAGCGATCAAGATCGATGAAGAGCACTGCAAAGAATTTGTTCGGATCTGCATGATAAGCCTGCAGTGCTTGCCCGAGGCGTTGCAGCAAGAGCGTGCGATTGGGAAGTCCGGTAAGCGAATCGTGCAAGGTTTCATACATCAGTCTGCGTTCGACGCGCTCGCGCTCGGCGATTTGTTCGCGCAAGTCGCGATTGGCCAAGGCAAGCGCACGCGTGCGTTCCGTCACGCGGCGTTCCAGATTGATGTAAGCCTGCTTCAGCGACTCGCTGGTTTGCTTGCGCTGCAACGCATTGGCAATGTGGTAGCTCACGAAGGTGAGCAGCTCCTGGTCGCGTGTGTCATAGATGTGCTTGGCGGAATAACTTTGTACGGCAAGCACGCCCATGACGCGGTCGTCCCACACAAGCGGCACGCCTAGCCAGCATACGGATTTGGCGCCGACCTCGGCGCATTCGCCGCTTGCAGCCAGTCGATCAAAAGCCTGGCGATCAGCCAGCAGCGGTTTGCCGTGCTTCAATACATATTCAGTGGCGCCATTGCCGATGGGGCGTGGCAAGCGTGTGGTTTCGACCTCGTCGACGGAGTATGGAAAGGTGATGTTCTTGCCGCTTTCGTCGAGCAGGGCAATGTAGAAATTTCGAGCGTAGATCAAGCCGGCAACGACGCGGTGCACTGCGGCATAAAAGTTCTGCTGGCTTTCCGGGGCGCTGGCCAGTTCCGCGATCCGGAACAGCGCAGATTGCAATCGTTCACCGCGTTGGCGTTGCAGCACTTGCTGGCGCAGTACGCGATTAGTGGCGCGCAGTGCCGCAGTGCGATCGGCGACGCGCCGCTCCAGCTCAGCGTGGGCCTCGCGCCGCTCCAGCGCGGTTTGCATGTGTTGGGCAACGTAGTTAAGCAGGTCGCGATCGTGGTAGGTGTAATGGGTATCAGCGCGATAGCTTTGTACGACGATGCCGCCGACCGCCTGGCTGCCTCGCAACAACGGTACCCCGAGCCAGTGCTCGCAGGGGGGGCCGATCAAGGTGAAACGGCCTTCCAGCTGATGCGCTAACTCTTCTACTGAGCCCATGATGGGCTGGCCGTTTTGCAGCAAATTCCAGGTCAGACTGTAGCGCATGTCTTGCAGTGGGTAGCTTTCGTCGGGGGCGGGGGGCCTCTGGTCGGCTGTATCCACGTAGTAAGGGAAGCGCACGCTGTCGGTGGCCGGGTCGTACAGGAAGATGTAGAAATTTTCTGCATACATCAACATGCCCACGATCGTATGCAGCGACTGCATCATGTCGGTCAAGTTGTGGGCGGTGCTTGAAAGTTCTGCGATGGCGTAGAGGGCGCGTTGTAGGCGTTCCGCCATTGCAAGGCGGGAGATGGATTCGTAGAGCCGTTCGGTTTCGGTCAGGTGGCGCAAGCGGATGTCGGCCATGCGTCCAAGCCAGGCGATCTCGGCGCGCTGGGTATCGTTGAGCGCGCTGATGTCCCCCTCCAGCACCATGGCGTACTGGTTTTGAGGGTTCTGGGCCAGCCATTGCTGGCCGGGCGTCATGGGGGGGCTCTCGGGCTCGGGAGGCAGCCAGCGGAGCGTGCCCGTGATGCCCAGGTGTTTCAGGGCCGTGTCACAGACGGTCAGTATGCTTTCCGCATCGGCGGCCCGGCACAGCCGTTCCATGGTTTCACGCAGCTCCACCGGGACATTCCCGGCGAGTCCTGGCGTGAAATTGCGGCTGTCAGGCACTGAACTCATGACGAAGTGGCGTGTCCATGCGCGATGTCCCGCATGACTATATAACGTGAAGATACCGTCATGTCGCTGTTGTCCATCGGTTCAGGCCGGCAAAAAGGCTTCTCCGACTCAAGCATCCCTTGTGCCAGCAGATCCTTGTTCGCTATCTGCTATTCGCAAGGGGAAATCCCGGCTCGCGGGGTGTTAGTAAAAAGTAAAATGGGATACACTGAACCCAGGGATTCCGTCCAGAAATGCTTGGCGGAGCGGGTTTGTAAATAGTCACTTTCGAATCTTCATGCGCCGACTGCTGCTGACATTGCCGCTGCTCTGCATGCCGCTTATGGCGGTAGGGCAGACGCTGGCTGGCGATCAGCTTGGTAATACGGCATGGATGCAGCAGCAAGCGTTGCTGAAAACCGGCCAGCAGCAGCCCATTGAGGGCTCAATGCTGGTACAGGCGCAGCATGGCACGACTGCCGATGCGCAGAACAATTCGGCACTCTCGTTTGATCCGTTGTCGGGCGGCACAGTCAACTCCAGTACCGTGCAATATGGCGTTACGCCACATGTAACGGCGCAGGCGGGTGTCACGCAGCGTTCATGGGTGACGCAACCGCGCATTATTTCAAGCGAAGTAGGTGCCACCTACAACGCAGGACGCTACAGCCTTGGTCTGAGCGTCGCGCAGGACCAGGTTCCTAATCCCACGCCGCTGCCGCGCGTGTTGCCTGGTGTGGCGCCCGGGGTCAACGGCTTGCCGGATTTCGATAGCAGTACGCAATTGAATGCACAGGGTCGTTTCGCGCTGGACGCCAACAGCGGCGTGATGCTCGGCGCAAGCATGGGTCGCATTCGTCTGCTACCGGGTAATCTCTTGGGTACCGGTATCTTGGATCAGAAAGCGTTGAGCTTCGGTGTCGACCATGGTCCGATCAGCGGCAGCATCATTGGCCGCACCATGCAGCCGGAACCGGGCGTGCCGGGTAGTTTCGCAACCGATCGCCGCTGGAACAGCATTGACCTGGGTGTCACCTGGCATTTGCCGTGGCAAGGTTCATTGAGCTTTGGCGCGCAGAACATCTGGTCATCCGGCAACGCGGCGAACACACCTGCTGGTCCGCCGGAACCGGATCAGTCGCGCACACCTTACGTGCAATATCATCAGGATCTTTGACTTATCTTGCCGCCTCATGCAAACGCCTCCGTAATACGGAGGCGTTTTGCTTTTCGAAGAGAAGGCACGGAGTGCTTTATTCAGCCGGATGCTGCTTTCTGCCGTTCAATCCTGTTTGCGGATACGCACGTCACCGCTGAACGTCTCGATGTGGATTTTCCCGTCGCCGCTGCCGGTGACGGTATCTAGCTTGCTCCCCGGGCCGTGCTCGGGCCGTATCGGCGTGCCAAAGTCACTGCGCAGATCACCGCTGAACGTGCTGACGTGCAAGCTGCTACTGAGCGATGATGGAAATTGCAGCTGAAGATCGCCGCTCATGCTGTCAATGCTCATGTTGCCGCCCGGAGCGAGTCCACCGTTGAGCTGCACGTCACCCGACACCGTACTGAGATTGAACTGTTGCCACGGACCACCTCCGACCTGGATGTGTCCGGATACGGTCTGCAGATCGGCGGCATGACCCAGCGACGGTGCAAGGACGTCACCGCTCACCGTTTGCAGCTTTGCCTGCGTCGCTTGACCCGAGAAAGCCAGGTTGCCACTGACCGTTACGACGTCGAGCATAGGTGTCTGCGCATGGATGCGGATGCGGCCGCTGACCGAATTGACCTCAATGTCGCCACCATCGATGCCATCTACGCTCAGTGGCGCGCTGACGACATTTACTTTGAGAGACGCTCCCCGCGGCACATTGACATCCAGCGTGGTCGGCGACATCGCTCTGTCGCCATTCCAGTTGAACCAGCCGCTATGTCCTTGTGCCTGTACGTTAATGGTCAGGTTGTTATCGCTGCCTTGAATGGATAGCGGTTCCGCTCCATCGCCCAGTTCACCGCCAACGTGTACTTCATTGCGATCCCAGGCAGTGATGGTGACTTCGCCTTTGACATTGGTGATATAGACATGTGCTGTCGGCGCAGCGGGATGGGTGAGATCGAGCGGAGTGTCTGCATAAGCCTGCCCCCCCAGTGACAGGCCGATCAGCAATGGCAGATAGCGGGCGTTTTTCATCGTTGTTATGTCCTAAGGGTTTCAGCCTGCTCGTTTCTCAAGGTCACGTAAACGGTTTTGTTGTGCGTCGGTTTGTTGTAAAAGCCGCTGCAGCGCGGGTGAATCGGGAGCTTGCTGCATGGCCTGTTGCAATTCCATGCGCGCAGCATCCAGCTCGAGTGCGGCGCCAGCCAGACGCGGATCGCTGGGTTTCCAGGAAGCTGCCCTTGCAGGTACCCTGGAGGCTGCGATAGATGGCGCATTCGATTGAACCGCATGCATGCGCCATGCGATGCCTCCGGCGAGCACTACGACTGCGGCCATGCCTGCTGCCAGCGACCAAATGCGAAGCTGCCTGGCACGCTTCATAGGGGCTGGCGCGGAAGCACTCTGCGGCGTTGCATGGTCGAGCGCGGCATCGATACGCGTCCACAAATCATTTCGTGGCTCAGCCGGCTGGTTTAGTTCGCGCATCTGGCGCAGCCATTCGAATTCGTTCATTACACCTCTCCAAGAGCTTTGCGCAACAAGCCACGAGCTCGATGCAGTTGCGCCTTGGACGACCCTACGGCCATATCCAGTTCAGTAGCGATTTCATCATGTCGCCAGCCTTCCACATCGTGCAGCACCAGCACAGCGCGCGCCCGGGGCGGCAGTTTGCCGATTGCCCGCTCGAGTTCTTCGCGCTCCGCCGCGCAGAATGGCGTTTCGCCATGCTCGGGAACGCTTTCCTCGTCGATATAGCCGACCGGATCGGCACCTCTTGCCCGAATGTCCATCAATGCCACGTTTACCGCGAGCCGATAAAGCCAGGTGCCGAATGAACTCTGTTCGCGAAAACTGTCCAGTTTCTGCCAAGCGCGCACAAATGCGTCCTGCGTAAGATCTTCTGCTCGCGCATGATCGTAGCCTGACAATCGCAGCATCGCACCGTGGATGCGCCCCGCGTGCAGGCGATACAGGCGCTGGAACGCCTGGCGGTCGCCCGCTGCGGCCGCGCGCACATCATCCATATCGTTGTGTCCCGCAGCGAGCGCAGGTGGCATGGCGCTTCCGTTGGCAATGCAAGCCGCAATCATCTTGCCTGATTGGATGCCGCGAAAGCGCCGAAGGTTTAGAGCGCGTCGACTTCGACTCTCGTTGCCAGAGGGTAGGGAAAGCTTCTCTCAGGCGCGGGCTGCCTTGCGCGGGGCGCTTAGCGCCTGCGCAATGCGCTGCTGTTCCTTTTGCAGGCTATCCGGCACGCGGACACCAAAACTAGCGAGATATTCGCCGATGGCGTCCAGTTCCGCCTGCCACCCGCCACTATCGATATCGAGTAGCTCGGTCAGCGTTTCGCGTGAGAGTGGCAGGCCATCCGTCCTCAGCTCGCCTGCGGCTGGCAAGATACCCAGGGGCGTTTCAACGCCGCGGACCTGGTTTTGAACGCGCGCGATCATCCACTCCAGCACGCGCAGGTTTTCGCCGAAGCCCGGCCATAGAAAGGCGCCGTTTTTGCCTTTGCGGAACCAGTTGACGTGGAAAATTTTCGGCAGCTTCGCATTTGGTTTATCGAAGGACAGCCAGTGTGCGAAATAATCGCCATAGTGGTAACCACAAAAGGGTTTCATTGCCATGGAGTCGCGACGCAGTACGCCGATGGCGCCGGTAGCCGCGGCTGTCGTCTCCGAGCCCATCGCTGCACCCATCAGCACACCGTGTGCCCAGTCGCGCGCCTCCATGACAAGCGGGAGGAGCGATGGGCGGCGGCCACCGAAAACAATGGCGCTGATAGGAACCCCTTGCGCATCTTCGGCTTTGGGTGACCACGTCGGGCACTGCCTCGCGCTCACGGTAAAGCGTGAATTCGGATGGGCGGCGGGACCGTTGGCCGGATCATAAGGCCGTCCTTGCCAGTCTACAGTTGGCGTGCCGGGAAGGCCTTCCCACCAAGGCTGCTTATCTGCAGTGAGGGCGACATTGGTGAAAATCGTATCGTGCGAGATGGAGGCCAATGCATTGGGGTTGCTGTCGCGACTGGTCCCCGGCGCAACGCCGAAAAAGCCGGCCTCGGGATTGATGGCGTAAAGCCGTCCATCATGGCCGGGGCGCATCCAGCAGATGTCGTCGCCAATCGTCCATATACGCCAACCGTCTTTGCGGTAGCCCTCTGGGGGAATCAGCATGGCGAGGTTGGTCTTGCCGCAGGCGGAAGGAAATGCGGCGGCGATATAGTGGGTTTCACCCTGCGGATTCTCGATGCCGACGATCAGCATGTGTTCGGCGAGCCAACCCTCCCTGCGAGCCTGATAGCTGGCGATGCGCAATGCATGGCATTTCTTGCCAAGCAACGCGTTGCCGCCGTAGCCGGAACCATAGGATTTGATCGTTAGTTCTTCCGGGAAGTGCATGATGAAACGGCGCTCTGGATCCAGTTCGCCGGTGGAGTGCAGTCCTTTCACGAAGCATCCTTCGCGTTCGATGCGCGCAAGGGCAGCGGCGCCCATGCGCGTCATCGTGCGCATATTGGCAACGACGTAAGGGCTATCGGTAATTTCCACGCCACATTGGGAAAGCGGTGAATCGATAGGTCCCATGCAATACGGGATGACATACATCGTGCGGCCTTCCATGCAGCCGTCGAACAATGCGTCAATTTTCGCGTGGGCTTCGGTGGGGGCCATCCAATGATTGTTTGGCCCGGCGTCGGCCTCGTCTTGCGTGCATACGAAAGTGAGGTGTTCCACGCGCGCGACATCGGACGGATGAGAGCGATGGAGATAGCAGCCCGGATGGGTTTGCTGATTCAATTCGATCAGATCTCCACGTTGCAGCATCAGCTGCACCAGTGACTGATATTCGGCATCTGAGCCGTCGCACCAATGGATGGTCGCGGGGCGTGTCTTGCTCGCCACATCGTTAACCCATCGATTGAGTGTCTCCAGCTTGCTCGCCATAACTTCCCTCGCTTTGGTATGCCCATAAAAGAGAGAAATGACGGTATGTTACGAAAACTGGCATTGCAAGGTCGCGTGCAGCAATGCAGTGCGACGCCTATTTAAGAAAACGTCCGCAAACGATCAAGCCGGAATCAACGTGGCGATCATGTGTTCCACGTATGCGTCGAACTCCTCATGCGACAACCTTGGCAGGCCGAGCGTGAAATTCAGCTGTAAAAAGCCGACGTATGCCGCGTAGGTCAGTCGGGCACGGTTGAGTGCCTCCACCGATCCCAATCCCGCTTGGGTGTAGGCGGTGTGGAGAAATTCCGTGCGCCGTTTCGATACGCGTGCCATGACCGGAACCACTAGCGGATGATCCAATGCCTTTAGCAGCGCGGCATAGACGCGATGCGGTTGCACTTCGTGAGCGACGCGGCGGAAAAGCTCGGGCAAACGCTCGCGGGGATCGGGAATGGCCTCGATCTGGCTGATGATCTCGCGCTCGCCATACTGCTCCCAACGTCCCAGGGCGGCCTGGAGGAGCGCCTCGCGCGTACGGAAGTGCCAATAGAAGCTACCCTTGGTCACCCCGAGCTGGCGGGCCAGTGCTTCCACGGCCAATGCTCCCACACCTTGCTCGGCGATCAGATTGAGGGCTGCATCTTCCCAGTCTTCAGCGGAAAGGCGCGTACGTTCGGGTTTTTGACGGGCATTCATTCGCGTATGGTAGCCCAGACTTACTTGGAACTGTGGTTGTGCAGATGGCGTGAATGTAGGGCGAGGCCAATGACGGCATCAGGTTGACGGCCTATCCAGTGCAATCCATACTCACGCGTATGGAAATGATGCGGCCCTTGCGAACCACCTTTACCACGACGGATAACCTTTCTTTGGCGGTGGACGTATGCCACGCGCAAGGACAGCCTACGCTGCTGTTTGCCCATGGGTTCGGCCAGACTCGCGGAGCATGGCATGCGGCGATGGTGTCGATGGCGGAGCGCGGTTGCCGTTGCGTGAGCTTTGACAGCCGTGGGCACGGAGAAAGTGATTGGTTGCCCGGCGGCGGGTATCACATGCAGCCGTTTGCCGAGGATCTGGCAGGCCTTGCCCGTGCTCAGGTGGAACCGCCCATTCTGGTCGGGGCGTCCATGGGGGGGCTTTTGGGGTTGGTAGTTGCCGGGGAAGTGCGACCCTCACCCTTTCGCGCCCTGATCCTGGTGGATATCACGCCTCGCTGGGAAACTTCCGGCGTTGAACGCATCCTTGCTTTCATGCAGGCACATCCGGATGGTTTTGCCAGCTACGCCGAGGCAGCCGATCAAATCGCCATCTACTTGCCACAGCGTCGCGAGCGCAAAAGCGAACAACAGCTGCGCCCCTTATTGCGCGAAGGGCCGGATGGTCGCCTCCGCTGGCACTGGGATCCGGCGTTGCTGGCCGGTGATCTGCTGAGCGAGAGCGAACGCTATCAGCCGCGCTTGTTCGCTGCGGCGGCTAAAGTGGATGTACCGGTGCTGCTGCTCTCCGGCGAGCGCAGCGATGTCGTTTCGCGGCATACCGTCGACGAATTCCTCGCACTGGTACCCCACGCGCGACACATCGAGGTGCCTGGTGCAACCCATATGCTAGCTGGGGATGCCAACGACGCATTCACGGCGGCGATCGCAGCTTTCATGGAAGAGCTCAACTCAGCTGACGTCCCCGTGGACGCAGCCAAGCAATCTGCAAAGAGGTATTGAGATGTCCGTGCTACTCACTATTTTGGCGGCGCTCATTGCGACGGGCGCCTGCGCTTATCACCGTAGCAGCCTGCGTACGTGGGCGATAACTACGATTGCAGTGACCATCGTGGTGGGCGTGCTCGCGCATGCTCCCATCACGATGATCGTTCTGCTGCTGATTGAGCTGGCCATTGCCGTGCCACTGCTGATGATCGATTTTCGACGCCAGCAAATCAGTGCGCCCTTGTTGAAACTGTTTGCCAAGGTGACGCCAAAACTCTCCGAAACCGAGCAGACCGCCCTGGCGGCGGGCACGGTCGGTTTCGAAGGCGAACTCTTCTCCGGCAAGCCCGATTGGCATGAGTTGCTGAAGCAGCCGAAGCCCGAACTGAGTCTTGAGGAAAATGCTTTTCTGGACGGCCCAGTGGAAGAGCTTTGCGGCATGCTCGATGACTGGCAGATCACCCACGAGCTGGCCGACCTGCCGCCGGAGGTATGGGAGTTCCTGAAGAAGTACAAATTCTTCGGCATGATCATTCCCAAGCAATACGGCGGCCTGGAGTTTTCCGCACTGGCACATTCGGCGGTGCTGCAGAAGCTCGCCACCATGTCGGCGACGGTGGCATCGACGGTGGCGGTACCCAATTCGCTAGGGCCGGCCGAGCTGCTACTGCACTACGGCAGCGACGAACAGAAGAATTTCTATTTGCCGCGTCTTGCCGTCGGTGAAGAGATCCCGTGCTTTGCCTTGACGGGGCCGTATGCCGGCTCGGATGCCACCTCGATCCCGGATTACGGCATCGTTTGCAAGCAAGTGCTCAATGGTGTTGAGACGCTTGGCATGCGCTTGAACTTCGACAAGCGCTATATCACGTTGGCGCCCATCGCCACCGTGGTTGGCCTCGCATTCCGTTTGTACGATCCCGAGCATCTGCTTGGCGACAAGGAGGACCTCGGCATTACGCTCGCGCTATTGCCGCGTAACACCCCGGGGTTGGAGATCGGGCGGCGCCACTTTCCGCTCAATATCCCGTTCCAGAATGGGCCGGTACGCGGCAAAGACGTATTCGCGCCGCTGTCGACGTTGATTGGCGGTCCCCACATGGCAGGCCATGGCTGGCGCATGCTGGTCGAGTGCCTCTCGGTGGGGCGCGCCATTTCGTTGCCTTCCAATGCTACCGGTGGCGTACGCATGGCGGTGGCCGCAACGGGCGCCTATGCACGCATGCGCAAGCAGTTCGGCCTCGCCGTAGCGCGTTTCGAGGGCGTGGAAGAGGCGCTCGCACGCATCGGTGGTCTCACTTATGCCACCGCGGCGTTATCCCGCGCCACAGCCGCTGCCGTGGATCGCGGCGAAAAGCCTGCCGTGCCATCAGCGATCGCCAAATACCATGCAACCGAATGGGGGCGCGCCATAGCGGGCGATGCCATGGATGTGCATGGCGGCAAGGCGGTGCAGCTTGGTCCGAAGAACTACGCCGGCCGCGCATGGCAGGGCGTGCCCATCGCGATCACGGTGGAGGGCGCGAACATCATGACGCGCAGCTTGATGATCTTCGGCCAGGGTGCGATCCGTTGCCATCCTTATGTGCTGAAAGAAATGCAGGCGTTGACCATGGAGGACTACGGCGAGCGCCTGAAAGCCTTCGATCGTGCGCTGTTCGGACATCTCGGCTTCGGCATTTCCAACGCAGTGCGCGCCTTTGTGCTGGGTATCACGGGGGCGCGCATCGGTGATGCGGCGGGCGATGCCTACGTGCGCCGCTATTACCGCAAGCTCAATCGTTATTCCGCTGCGCTGGCGCTCTGCGCCGATACCTTCATGGGCGTGTTGGGTGGCAAGCTGAAATTCAAGGAAAAACTTTCTGCACGCCTGGGTGATGTACTGAGCTATCTCTATATCGCCAGTGCTATGTTGAAGCGCTATGAGGACACCGGGCGTCCCGAAGCCGATCGCCCGCTGCTGGCATGGGCCTTCCACGAATGCATGTGGCGCACACAGATGGCACTTGATGGTGCTATCCGTAATTTTCCGGTTCGTCCGGTGTCCTGGTTGCTGCGCGTGCTGGTGTTTCCTTTCGGCCGTCGTGAAGTGCCGCCGTCCGATCGGTTGGGACGGCGCGTTGCGGCAATCATTACCGCACCCGGTGAAGCACGCGATCGTCTGCTGGAGTGGGCCTACCTTGCACCCACACCGAACAACACTGTCGGTCGCATGAACCAGCTCCTGCCTGACGTGATCGCGGCGGAGCCGGTAGAGCGCAAATTCGGCAAAGCGCAAAAGGCAGGACAGTTCGCTTCACACGATTATCTTGAGCAACTGGATGAGGCCGTGAAGGCAGGTATTATCGACATCACGGAGGCTGCCTTGCTCAAGCGGGTGCGTGAGGGTGTATTCGAATTCATCTCGGTCGATGATTTCGATCCGATGGAGCTGCGCTCAGCCATATCGCGACATAGTCAGAAAAAACTGGCTGACGTGGCCTAAGTGTATTTGCTTGTGCGACGGAGGCTGCTTGCCACCGTCGCCTGAGGGCGACGTGCGTGACCGCCGCGTCGGTCTAGACATATCGGCACGCTACACGCCAGCCAGGCGCGGCCGGTTTGGGTCGAGATAATGGATCCGGCAGCCCTGCCGGTCTGACGCGCACGTATCACGATGTGGTGATCGTGCCGGAAGGCGCCCTAACGCGACGAGACCAGCTGGGTGGCACGATGCTTTGACGGCGTAGTGCCACTAGCAGCAGCACGATGGTGACCGATGTGCATACGGCCAAGGCCACGACCGAAGCTTCTGCTCCGAATGCACCGCCGCTCAGCCAGTCCGGCCCTGTGCGTGACGACATCAACCAACCCGGCTTGCCCGTTCCCGATACCGGTATGCCGTAAATCGTTCCTTGTGTAATGTTCCAGGCAGCATGCAAACCGATGCATGCCCACAGCGACCGCGTCACGTGATAGGTCAGTGCCAATAGCAGGCCGGCTTCAATGGCAATGGCCAACGAACTCCACAGTGTGGCGCCAGGATTGAAGATATGGGCGCCCCCAAAGAAGGCGGCGGAAATAATCAGTGCCCACCATGTGCCAAGCCCCTCTTCAACGATGCGGAACAATACGCCGCGCGTGACGAGTTCTTCGGAAATGCCGGCCCCCAATCCCGTAGTGAGAATGGGCGCCAGCCACACAAAATCCTTATTGATTCCCTCTACGTGATAACTGCCCAACAGCCATAGCAGGCCCACCACCGTACTGAAGATCAAAAAGCCCGTGATCAGTCCCGCAATCCCATAAGTAGGAGCCGTTCGCAAGGAAAGTTCATGCATGGGTCTTCGTTCGACCACCCATACCAGGATCATGTAACTGGGTACGGTCGGGATAAGCTGAAGCGACAGATGCGCCAGTGTGTGCTGGGTCGCGCTTGCCGAAGCGCTCAACCAACCGAGTGTCATGCTGGTCTCATGAACCAGATAGCCCAGGGCGAAGACCAACGCCGTGTAAATCACAATGCGTGCCAATGGCGAAAAGATCAGCCAGCGTTGCCATGTCGGCGCTGAAGGAGGTGTGCTGAAAGCGATGCTCTTGGACATGGCGTTCCTCCCGAAGATGCGGCCACAGCACACTAGGCAGCGTAGCGTGGTTTCAGGCAGTGCCAAATGTCATGTGGATTTTCACGAGGCTGCCATCGCACAACCGTTCTTGCCATTTCCCTTGACGCGATACAGGGCGTGATCGGCGGCTTGCATCAATGCTTCGTCTGACTCGAAGGTTTCGTTCCAGACAGCAATGCCGACGCTGGCGCTAATCCGCGCAACGACCTTCTCCTGCAAGCCGTAAAGCGGATAGGGTTCCGCCAAGGCATCGCAAATGTGCTGGCATCGTTCGACTACGGTGTCTTGATCGTCAATCTCTTCAAAGATCAGCGCAAACTCGTCACCACCAAGGCGCGCAGCCGTATCGATGGCGCGCACATGGTGGCGAAGGCGTGCCGAAATGGCCTGTAACAAGGCGTCACCTGCAGGATGACCGTAGCTGTCATTGACGGACTTGAAGCCGTCGATATCGATCAGCGCGAGGGCAAAACGTGCTTCTTGTTGTGTGGCGCGCACTATGGCTGAGCGCAGCCGGTCATGGAACAGTACCCGGTTCGGCAACTCCGTAAGCATGTCATGCGTCGCTTGATGGCGGACTTGGGCTTCAACGCGATGACGTTCGGCTATTTCTGCCTGCAATTGCTGATTGCGCGAGGCCAGTTCCTCCAGGGTCTGCTGCAATTGCGCACGAGCGTTGTGCAGCTCAAGAAACACCCTTACTTTCGATCGCAGGATGACGTCATTGATGGGTTTGGCGATGTAGTCAACCGCGCCGGATCGGTAACCCTTCAGCCGATTCAAGTCATCAGCGTAGGCTGCCGTGACGAAGATGACCGGCGTTTCTCGCAATTGCTCTGCTTCGTTGAGCAGCGCCGCCACTTCGAACCCATCCATATCTGGCATGTTCACGTCGAGCAGGATCAGCGCAAATCTCTGGTCGAGGCAGAGGGACAACGCCTCATTTCCGCTATTGGCTTCGACCAGCTCAGCGCCGCAGTCAGCCAGCAGGTGACGCATAGCCACAAGGTTGGCGCGCGTATCGTCGACGACCAAGATCTTGGGATTAGGAGCAGTCATGACAGGCACAACCTATTGAGCAGGGGAGCAATGTCGGATAGAGCAACGCAATAATCGGCGCCAGCGATATCCAGGGCGGCCTGAGGCATGGCCGGCGCGGCAGCATGGGCCGGCGCCTGTACGATGGCCGTCCCGCCCAATTGGCGAATGCGGAACAGTCCTGCGGCGCCGTCGGCGTTGGCTCCCGTGAGAATGACCCCGATCAAACCGTCGAGCCATACATCGGCGGCCGACTGGAACAGCACATCGATCGATGGGCGCACGTAATTGACGCGCGGATCAGTCGAAAGGGCGAAGTGCAGATCGCTTTCCACCAGTAGATGGTAGCCCGTGGGTGCTAGGTAGATCACGCCCGGGTGCACAGATTGGCGTTCGACCGCCTCCGTTACGGGCAACGGTGAGGAGCGCCCCAACACCTCGCAAAGCATATTCACGGTATCGGAGCGACTATGGCAACAGACCAATATGGGTTGTCGAACGTCGGCAGAGAGCCTGCTAATGATGACTTGCAAGGCGTCGACGCCGCCTGCGGAACAACCGATCACGATAGCGGACGGTGCTGTCACGGTTGCTTGGCATCCGGGTGAGTGGACAGTCTGAAAATCCGCAAAGATTGTACGAACCCTACGAAATCATGGGACGCTGAGGCGGGTCTCATGTTTTCTCGCAGACCCAGGCAGAGAAAGCCACCTCGCGTCAGGCTATCCCTGAATAGTCCCAAGGCACGGTCCTGCAGCGGATTGGCGAAGTAGATCAGCACATTGCGACAGAGGATCAAGTGCGCCTCGCAAAATACGCTGTCGGCAGCCAGATTGTGCAGGGCAAACGTCACATGCCGGCGAAGGCGCTGATCGATCTTTACCAGCTTGTAGCGGGCGCTGTAATAATCACTGAGCGAACGTGCCCCACCGGCAGCCTGGTAATTGCGCGACCATTGCTGTGCATCCCGCGCGGAATAGATGCCTTCGCGCGCCTGATCCAGCGCCCGTTCGCTCAGGTCTGTCGCGAAGATCTGCACGCGTTCGTACAACCCTGCTTCTTCCAGCAGGATGGCCAGCGAATACACCTCTTGCCCATGTGCGCAGCCGGCTTGCCAGATAGTGATGTGTGGATAGGACGCAAGCAGTGGAAAAATTTTCTCCTGCAGCGCGCGAAAAACGGCCGGGTCGCGAAACATATCCGAGGCTGGCACGGTCAAGCCTTCCAATATATCGGGAAGCAATAGCGGCTCGTGCATGACTCGTTCGGTCAAGCCGCTGATAGTTTTGCAGCCTAATTGTTCGGCTAGCTGCCGTACGCGGCGGCTGAGCGACGCTGGTGCGTATTGGCTGAAGTCGTAACCATGGCGGCGCTGCAGCGCCTGCACGAACAGATCCACTTCGATGTGTGTCAGGTCCGGCGTTTCCACGTTCGTTCTATTGATCTCAGGTGCGCAGCCATACATGCATCATGGAAGCTAGCTTGTCCACGTCGATCGGCTTGGAAAGGTAATCGTTGGCACCCGCTTCCAGGCATCGCTCACGATCGCCGCGCATGGCTTTTGCGGTCAGCGCGATAATGGGCAGGTTTGCAGATCCAGGCTGAGTCCGGACGGCTCGCATCGTCTCATAGCCATCCATGCCTGGCATCATGACATCCATCAGCACCAACTCTATGCGGGGATTTTCGGCGAGGGCCTGCAACGCTTTCTGCCCATCCTGCGCCAGGCTGATCTGCATGCCCCATCCGCGCAGCACTTTGGAGAGTGCAAAAAGGTTCCGCATGTCATCGTCGACCAACAGGACGTGATGGCCATTCAGCCCATCGTGAACACTGGACTGGGCGGGCGTGCCTTCTCTCAATGGATCCCGGATGCTGTGCAGGAACAGGCTCACCTCATCCAGCAAGCGCTCGGGGGACCGTACCCCCTTGATGACAATACTGTCCGTGTATTGCCGTATCCGCAGGTTTTCCTCGCGACTCAATTCGCGGCCGGAATACACCACGACCGGCGGAATGCTGCCGCTCGATGCTAGTTTCTCAAGCAGATCCAGGCCAGATATACCGGGAAGTCCCAGATCGAGCACGATGCAGTCGTAGCCCATTTCCGCGATTTTCTGCAGAGCCTCTTCGCCTGATCCGGCCTCGTCGATGGCTACATCGTCCTGATTCAGCAAGGTACGAACGGCACTGCGTGCGTTTTCATCGTCGTCGACAACCAAGAGATGCCGCGTACGGCCTTTCGCAAAATGAAGCAGGCGCTCGAATGCTTCGTTGATCGCTTCGCGTGTTACCGGCTTGGTAAGAAAGCCGACGGCGCCCAGTTCGCGGCCTCGTCCGAGGTCGTCCATAGCACTCAGGAAATGGACCGGGATGTGACGGGTTGCCGGATCGGCCTTGAGGCGTTCGATCACCGTCCAGCCATCCATGCCGGGTAGCATGATATCCAGCAGGATGCCGGTGGGATGGTAGCGACGCGCCAGCTCCATACCGTTTTCACCGTCCGGCGCGTGCAGCATCCGATGACCCTTCTGCCGCACGATGTCGGCAAGAATACGGGCAAAGGCGAGATCATCCTCCACAATGAGAATGATGCTGTCACCCGGAACGATATAGTCGCGATCGTCGTGGATCCCTTCGGCAGGGAGGAGCGCCCGTGTTGCGGGCCGAGCGGTCGCTGACGTTGTCGCTGGCTCGAATCCCATGCGGGCCGCAGTAACGTCAGTGCTGTGCTCGGGAATGAGCAGCACGAATTCGCTGCCGCGGCCCTCCTCACTGCGCAATACGATATCGCCGCCTAGCAACGCAGCCATCCGTCTCGAAATACTCAGGCCAAGACCCGTGCCGCCGAATTGTCTGCTGGTACTGCTGTCGGCTTGCTCGAACGCATTGAAGATGCGTTCCAGTTTGTCGGCAGGTATGCCGATGCCGGAATCTTTCACGCTGATCGCGACAAATGGTTGGTCTTTCAGCACGTCCGGAACGGGCAGGTCACTGGAAGGCCTTGTGATACACACGTCGATACTACCGCTGGTAGTGAATTTAAAGGCATTCGACAGAAGATTGTTGACGATTTGCTCGAGCCGATTGGGATCGGTATGAATCAGCGCAGGCAATGCTTCATCGAGAACGACCTGGTAGCCAAGTTGCTTGTCGCGGGCGACGTGATCGAAGTTGCGGCGGAGGCTGCGTGCCAGATCTCCCAGCGAATAGTCCACCAACAACAATTCCATTTTGCCCGCCTCGATCTTGGAGAGATCGAGAATGTCATTGATGAGACGCAGCAGGCTCGATCCTGCGTCATGAATGATACGAGCCGATTCGACCTGCTCCGCATCGAGGTTGCCTTCGCGATTGTCACCAAGACTCTTCGATAGGATCAGCAAGCTGTTCAATGGCGTACGCAGCTCGTGCGACATATTGGCCAGGAATTCGCTCTTGTACTGGCTTGCACGTGCAAGTTCCGCGGCTTTGTGCTCGGTTTCCTGTTGCAATGCTTCGACCTGCTGCTTCTGCTGCCGAAGCGTATCGGTCATAAGCCGCAATTCTTCATTGGACGTCTGCAATTCCTCAGCTTGAACACGGAGCTCTTCCTCGGAGGCAAGCAGTCGTTGTGACTGTTCCTCCAGTTCAATGGTTTTGCTTTGCAAGGTGTCATTGGCTGCACGCAACGCCTCCTGTTGTTGGCGCATGGTGACGGCGGAGAGACGCAGTTCGTCGGCCTGTTCGCGCGTTTGTTCCAGCAAGTCTTCTGTGTTTACGGCGCGATTGAGATTTTCCAGGGTCAGTGCTGCCATGGGCAACAGTTCTTCAAGCAACTCACGATGCCAGCTTGTAAGTGGCACGAACCCAGCCAGCTCCAGCACGCCCACCAAGTGATTGCGTACCAGCAAGGGAAGAATGGTGATGTGGCGGGGAAGCGCCGTGCCACTGCCGGAGTCGATACGCAAATAGTTGTCCGGAATCTCGTCCAGCACGATGGATTGATGTGAGACGGCGCACTGGCCGACCAGACCCTCTCCGGGTACGTAGGCGTGAGGGTTCCCTTGAAGGCGTAAACCATAGCTGCCTAGCAGGTCCAGCCGTTGGCGTGATTCGTCGTAACCGTAGAACAGGGCTACACCTGCCTGGACCAGAGGGGATAGTTGCGAGACGAGGTGATCGGCAAAATCCCGATGATTCGTGGCTGTTTGCAAGCTGGCTGAAATGGACGAGGCATGGTTTTTTAATTGTGCTTGCTGTGCCGATTCGCTCACCATCTGTTTGAACACTTGCAGTGCTCGCGAAATCTCTCCGATTTCGTCGCGGCGTTCTATCCCGCGGATGGCAATGGTCTGATCATGATCGGCGAGCCGGGTCATCAAGTCAGTGAGGCGGCGGATCGGACGAGCGACCATGCGCGTGGTCAGGGATATCACGGTCAGGCCCAGCAGCAGCCCGATCAGTGCGCTGGCCAGATTGGCATATAGGGCTTCCCTGAGTATGCGATCGACGTTCAAGGAGCGCGCGGCGAGCAGCTCTCGCTCTGCGGTACTCATGGTATCGAGGATCGATGTGTAGTCTTCCACCTGCACCGTACGGTGCGCGAGATAGTTGGTGCGAATGGCCGCGTCGCGTGCGGCTGCCTGCGGATCACCAGGTTTAAGCGCCGCTTCCGGGGCAATAAGCATGTCACGCAATTCGCGGTTCCATCGCGAAAACAGGTTCTGGATACGGTCAATACGCGATTGTTGCAGCAGATTGTCAGCGGTCAGCTGGCGTAACTGTGATAATTGACCCGTGAACGTCGCGGTGCTGTTCGTAAGTCGAACGAGATCTTCGGCGTCGTGCGTGAACACGAAACCGCGCAGGCTGACCTGGCCAGAGAGCGCGGTACGCTGCAGTGCATCTATCCGCAAGAGCACCTGATAGGTGTGATCCGCCCAGCGGCGCGTCTCCGATTGGCGATTTTGCGAAACGACATTGATCAGGCTATCCAGCAAAAACAGGCCGAGCAGCAGGCCGATGGCAAGCACGATTTTGTAACGGATAGGGAGATGGGCCAACCAGGAATACTTCCTTGAAGGAGTGGTCGTGACGCTGGGGTTGGCCATGCGTAATCCCGCTTGAGTGGCAGTGGGGGCCTTGTTCCGCCGATCATCGACGGAAAGACCATGGTGGCCAGATTAGCGAGATGCCCGGACGGGCGGTAGCGCCGCCATCCGGGGGAATGTGAAGGACAGGTGTAAACGCGAGCCTTCCGTAAAGGCTCAGACGTCTAGTGATGCGGCGTGCTCGCGAGTAGCCGAAAAGCGCACCGCCGCAGAGCGTTCCTGTGTGAGCTGGAGATTGACGCGGGAAGGGGCGAGATAAACCAGTTCGCCAGCGGCATCGACCGCGAGATGCATGATGTTCTTCTCGCGAAATTCCTCCAGCTTCTTTGCATCGTCGCAGTGGATCCAGCGCGCGGTCACTACGCCCACGGGCTCGAACACAGCATCCACACCGTATTCGTCCTTTAGCCGGTATGCCACCACGTCGAACTGCAGCACGCCGACGGCACCCAGGATCAGATCGTTGCTCATCAGTGGGCGAAAGAACTGGGTAGCTCCCTCTTCGGACAATTGCGCCAGTCCCTTCTGCAATGCCTTCATCTTGAGCGGATCGCGCAAGCGGGCGCGACGGAACAGTTCCGGCGCGAAATTGGGGATGCCGGTGAAGCTGATCGCCTCGCCTTCAGTGAACGTATCGCCAATGCTGATGGTGCCGTGGTTATGCAAACCGATCACATCGCCAGGATAGGCGCTTTCCACGATTTCACGATCGCTGGCCATGAAGGTAAGGGCGTTGGCAATGCGCACGTCCTTGTTCGTGCGGGTCTGCACCATTTTCATGCCGGCCGTATACGTGCCGGAGCACACGCGCATGAACGCCACGCGATCGCGGTGTGCCGGATCCATGTTTGCCTGGATTTTGAAAACAAAGCCGGTCAGCTTTTCTTCCTCCGGCTTGACCTCGCGGCTCAGGGTGGCGCGAGGGCGAGGCGAGGGTGCGTGCTCGACGAAGAAGTCCAACAGTAACTGCACGCCGAAGTTGTTGACGGCCGAGCCGAAAAAGACAGGCGTGAGCTTGCCGGCCAGGTATTGATCGATATCGAAAGGATGCGAAGCGCCGCGTACCAGTTCCAGCTCGTCACGCAGTTCGTTCAATGCTTCCATGCCGACAGCTGCTTCCAGGCCCGGCGCATCGAGCCCTTTGAAAATGGTCGAATCCTGGCGCGTGAAGTTTTTGCCCGGCTCGAAGATATGCACTTCGTCCAGCAACAGGTGGTAGACGCCTTTCAAGCGCTTGCCCATGCCGATCGGCCAAGTGAGTGGTGCGCAGGCGATCCCCAATACGGATTCCACTTCATCCAGCAATTCGATCGGAGAACGTCCTTCCCGATCGAGCTTGTTGATGAAGGTCATGATCGGCGTGTCGCGCAGGCGGCACACCTCCATCAGCTTGATCGTGCGTTCCTCCACGCCCTTGGCGCAGTCGATCACCATCAGCGCGGAATCCACCGCGGTCAGCACCCGATACGTATCTTCAGAGAAGTCCGCATGGCCAGGGGTGTCGAGCAGATTGATGATCTTGTCTTCATAAGGAAACTGCATCACCGACGACGTCACCGATATGCCGCGTTCCTTTTCCAGCGCCATCCAGTCCGAGGTGGCATGACGTGCCGCCTTGCGCCCCTTCACCGAGCCGGCCATCTGGATCGCACCACCGAACAGCAGCAACTTTTCCGTGAGCGTGGTCTTTCCCGCGTCAGGGTGGCTGATGATGGCGAAAGTACGGCGACGTTGGGTTTCTTGAAGATGGGGGGACATAGGCGGGTTAGCTGACTTGCGAACCTGTCATTGTAGCGGGAACTGTGCGGAGCGACCGGCAAGGTCATCCTGATCGCGTCCATGGGGTTGGCTGGCCGAACCACTTTTGAGGAGACTATCTCAGTCGTTGAGTTTCTCGTTCCTGCGCAAGCTGGCTTCCAGTGGCTTCTGCGTCAAGGTCGCAAGCCTCCGGCTTGCACTCGGGCAACGGGTGCAGGCAGTAAATGGCTTGAAGACGAAGAATGAAAAAGCCCGGAGATAACTCCCCGGGCTTTAGTTTGCATCGCTGAAGCGAAACTTACTTCACTTCCTTCTCCATCAGCTTGGCGACCATGCTCGCCGGCACTTCTTCGTAATGATCGAAGATCATCGAAAAGGTGCCGCGACCGCTGGTGGCCGAGCGCAGGAAGTTGATGTAGCCGAACATTTCCGCCAGCGGCACAAAGCCTTGCACGAAGGCGTTGGTACCTTTCTGGCCTTGTTCGCTGATCGAGCCGCGGCGGCGGTTGATGTCGCCGATCACGTCGCCGAGGTAGTCGGCTTCGGTGACTACCTCGAGCTTCATGATGGGCTCGAGCAGCTTGGGCTTGGACATCTTCTGCGCTTCGCGGAAGCAGGCGCGACCGGCGATTTCGAAGGCGAGCGCGGAGGAGTCCACGTCATGGTACTTGCCGTCGACCAGGCGTGCCTTGAAATCCAGCACTTCGTAGCCGGCTACCTGACCCTGGCGCGATTCCACCGTGATCGCGTGCTCCACCGCCGGGATGTACTCGCGCGGCACGCGGCCGCCGACGATTTCGTCGGAGAACACCACGCCGCTGCCGGGTTCGCCCGGCTCAAAGATCATCTTCACTTCGGCGAACTGGCCCGAACCGCCGGACTGCTTCTTGTGCGTGTAGGTGTGTTCGACGGTCTGGCCGAAGGCTTCGCGGAAGCTGACCTTGGGCTTGCCCATGTTCGCTTCCACGCCCAGTTCGGTGCGCATGCGGTCGATGGTGATTTCCAGGTGCAGCTCGCCCATGCCCTTGAGCACGGTCTGACCGGTTTCCTGGTCCACTTCCATGCGCAGCGACGGGTCGGCCTTCACCATCTTGTAGAGCGCGGTGGAAAGCTTGTCGATGTCGTTGCGGCTCTTCGGTTCCACCGCCACGCTGATCACCGGGTCGGGGAAGCGCATGCGCTCCAGCAGCACTGGATGCTGCGGATCGGTGAGTGAGTCACCGGTCTCGGTTTCCTTCAGCGACACGAACGCGCAGATGTCGCCGGCGCGCACTTCGTCGATTTCCTTGGTGGCGTTGGCCTGCACTTCCACGATGCGGCCGATGCGTTCTTTCTTGCCGCGGGTGACGTTCTGCAGCGTGTCGCCCTTCTTGATCACGCCGGAGTAGATGCGGGTGAAGGTGAGGGTGCCGAACTGGTCGTTGATTACCTTGAAGGCCAGCGCGCGAACTGGGGCGTCGTCGGTCACCGGCTGTTCGCCGATCACGTTACCGTCCTCGTCTACCATCGAGATGCCGCCGTTCTCACCCGGATACGGCATGTAATCGATCACGCCGTCGAGCATCTGCTGCACGCCCTTGTTGCGGTAGGAAGAGCCGCAGAAGATCGGCACGAGCTTGCCGGCTACGCAACCCTTGCGGATGCACTTCTTCAGTGTCTCCAGCGTTGGCTCGTTGCCTTCCAAATAGGCGTGCATGGCGTCATCGTCCATTTCCACCGCGCTTTCGATGCTTTCTGCGCGCAGCTCGGCGAGCTTGGATACCCATTCCTTGTCGGCAGCGGTGGTGAAGGTCTTCACCTTGGGATGGTCGGCGACCTGATCGAGCGGGATGGTTTCCCACTTACTGTCCTTGTCGCTGCCTTCCCAGATATAACCCTGGCCCGCAATCAGGTCGACCATGCCGATAAAATCGTCATGGCTGCCCAGCGGGATCTGGCACAGCACCACGTTGGCACCCAGTCGATTCTTGATGCCATTGACGGCGTGCTTAAAGTTCGCGCCGATGCGATCCATCTTGTTGATGTAGCACATGCGCGGCACGTTGTACTGATCGGCCAGGCGCCAGTTGGTCTCGGTCTGCGGTTCCACGCCGGCCACGCCGTCGAACACCACCACCGCACCGTCGAGCACGCGCAGCGAACGATTCACCTCGATGGTGAAGTCCACGTGCCCTGGGGTGTCGATCACGTTGATCTGGTGACCTTTCCACTCGGTCGACACGGCTGCCGACTGGATCGTGATGCCGCGCTTGCGTTCCTGTTCCAGATAATCGGTGGTGGTCGAGCCCTTGCCATCCTTCGTGTCATGCACGTCGATGATCTGGTGCTTTTTGCCGGTGTAGTACAGGATGCGCTCGGTAGTGGTGGTCTTGCCAGCATCGATGTGCGCGATGATGCCGATGTTGCGGTAGAGGCTTAGGGGTTTTTGGCGGGCCACAGTCTTGGTTCCGTATTAGAAGTCGTTGGTCGAGCAAAGGCGGGCATGTCATCCACGGTCCGCAGCGTACGGGCCGAATGTGTATTCGGCGTTGCCGAGTGGGCGGGCCGGGAGGCGCTTAGGGCGCCGAGTCGGTCAGCATGTCCTCGTAGAAGGCGCCGAACGGCTCGGTGGGGTGCGCAATCTGAATCTCGAGTATCCACCGCCCCTTGACAGGAGTGTGGTCGAAATCGCCCAGATTGCCGCCCTTGTGTACCGAGTGCGGGAAATCGCTGACGCGATGGCCTCTGATGGCGTGGTTGAAACGCCATCCCATCGCCTCGGCGCGCTCTTGCGCGTAATTATACAGCTTGTTGCCGCTCCAGCCTTCAGTGCGCCATGCGTGCGCTACCACATGGAAAAGGTCGCGGGCTGCCTGGGCGCAGGCCGCCTGCTCGGGGGCATGACCTACCACGAAGGTGTCGCCGACGTCGCCTTCGTGGCCATCGAACACCAGGCCGAGGTCGATGAAATAGATGTCGTTTTCGCCCAGGCGGATGTCGGGAGCGGAGCGATCGCGGAAGGTCTTGGTCGTATTCGGCCCGATCCGGATGATGACCGGGTGCCATAGCCGCTGCATGCCCAGCTCGGCAAAGACCTCTGCGGCTTTTGCGATGGCTTCGTCCTCATTGATGCCGGGGCGCATGAATTCGCGAATCCGGTGGAGCGCGGTCCAACTGCGCGTGCGCGCTTGCTTCATAAGGGCCGGGTCGAATGGTTGTCCTACGGCTTCGCGATCCTGGAGCGCCATTGCTTCATCCTCTTCGAAATCAGCTTGCAAGCACCAGGATCAGGCCGATGCATGCAGGAAGTCCTTGGATCCAGAGCACTTTGCGTGTGGCGACCAGGCCGCCGTACAGGCCAGCCAACAGCACGCAAAGCAGGAAAAAGATCGTTACATGCACACCTTCCGCGCCATTGAGGAACAGCCCCCAGAACAGGCCGGCCGCCAGGAAGCCGTTGTACAACCCTTGATTGCCGGCCAAGACCTTGGTCTGGGCTGCGTACTCGGGCGTGATACCGAACGCGCGCAGGCCTGCCGGCCTGTCCCAAAGAAACATCTCCAGGATCAAGAACCACACGTGCATGAGCGCAATGATTGCGACCACGATGCTGGCTAATGTCGACACGGCGATGTTCCCCAGGAAAGTGGCTCAGCCCAGCGAATAGCCGAATTGATCGTTGAACTCGGCGGTGAATTCCGAATAGGTGAAGCGCTGATTCTGCGTACCAGGGTGCTCCACCTTCAGCGCGCCCATCAACGATGACATGCGTCCGATCGTAGGCCAGTCCAGTTTGTTCATGATGCCGAAGATAAGACCGGCACGGTAGGCATCGCCACAGCCGGTGGGATCGACAATCCGGCGCTCGCGCGCCGCCGGGATTTCGTGGGTCGTACCCTCGGTATGAATCAGCGAGCCACGCGGGCCCAGGGTTACGATATAGGCCTTGACGCGCGCCGCGATCTCCGCCGCATTCCAGCCCGTACGTTGCTGCAGCAACTGTGATTCGTAGTCGTTGACGATCACGTAAGTGGACTTGTCGATCATGGCGCGAAATTCCTCGCCGTTGAACAATGGCATGGCCTGTCCGGGGTCGAACACGAACGGTACGCCTCGTGCGGCAAATTCATCCACATGCTGCAGCATGGCCTCACGTCCATCCGGAGCGACGATGCCGAAGCTGATGCCGTCAATCGTGCTCACATGGTTGGCATGTGCGCTCGACATGGCGCCAGGGTGGAAGGCGGTGATCTGGTTATTGTCGAGATCGGTGGTGATAAAGCATTGCGGGGTGAACTGATCCTCAAAGATACGGATGCAGTCCAGACGGATGCCGCAACGCTCCAGGTGTTCGCGATATGGGCCGAAATCCTGACCTACGGCGGCCACCGGCAAGGGATCGCCACCGAGCAGCTTGAGGTTGTATGCGATATTGCCGGCGCAGCCACCGAATTCGCGGCGCATCCGCGGCACCAGGAAGGACACGTTCAGGATGTGCACCTGATCGGGCAGGATGTGATTCTTGAACTGATCCTGGAACACCATGATGGTGTCGTAGGCAAGCGATCCGCAGATGACGGCAGACATGATTGGCAATCCGGAATGAAAGAGGGTGGCTGGGCGCGGCGCGGCCCAGATACAAACGCATCATCCTAACGGCTGACGGGAAATCAGGAAACCGCCGTTTGACTGACGCCAAGCGCGACGATGCCTTTCTGGATGCGCTGCCATCGAGGCCAGGATGAAACAGGGCAGCGGTTCGCCGGCGTTCGATGAGCCGGCTGTCGGTATCACAGGCAAGGTTGCTTCCTTGAGCATCCCCGCGAAAACAAGCCTTTCTTAACGACAATGTCCTTGCGGACAAAGGGTTTGCTGACTAGACTGGTCCGCTTACTTTTTAGCCAGAGTCGATGCGCGGCGGACCCATGTTCAAGAAGTTTCGCGGGATGTTTTCCAACGATGTTTCCATCGACCTCGGTACAGCCAATACGCTTATTTATGTGCGAGGGCAGGGTATCGTTCTGAACGAGCCTTCTGTCGTCGCCATCCGCCAGGATCGCGGCCCCGGTGGTCCTCGCACGGTGGCGGCGGTCGGGAGCGACGCTAAACGCATGCTGGGCCGTACGCCCGGGAATATTGCGACGGTGCGTCCCATGAAGGATGGCGTCATCGCCGACTTCACCATGACCGAAGCGATGCTGCAGCACTTCATTCGCCAGGTGCATCGCTCGCGCCTGTTGCGCCCGAGTCCGCGCGTGCTGGTCTGCGTGCCTTGCGGTTCCACCCAGGTAGAGCGCCGCGCGATCAAGGAATCGGCCGAAGGCGCCGGTGCGCGCGATGTGTTCCTGATCGAGGAGCCAATGGCCGCCGCGATCGGTGCGGGCATCCCGGTGCATGAGGCACGCGGCTCCATGGTGCTGGACATCGGCGGTGGTACTTCCGAGGTCGCGGTCATTTCGCTCAACGGTATTGTCTACTCGCAGTCCGTGCGGGTCGGCGGCGACCGCTTCGACGAGGCCATCATCAATTACGTACGCCGCAATCATGGCACCCTGATCGGTGAGTCCACGGCCGAGCGCATCAAGCTGGAAATCGGTTGTGCCTTCCCGCAGAGCCAGGTCAAGGAGATCGAAATCTCCGGCCGCAATCTGGCCGAGGGCGTGCCGCGCATGTTCACGGTGAACTCCAACGAGATTCTGGAAGCCCTGCATGAACCGCTCGCCGGAATCGTGGCCGCTGTCAAGTCGGCGCTTGAGCAAACGCCGCCCGAACTGTGCTCCGACGTGGCCGAGCGCGGCATTGTGCTGACCGGCGGTGGAGCGCTGCTGCGCGATCTGGATCGCCTGTTGTCGGAGGAAACCGGCCTCCACGTGCAGGTGGCGGATGATCCGTTGACTTGCGTGGCTCGTGGCGGCGGCAAGGCGCTGGAGCTGATCGACCAGCACGGCAGCGATTTCTTCGCTCCCGAATAAGCCATTCTGGAAGGGGGTGTAGGCCATGCCGCTTGCGCGCGAGGAATCCTCGCCCCTGTTCGCCGGTAGCGCCGCAGGCACGCTGCGGCTGATCTTTTACCTCGCCCTGGCGATGGTGCTGATGGTGTTGGACCATCGCAACGGTTGGTTGTGGCGTCTGCGCTATGCCACCGCCATCGTGGTGGAGCCCGTCTATCGTCTGGCGAGTCTGCCCACCGATGGCCTGCATGCACTCAGCATTGCCTTTGCTGACCGGCGCATGCTGACCGAACAAAACCAGCGGTTGCGCGAAGACTTGTTGTTGGCCAATGCCAAGCTCAACCGCATGGCGGCCGTGGCCCAGCAAAACGAGCGCCTTAAGGAACTGTTGGATACCCAGCACAGTCTGGATCTGCACGTACAGTTGGCGCGCGTGATCGGCATGGACCTGGGGGCTTATCGGCATCGCATCATGATTAACCTCGGTGCCCGCGATGGCATCAAGGCGGGACAGCCGGTGATCGATGCACACGGCGTGATGGGGCAGATTATCGATGTGCTGCCGAATTCTTCGGAAGTGATGCTGGTGACTGATCCCGATCACGCCCTGCCTGTGGTGGTCCAGCGCACCGGCTTGCGCACCATTGCCTATGGCTCGAGAAACGGCGATCAGCTGACGCTGCCGACGATTCCGATGGCGGCCGACATACACCCCGGCGATAAACTGGTCACGTCCGGCCTCGGTGGTCGTTTTCCGCAAGGCTTCCCGGTAGGCGAGGTCCGCAGCGTGGAGCCGGCACCGACAGGCATGTTCCTGGAGGCGCGCGCCGCGCCCAGCGCGGATCTGGATCGCAGCGATGAGGTGTTGGTGTTGCATGACCAGGCCGAGCCGGTTGGGCCGCCGCCGCTGGCGATACCTGCCGGTCCGCCTGCTGATGAAGCGCCGGCGCCGTCAGCCTCAGCTGCGATACCGCATATGACGGCACCCATGACATCCACCGCTCCCATCAAGACGGCCGCCCCCAAGGCGAAGGGTGCGTCGACAGGCGTACCGTCCACATGAGTCGGCAGCGACTCTCCTTCTGGTGGTTCGTCGGCACCCTGGCGATTGCATTGCTGCTGATGCTGGTGCCGCTACCGCATGTGCTGGAGCCGTTCAAACCCTATTGGCCGGCGTTGGTGCTTTTGTATTGGGCGCTGGAGTCGGGCGATCAGCGTGTCACGCTCGGCCTTGCTTTCATCCTGGGCGTTTGCGCGGATTTATTGACGGGCGTGTTGCTGGGCGAGCAGGCGCTGCGCTTATGCGTGCTTGCTTTCATCGCCCTGCGCTTTCGTTCAAGGCTGCGGTTCTTCCCGATGTGGCAGCAGACGTTGGCGGTCCTTGCACTGCTGGTCAACGATCGCTTCCTGCTGCTTGTCGTGCGGGCCTTTGCAGGCGAATCCACGCCGCCGATGCTGTGGTGGGCGTCGCCCTTCGTGAGCGCGTTGCTGTGGCCATTCCTGTTCCTGCTGCTCGACGATTTGCGGATGCGGTTGCGTCTTCAATGAGCAGTAGGCACAGCAAAGCGTGGCGGATCGGTCAGGAGGCACGGGCATGCCCCAGCTGATTCGCCGCCGTTTCAAGGACGCTCGTGGTGAAGGCGAGCTGTTCCGGCGTCGCGCGCTGGCCGGCTTTGGTCTGATCCTGCTGGGACTGGCGGCACTGATTGCTCGCTACGTTTTTTTGCAGGTCCTGCATCATGACGAATTTGCGATGCGCTCGGTCAGCAACAGCGTCAAGCCACGCGCGCTGCCTCCCGCGCGCGGTCTGATCTACGACCGCAACGGCGTGCTGCTGGCCGATAACGTTCCGGCCTTCCGGCTTGAGGTCAGGCCGGACCAGGTGCACGGCGGCATGAAGCAAATGCTGGCTAACCTGGCTGCGGTGGTGCCGCTGGATCAGGATGACCTCGATGCCTTTCGCAAGCAGCTCAAGCAGTCGCGGCCCTTCGACAGCATCCCTTTGAAGATGCGCCTTACCGAGGACGATATCGCGCGCTTCGAAGTCAACCGGTGGCGTTTCCCCGGCGTGGACGTCGTCCCTTATCTCACGCGTTATTACCCGCAGGGTGAGTTGTTTGCCCATGTGGTCGGCTACGTCAATCGCATCGACGCCGACGACCTCGCCCATCTGGATCCGGACGCCTACAAGGGCACCACGCACATCGGCCGGATTGGCCTGGAGCGTTCCTACGAAGACATTTTGCACGGTAAGCCCGGCTACGAACTTGACGAGGTCAACGCCGACGGACGCGTGCAACGAGTGCTGGAAACGCATCCCCCCACGCCGGGCAGGAATCTCTACCTGAGCATCGATGCGCGCATTCAAAAGGCAGCCTACGATGCTTTTGCTGGACGGCCGGGCGCGGCGGTAGCCATCGATCCCCGCAATGGCCAAGTGCTGGCAATGGTCAGCGTGCCGTCTTTTGATCCGAATTTATTCGTCAACGGCATCAGCCAGGCTGATTACAAGGCCTTGCTCAACGCACCAGACAAACCGCTGAACAACCGTGCCCTTGCCGGTGTCTATCCGCCCGGATCGACGGTCAAGCCGCTGGTCGGGCTGGCCGGGCTCGAATACGGATTGCGCACGCCAAACGATACGGTGCTGTCCACCGGCGTTTTCTACATTCCAGGGCAATCGCGAGGCTATCGCGATGATCAGCGCTATGGTGCCGGGCGCGTGAACCTGTACGTCGCGATTGAGCGATCGGTGAATACGTACTTCTATTCGCTTGCGTTGGAGATGGGGATCGACAAATTCAGCGCTTTCATGAGCAGCTTCGGTTTTGGCCACCCTACCGGCATCGATATGCCTGGCGAAGTGTCGGGGGTAGTGCCTTCCCGCGAATGGAAAGCCAGACGCTACAAGCAGCCCTGGTATCCCGGCGAAACCGTCATTGCTGGCATTGGTCAGGGTTATTGGGCGGTGACACCGCTGCAATTGGCGCACGCCATGGCCACATTTGCCGACCGTGGTGTGCCCTATGCACCGCGGGTGGTGGAAGCGACAGGAAGTGTCGGTGGTCAGAAGATTCCGTTGGTGAATACGCCAGAAGGACCTTCATTGATCAAGAACATGGCGGATTGGCAGGCCGTCAATGACGGCATGCAATTGGTGATTTACGGCGATGCCTATGACGCCACCGGTAAAGGGTTGGGCAATGGCTTCCCTTATCGCATTGCCGGTAAAAGCGGTACGGCCGAGCGCTTTTCGCGTACGAGTAGCGCTTACGATGAAAATAAGAGTGCGGCTTATCTAGCCGCACGCCATCGCGCCTGGTTCGAGATGTTCGCCCCGGCGGAAAATCCTCGCATAGCGGTGGTTGTCGTGCTGGAGGCCGGTGCCTGGGGCGGAACCGATGCAGGTCCGATCGCGCGCAAAATTCTGGATGCATGGCTCGCCACCCAAGGCGGCGCGGTACCGCCTGACAAACCGTTGCCGGAAAGTGGCATAACAAGCGCGACATCCGTCGCACCGCCGCCGCCGGAGGATTTGCCGCAAGGCGACACGCCAGCTGTGGACAGCTCCAGCGCGGGAGGGGATTCGCCATGATGATCGATACGATGCGTATCCGCCTGCATCGCTTCCTGCGCCGGTTGTGGACGCGGCCACGGATCGACCTGCCGCTGGCGTTTGCACTGCTCATTCTGTGCTGCGTGGGATTGGTAACGCTATATAGCGCCGGCGACAGCAATGTTTCCCTGGTTGTCGGCCAAGCCGCTCGTTTCGCGCTGGGTGGTGTATTGATTCTGCTGATGTCGCGTCTGCCCCCATCGGTGCTGCGCAACTGGACGCCGTGGCTCTATATCGGAAGCGTGATGTTACTGCTGGTGGTCGCAGTACTTGGCGAAGGCCGTGGCGCCGATCGCTGGCTCAACCTCGGTGTCATGCGTTTTCAGCCGTCGGAGTTGATGAAGCTGACGATGCCGATGATGGTCGCGTGGTATCTGCATCCGCGCCAGCTGCCACCCGGTTGGAAGGACATCGCGGTGGTGGGAGTGATGATCGCGATACCCGCCGCACTGATTGCCAAACAGCCTGATCTCGGTACCGCGCTGCTCGTCTCAGCGGCGGGCGCATTTGCCTTGTTCCTTTCCGGCATGGCGTGGTGGCGCATTGGCGTGTTGCTGGCAGCCGCGGCTGGCATGGTGCCGGTGGCATGGCACTTCATGCATCAGTACCAGCGTGATCGCATTCTGACCATGCTGAATCCGGAATCCGATCCGCTCGGCAATGGCTGGCACATCATCCAGTCGCAGATCGCCGTCGGTTCCGGTGGCATTTTCGGCAAGGGCTTCGAGCAGAGCACCCAGTCGCGACTGGATTTTTTGCCTGAACACACCACCGATTTCATTTTTGCCGTGTTCTGCGAGGAGTTCGGCCTGATCGGCGTATGCGCCATCCTCGTGTTGTACGCCTTCATCATCGGTCGTTGCCTGTGGATTGCGATGGAAGCGCGCGATACCTATTCCCGCCTGTTGGCCGGGGCCATCGGCATGAGCTTCTTTGTTTACGTGTTCGTCAATGGCGGCATGGTGGCTGGCCTCTTGCCGGTCGTGGGTGTGCCCATGCCGATGGTCAGTTATGGCGGTACCTCGGCCGTATCGCTGCTGGTGGGTTTTGGTGTGCTGATGTCGATTCATGCTAATCGCAAAGTGCATGATTAGCGCCGTGTTTTGCCTCTGGGGAGAGGGAGCAAAAACGCACTTGCGTGTTACGCTCCTGCGCATGAAGGGAAAAATAATCTTTGCGCTCGCGGCGCTATGCTTTGCGGCACCTTTTGCTGTCTGGGCGGAACATCCCGGGCAGGCGCAATTGGTCGACGAAGTGGCGAAAGATACCGGCAAGGATCCTGCCGCGCTGAATGCATTGCTCAATGGCGCCACATGTCAGCAAAGCATTCTCGATGCGATCAGTCGTCCGGCTGAAGCAAAGCCGTGGAGCGAATACCGAGCGATCTTCCTGACGCCAGCGCGTATCGATGCGGGCATCGCGTTTTACCGCGAGCACCAGGCCTTGCTTGAAAAGATCGCTGCGCAGTACGGCGTTGCGCCGCAGTACATTGTCGCCATTCTTGGGGTGGAGACCTTCTACGGGCGCAACACCGGCAAATTCAAAGTGCTGGATGCCCTGGTCACGCTGGGCTTGTATTACCCACCGCGTGCCACCTTTTTCAGAAGCGAACTGAAAACCCTGCTCGAACTGCCCGACAGTCAGCTCGCCGGCCCGGTGGATACCCTGATGGGTTCTTATGCAGGTGCCCAAGGCTGGGGCCAGTTCATGCCCAGCAGCATTCGCGATTTCGCCGTGGATGAAGACGGTGATGGCCGCATTGATCTGCAGCATTCGCTGCCCGACATTCTTGCGAGCGTGGCCAACTATTTTGCCAGGCACGGCTGGGTGACCGGTGCTCCGGTGGCCGCCCGTGCGCAGCCCGACGGCGCAGCCAAGGTACTGGCGGTGAAAGACATGGCGCCGCAGTGGACGATCGAACAGCTCGAAGCCTGGGGTTACGCGCCGCTGCAGCATCTGGATCCCGGTGCATTGAGCAGTGTGCAGACTTTCCAGGGATTGAACGGACCCGAAGACTGGTTCACGTTCCAGAATTTCTATGTGATCACGCGCTACAACCGCAGCCCGATGTACGCGATGGCGGTCCATCAGCTGGCGCAGGCAATTCTCGATGGCGTAAACGGCCAGGAGAACGCCACGCGATGAAGATCCTCTGGCGCCTATCGTGGCTGCTAGCGATCACCTTGATGCTGGTCGGATGCGGTGGCCATCGCAGCACGCGCCCGTACTACAGTAGTGGATCGGAACGGTCGCGTGCGGGAGGAGGGGGTGTCTACGACGACACCAGCAAACCGCAAGGCAGCCGCTATCGCGATGGCAGCGACAGCACGCCGGATGGTCCCCCGCCGGATGTGAGCAAGTTGCCCGAACCGGTACCCAAGGTGGAGCCGCGTGCGCTGTATGGCAACAAGTCCCCCTACACCGTGCTTGGCGAGACCTATACCGTGCTGCCTACTGCCCGCGGCTATGATGAGCGTGGCATTGCCTCCTATTACGGCACCAAGTTCCATGGCTACAAGACCTCGGATCTTGAGGATTACGACATGTACAAGTTCACGGCGGCCAGCAAGGTGCTGCCGCTGCCGAGCTACGCGCGTGTCACGAACCTGGAGAACGGCAAGAGCGTGATCGTGCGCGTCAATGACCGCGGCCCATTCCATGAAAACCGTATCATTGACCTCTCCTACGCTGCCGCCGTGAAGATTGGCATCTGGCCCAAGGGTACCGGTCTGGTGGAAGTGCAGGGCATCGATCCTTCCCAGCCCGCGCAAGATGAGCTGCCGGCGCCGATTATTGCCGCCTCGCCGGCGCATGCTCCGGGGATCTATTTGCAGGTCGGCGCATTTGCGGATCCCGCCAATGCCGAGCATGTCGCCGCGCAATTGCGCGTGGCGAATTTCGCTCCGGTGCAGGTGACCGATGCCACCATTGGCGGCCGGCTCGTGCATCGCGTGCGAGTAGGACCTCTCACCGACGTGGATAGCGCCGACCAGGTGAGCGCCAAGATCGAACAAATGGGTCTGCCGCACCCGCAGGTCGCAGTAGACTAAGTTTTTTTATTGTCGAATGGCGCGCATGCGCCGAAATTTAGCTATGGGAAGTACGCCCACGATGAATCTGTTCCGCCGCCCCCTGTACATCTTTGCTGCTGCCGCGCTGGTGTTTGGCGTCAGCGCGATCGCCCAGCAAACGCCGCCCAAACCCGTGCCCAATGTACCGGCGCCGGCGTCCGTGCAAGTACCGGTGCCGCCTCCGCCGGATGTGGATGGCAAGGCATGGGTGTTGATGGATTACGCCACCGGCCAGATCCTCGCTTCCAAGAATCCCGACATGCGCGTGGAGCCGGCCTCCATTACCAAGGTGATGACCGACTACGTGGTCTCCGCGCAATTGGCCGCCGGCAAGATCCATCTCACCGATCCGGTGACGATCAGCGAACATGCATGGCGTGCCGGCGGTGCAGGTACGGACGGCTCCACCAGTTTCCTGAAGCTTGGCAGCCAGGTGCCGCTGAAGGATCTGCTGTACGGCATGATCATCCAATCCGGCAACGATGCCGCGATCGCGCTGGCTGAGCACACCGCCGGTTCGGAAGGGACGTTCGCGAATCTGATGAACGCCTATGCCAAGCAGCTCGGCATGGTGAATACGCACTATTCGGATGCGTCCGGTTATCCGGTCCCTGACCACTACACGACCGCCCATGATGTTGCGATCCTGACCCGTGCGCTGATCCACGACTATCCGGAGGACTACGCCATTTCGGCGATCAAGGAGTTCGAGTGGAACGGCATCAAGCAGGGCAATCGCAACACGCTGTTGTGGCGTGATCCGAGTGTGGACGGTGTGAAGACCGGCCACACCGCCGAAGCAGGCTTTTGCCTTGATGCCTCCGCCAAGCGCGGAGACGAGCGCATGATCGCGATCGTGATGGGCGCCAGCAGCGAAAAAGCGCGCGCGGATTCGGCCATGGCCCTGCTCAACTATGGGTTCCGTTTCTTCGAAACCCACAAGCTCTATGAAGTCGGCAAACCGCTTGCCACGCCGCGCTTGTGGAAAGGCGAAGAGGATCAGCTGCCGATCGGCGTGCCGCAGGACGTGCTGGTAACCGTGAAGACCGGCGACTACAGCAAGCTGAAAGCCACTATGGATATTCCATCTACGTTGATCGCGCCCTACAAGAAGGGGCAGCAGGTCGGCACGCTGCACATCACCGAAGACGGCCAGTCGATCGAAGATGTCCCACTGGTTGCGATGAACGATGCGCCACAGGGTGGTTTCTTCAAACGGTTGTGGGACACCATCCTGCTGTGGTTCCACGGTAGCGGCAAGAAATAGATTTGGCGCCCCTTCTCCCCTGTCAGGGGAGAAGGGGCGGCGTGTTGTGTCGCGAATGCGCGCTGTGACTCCAAGCACCTGAAGTAACGGAGAGAACCCATGAAAGACCTGGGCGAAATCAAGGCTCAGCAAGAGGGCCAGGGCTTCCAATTTCCCGGCGAATTCGAGATCACCGCCATGGGCGGCGCAGACGCCGACCTCAAGGCGCGCGTCCCGCAGATACTGGAAGGCATCGGCCTTCACGTATGGCATGAAACTGTACGACATCGACATTCCCGCGAAGGCAACTTCCTTTCCGTTACCGTCAGCTTCCGCTGTGAGACGCGCGAGCAATACGATGCCGCTCACGCAGCGCTGCGGGCGGATCCGGCGATTCGCTACACGCTGTGACCGGCCAGTGGGGAATCCTGGCCTCAATCGTATCCTGACGTGAAGTTCTCAACAGATAGCGAACGCCGAGCCTTGCTGCCTTCCTCGATCGTCCCCTTGCAAGCTCCGTTCCGGCGCCGCACATTGGTTCCGTTATTCCCCAAGTGCACCTCCCCCATGTCTCTTCCCCTGAAAATCCGCCGCCTGGGCCGTCAGCCCTACGAGCCTGTCTGGCAGGCAATGAGCGCATTTACTGACAACCGCACGGCCGATACGGTCGATGAGTTGTGGGTGCTGGAACACGATCCGGTATTTACCCTCGGCCAGGCCGGCAAAATGGAACATGTGCTGGCTCCGGGCGATATCCCAGTCGTTCCGGTGGATCGTGGTGGCCAGGTGACCTATCACGGTCCAGGGCAGATCGTGGCATATCCGCTGATTGATCTGCGCCGTGCAGGCGTAGGTGTGCGTGAGCTGGTGCACCGGATCGAGCAGGCCATTATCGATGCCCTGGGGCGCTGGAATATCGAAGCCGTGCGGCGTGAAGGCGCACCAGGGGTCTATGTCGCAGAGGCCAAGGTCGCCGCGCTGGGTTTGCGCGTTCGGCGAGGCTGCAGTTTCCACGGTTTGGCCTTCAACGTGAACATGAACCTGGAGCCGTTCCACCGCATCAATCCTTGCGGATACAAGGGCCTGGCGGTCACGCAAGTGCTAGACTTGGGCGGTCCGTCGCGGTTGGCGGATGTCGAAGATGCGCTGATCGGCGAGTTCTGCCGGCAGTTCGGCTTCGAGGCTGAGCCGGCCGCTCCCATCCTCCCCGAACTCCCCGCTCGCGTGGCGGTCTGAGCTGTTTCATGAGCGACACCACCGCATCCTCCACGAAAGCCATTCCGATCAGCGTTGTCAGCGGTGCTCCCGTCGAGAAGCAGCTCGGCAACGACAAGATCGCACTCAACCGCGCGGGCTTCGATAGCAGCGTGCCGACGTTGCGCAAGCCAAGCTGGATTCGCGTGCGCTTGCCACAAGGCAATGCCGTGCAGCAGCTCAAGGCACGCCTGCGCGCCAACGCCCTGGTGACCGTCTGCGAAGAGGCGTCCTGCCCGAACATCCACGAATGTTTCAGCAAGGGTACGGCCACCTTCATGATTCTCGGCGAGGTGTGCACCCGCCGCTGCTCGTTCTGCGATGTCGCGCATGGGCGTCCGGCGCCGCCCGATCCGCTGGAACCGGCGCGTCTGGCCGACACCATTCACGATATGCGCCTGAAGTACGTGGTGATTACGTCAGTCGACCGCGACGATCTGCGCGACGGCGGCGCGGAGCATTTTGCCGCCTGCATCCGCGCCGTGCGCCATGCCAATCCGGATATCCGCATCGAGATCCTTACACCGGATTTTCGCGGCAAGGGACGCATGGAACGCGCATTGGAAGTGCTGAAAGATTTTCCGCCGGACGTGTTCAACCACAATCTGGAAACCGTGCCGCACCTCTATCGCGAAGTGCGTCCGGGCGCTGACTACCAGTGGTCGCTCGACCTGCTGAAGCACTTCAAGGCGCAACACCCCGAGATTCCCACCAAGTCCGGCATCATGCTGGGCCTGGGTGAAACCTACGAGCAAGTCATCGAAACCATGCGTGATCTGCGCGCCCATGACGTCGACATGATCACCATCGGCCAATATCTGCAGCCTACGCCGCATCACCATCCGGTCGTTCGCTACTGGACGCCGGACGAATTCGAGTCCCTGCGTGCAGCAGGCGAAGCGATGGGCTTTCATCACGTTGCTTCCGGTCCCCTCGTTCGCTCCTCCTACCATGCCGACCAGCAGGCTCACGCGGCTGGTGTCACCGAACACGCCTAAGAACAGGCTCATCTATGACCTTTCGCTTTCGTCCCTTGCTCGCCCTGGTGATCGCCCTAGGCATCACGACCACCGCCGCCTTCGCACAATCGGCAGCCGATCTCGGCGCAAGCATGCCGCGCAAGGAATCGACGCTGCCCTTGCAGCCCACCAATGACGAAGCGAATGCGGCGCTGCTTTCGGCGCACCTGCTTACCCGCTTCCACTACGACGCGCAGCCGCTCGACGATGCGATGTCGGAGAAGATCTACAAGCTTTACTTCAAGCTGCTGGATGGCGAGAAGGTCTTCTTCACGCAGCAGGACATGGCGAAGTTCGCCCAGTACAAGGACAAGTTCGACGACGCGATCTGGAACAAGGACCTGTCCGGCCCCTTCGATATCTTCAACCAATACATCCTGCGCGCCGTTGACCGCATGAACTATGCGCGCAGCCTGTTGAAGCAGGGCTTCAATTTCAACACCAACGACACTTACAACGTCGATCGCAAGAATGCCGATTGGCCCAAGGACAAGGCCGCGCTTGATGAACTCTGGCGCGAGCGCACCATGAACGATTGGCTGCGCCTGAAGCTGGCAGGCAAGAGCGACGACGACATCCGCAAGATTCTCGACAAGCGCTACAGCAACTACATTGACCGTGTAAAGCAACTGGATGGCCAGGATGCTTTCCAGACCTTCATGACCGCGTATGCCAACTCGACCGATCCGCACACGGATTACATGGGGCCGCGCGAAGCCGAGAACTTCGACATCTCCATGAAGCTCTCGCTGGAAGGCATTGGTGCCGTGTTGCAGCAGCGCGATGATTACACCGTGATCCGCGAGCTGGTGCCCGGTGGTCCGGCCATCAAGTCCGGCAAGCTGCATGTCGGCGATTATGTGCTCGGCGTCGGCCAGGGCGACAAAGGTCCGATCGTTGACGTGGTCGGCTGGCGCATCGACGACGTGGTGAACCTGATCCGCGGCAAGAAGGACACCACCGTGCGTCTGGAAATCGTACCGGGCGAACTGGGCACGGATGGCAAGCACGAAATCATCACGCTGGTGCGCAAGAAGGTCACCATCGAGGAGCAGGCGGCCAAGAAGAAGGTGATCGAGGTTACCGACGGCGGTGTTACCCGCAAGATCGGTGTGATCGAGTTGCCGATGTTCTATTCCGACTTCGGTGCGCGCAGCGAAGGCGACAAGAACTTCAAGAGCGCCACCCGTGATGTGGCCAAGCTGCTGAACGAACTCAAGGCCGAAGGCGTGCAGGGCGTGATCATGGACCTGCGCAACAACGGCGGCGGTTCGCTCTACGAAGCGAACGAGCTTACCGGTCTGTTCATCGACAAGGGCCCGGTGGTGCAGGTGCGCAATGCGCAAGGCCAAGTGCAGGTGCAGGGTGATGACGATCCCGGCATGGTCTGGAGCGGTCCGCTTGCCGTGTTGGTCAATCGCGGCACGGCTTCCGCCTCGGAGATTTTCTCCGCAGCGATCCAGGATTACGGTCGCGGGCTGATCATCGGCACGCAAACCTTCGGCAAGGGTACGGTGCAGACGCTGATCGACCTCAACAAATTTGCGGCCGATCCCGACACCAACACCGACTATGGTGCGCTGAAAATGACGGTGCAGGAGTTTTTCCGCATCAATGGCGGCTCTACGCAATTGCGTGGTGTCGCACCGGACATCCTGTATCCCTCCAATGGCGACGAGAAGGATTTCGGCGAGTCGACCTATGACAACGCCTTGCCCTGGACTCAAATCCCGCCCGCCGACTACAAGCCCGTGGCGGATATGAAGGCTTACCTGCCGCAGCTGCAGCAACTGCACGATGCTCGCGTTGCCAAGTCCCAGGCATGGCAGCTGATGATCGACGAGATCACGGAATACAAGAAGCTGGCCGATCGCACCACGATTTCGTTGAACTACGATCAGCGGCTGGCCGAGCGCAAGCAATTGGACGCCATCCAGGCCCAGTTCCGCGCGCGGCACAAGGCGATCGACGGTACGGATGCCGCCGAGGTCGATGCTGATACCCAGCTTGATGACGGGCTCAATCCGAGCGAGCGCAGCCTCAAGTCGGAACTGAAGGAACAGGCCGATGCCAAGAAGGCACCGGATCCGCAATTGCAAGAAACCTCGCACATCCTGTTCGACGCGATCGGCCTGATCAACGCCAATCCCAAGCTGGCGGCGGAAGTGCTGCCCTATGGCGGCAAGCAGAGTGACAGTGCGTCGATGGCATCGGCTAACGCCCCGATCTCGCTGCCTGCTCCGATGGTCGAGCCGGCACCTTCGCAAGCGCCGGCCGCGGCAGGCTCGTCAGGCCAGTAACCGGCTACGGTAAGTACGAAAAAGCAGCGCTTCGGCGCTGTTTTTTTTGCGTTCGTCACCGTTTCCCGACAGCAGCAAAAGCGGAAACCTCGCGAGTCTCTTTACTGTTGCAGGCAGCACTCATGATTGCTGGGCGTGAACCATAAGTAGCCACGCACGTATCTTTGGAGCGAGGATGGCGGCACGGCGACAAGGAGCTATCGCGCATGAACCTGCTATCCAGCTTTGCGCTTGCAGGCGGTCTTGCCTGGGCTAGTGGTATCCGTTTGTATGCCACCCTGTTCCTCACCGGGTTGCTGGGGCGATTGGGTTACGTTGCGCTTCCGCCGGGACTGGAAATACTCAGCCACAACACCGTATTGATCGTGTCCGGTGTGCTCATGGTGGGTGAATTTCTCGCCGACAAGATTCCCGTTTTCGACAGTGTCTGGGATGCCGTCCACACCTTCATTCGCATTCCCGTCGGCACCTTGCTGGCCTGGGGCGTGTTCACGCATGCCAACGCGGATCAGCAAGTAGCCGCTGCCCTACTCGGTGGGGTCGTTGTGGCCAGCACCCATCTGGCCAAGACAGGCACGCGCGCCTTGATCAACACATCGCCCGAGCCTTTCAGCAATTGGGGTGCCAGCACAGGCGAAGACATTTCCCTGTTCGGGATCCTTTATCTGATGTGGAGGCATCCATGGGCGCTGCTGGCATTGCTGGCGCTGTTCCTTATCCTGCTGTGCTGGCTGCTGCCGAAAATCGTGCGCGGCTTGCGCGCCATCATCGGGCAGTGGCGCAAATTTGCGAGAAAAGCCGATTCTTCATGATCGCGCTTTTATCGGTATTTCATGTTTGCGCAGGTTGCGCTTTTGAGCGCCCATCGCGCCGTCATTCTCTCTCGATGGGGGCGATTTTCAGCGTGCATTGCTGCATGTAATGCAACGTGGCTTTTTCCAGAAAGTTTGGATCTGAGAGGCAATGCATAACGAGTTGGGCATACGAAATGCCCAACTCCAAACGCGAACAGTGCAACACCATGCGTGCGTGGTTACGGGGCGCTCAGCTCTGCTTGGCTTTACCCTGTTTCGCCTTGTCTTTCTGCTGCTTCCGCCATTGCTGATATTCCGTCACCTGTGGCAGATCGCGTAGCAGCTTCGAGTGTGGGTCGATGATCACCAGCGTGCCGACAGGCGCCTGCACCATGCCTTCGCCATGCGTCATCGGTAACTCGTGCACAGTTTCGCCCACTTGTACTTCCACCGGCATCGGGAAGGGCAGGTTATTCGGTGCATGCCAATGCAAGTTGAGCGTGTCGCCCTGGCGTTGTACCTCCAACACGGGCAATGCCGCCTGATACAGGTACACATTGAAGAACCAGTCCAGGTTGCGCCCGGTTACCTTGTCTACGATGTCGACGAAATCGCGCGAAGTGGCGTAATGCGGCGCAAAGTTGCCGGGCTTCGGATCAGGCCGTCCGTACACCAGCATGCGCAGGCTCTCGAAGAAATCGCGATCGCCGATCAGGTTGCGTAGCGAGTGCAGCATCAGCGCCCCTTTGTTGTAGATGTCCAGGCCTGGGCCATGGGCATCGTCGTAAACCTGATCTTCCGTTTTGCTCGAGGCCGATACGATCGGATAGCGATTGCGCAGCGTGAGGCGCATTTTGTTGAGCCACGCGTAATAACCCATGTCGCCGTTGATCACCTGGCTATACAGCGGCTGCATGTACGAGGCAAACGCTTCGTGCAGCCACATGTCATTCCAGTCGGCATTGGTCATCTGGTTGCCGAACCACTCGTGCGAAAACTCGTGCTGCAGCAGCCAGTCGAATCCGCTGCCATCCTTCGCAAAGTGGTTGCCATAGGCATTGATGGTCTGATGCTCCATGCCGAGATAGGGGGTTTCCACCACGCCCATTTTTTCATCGCCAAAGGGATACGGCCCGATTTCCTCCTCCATGAAATCCAGCATGCGCGGAAATTCCGCGAACAGCGCCTGCGCTTGTTTTTCTTGCCCAGGCAGGTACCAGAACTGCATCGGAATCACGATGCCATAGCGACTGTGGTAGTCGCCGGTCAACTCTTTGAACGGCCCCACATTGATGGAAACCGCATAAGTGGTCGGATGCTTGGCGCGCCAGTGATAAGTACGCTTGTTGCCTTCATCGCTGACGCCGATGAGCACGCCATTGCCCGGCGCCACCAGCGGCTTGGGTACGGTCACGTAAAGATCGACCAGATCCGGCTTGCCTTCGGGATGATCGATGCATGGCCAGAACAAATCGCAGCCTTCGCCTTCCACGGCGCTGCCCACCCACGGCTGACCGTCGTCGGTATGACTCCAGACAAAGCCCCCATCCCACGGAGCCTTCTTCGCGACGTGCGGACGGCCGCCGTAATGCACCGTTGCGGTCACACGCTGTCCCGCGCTCAGCGCGTGAGGCAGTCGAATTTTCAAGCGTCCTTCCGGGTTGCTCCAATCTGCGGCAGCCAGCGGCTTGCCATCCACTTCGATGGCAGAAATCGGCAGGTTGCGATCCAGGTCCAGCCATAGCACATCGGTTGCCGCGAGGGCCGTGAAGGTTAGCGAGGCAGTAGCATCGATACGCTGCTGTGAGGGATCCACGGCAATATGCAAATCCGCGTGGTCGAAATGCACGCGCCTTTGTTCGGCAGGCATGATGCCGCCGGAATTCTCCGTCAGCGCCGTCAGAGGCGGCTGCTTGGTCTGGGCGTAGACGCCACCGGCCATGCCGATGGAAAGGGCGAGCGCAAGCAGGGCTGGACGCAAAGCGCGCATGAGTCATGGATCCCCAAGGTAGATGTCCACCCATCATGCGGTGTCGCGGCGCAGCGCGATAAAGCCAAAAGTCATGCCCTGCCGGGCAAAACGGGGGCTTAGCCGTAGCGTTTGCGCAACAGCGCGAACAAGGCGCGCAGCCCCATGGCCTCGCCGCCACGCGGACGACCGGGCCGGTCGCCATCATTCCAAGCGTAGGTATCCAGATGCAGCCAGGGCATGCCTTCGGGAATGAAGCGTTCCATGAAAAGCGCCGCCGTGATGGCGCCCGCGTGGCGCGATGCGCCTGCGTTGGCGAAATCGGCGATGTAGGAATCCAGCATCTTGCGATACGGACGCCATAGCGGCAGTCGCCACAGCGGATCGGCCACCGCGTTGCCACACGCCAATGCCGCGTCGGCGATTGCATCGTCATTGGCAAACAGGGCGGGCAAATCCGGCCCCAGCGCCACGCGTGCCGCACCGGTCAAGGTGGCGAAATCGATAATCAACTCGGGCTCCTGCTCCGCGGCATACGCCAGTGCGTCGCAAAGAATCAGGCGCCCTTCGGCGTCTGTGTTGTCGACTTCCACGCTATGGCCGGCGCGCGTCACGATCACCTCGCCGGGGCGCATGGCGTTGCCGGCCACGGCGTTCTCCACGGCGGGAACGAGCAAAGTCAACCGCACTGGCAACTTGGCATCCATCACCAGGCCGGCCAGCGCAATCGCGTGCGCGGCGCCCCCCATGTCCTTCTTCATCCAACGCATGCCGTCAGAGGGTTTCAGATCCAAGCCGCCGGTATCAAAACACACGCCTTTGCCGACCAGCACCACCTTCGGATCCGATGCCTTGCCCCAGGTCAGTTCGATCAGACGCGGTGAGCGATGACTGGCGCGGCCCACGGCATGGATGGTGGGAAAATTATCTTCCAGCAACTCATCGCCTACCCATTCGCGCACCTTCGCCTTATGCACTTTGCCGAGTTGCTTCACGGCTTCCGAAAGATGCTTCGGGCCCATGTCTTCAGTCGGCGTATTGACCAGATCGCGCACCAGATAAGTCGCGTTGATCAACGGTGTCAATGCTTTGAGCGTGTCGGCATCGACAGCCAGCGTCGCCGCTTCGCGCCGTGGTTTGCGATAGCGCGCGAATTGATAAGCACCTAGCGCCCAGCCCAGCGCAACCAGCTGCGGATCCAACGCCACACTTTCGGCTGCCAGCGCATATTCCGCCACCGGCAGCGTCATCGGCAACGCCGCCAAGGCCGAAAGCGGATCCTGCCGGTCCACTCCCATCAACACGCGAACGATCTTGCCGTGCACATCGGCAAGCAGGCAGACTGTGCCGGGTTTGGCATCGAACGCGTTTTCATCCAGCCAATGGCGCTGTGCGGCGTTCAGGCGCTTGCGCGTCGTTGCCAGATGCGCGGGATCGGTGGCTTCGATAGGCGTAGGGGCGTGACGGTTGGCGCGGCGTTCGATCAGGACGGACATGCGATTCCTTAGGCGCACATCGAGCATGCGCGAATCATGGCAACAGGACGCTGATGATGCGCGTTTTTCCGAAACGGTTCAAAACCGCACGATGCTCTTCCGACGGAGAGCAGAGCCCGCAGGCACCGAAGCCGTTATACAGCGAGCCGTATTGTGGCTTGCAGACTTGGGTCTTACCCCACCGCTTCTTTGCGAGACGGAGATGGTATCGGGTTTTCGAACCACGCCACCAACGAGGCCAGATCGCGTAGATCCAGATCCGGCGCGGATCCCAGCGTAGCCGGCCAGGGGTGCCCCGCACGATTGATCCAGGCCGTGCGCAGGCCTGCTTCGCGCGCACCGACCACATCCAGTTCGGGATCGTCGCCCACATGCAGAATGTTTTCCGGCGCGATGCCCAGCAATTCAGCCGCAGCCAGAAAGATCCGCGCGTCAGGTTTCGCGACACCCATCTCGCGTGCACTGATGCGGTGGGCAAAGTGCAGATGCAGGCCGATGCGTTGCAGGTCTGCATTACCGTTGGTCAGACTCGCCACTGGCAAGGCATCGCGCAAACGTTCGAGTGCCGGCAATGCATCCGGATACAGCTCTACGCTGTTGCGCGCGGTAGCGAAAATCTCCCACAACGTATCGAGCGGGGCTTCGTTGATACCGCAGGCATCGAAGGCCCGTTGCATCGTGATGTAGCGCTGTGCGGTGAAATCATGCGCCAGATCGGTGCGCTCTGCGGCGACGCTGGCGCGCAGCTGCCGCAAAGCGGGAATAGGCCACCTCTGCGCAACCAGCGGATAGTGCTGGCGCAAGTAATTGTCCAGCTCGCGATCCGCGCGTTCCAGGGCCGGCATCACCGGCCACAGCGTATCGTCCAGATCGATAGTGACGGCGAGAATGTTCACGCCAGGTCGGATCAGCGTGCGCCGACGCGCAGTAGCTGCCCTACGCGCACTGTGTTGTCCTTCAGATGGTTCCAGCTGCGGATCTGGGCCACATCCACGCCGTGCTTGCGCGCGATCGAATACAGCGTTTCACCTGCCGCTACACGATAAGTGCGTGCCGCTTTCCGCTCACTGGCGGCGACCTTGTGCGCCGCCACCTTCTTCTCGGAAGCGCTGAAGGTCTTCTCCTCATGCCGGCTGTTCGCCATCGCCAGCTTGCCATAGCTCACGTATACCTCGGCGGTCACCTTGGCGAAGCTGCTGCCACGCGCGGCGACGCCCGCCACGGTAATGGCATCGCCATGCACGCCTTTCAAACTGGTGGGCTCCGGAGCGGCCACCACGCTGCCATGCAGCTCTTTCAAGCTGGGCGTTGCTTCGTGGGCTGCCACCACAGTGCGCGAAGCCGCTGCCACGGCAGCCGGCGTCACCGTACGCGGTGCGGCGGCGATCTGCGTCGGTTCGGCACTGGCATGTGCACCTACCTCGGCCAGGATGTGGCTGCGGCGCGAGCTGTCCATTGCAATCAGCGTGGAGCCTGCGTCATACGGCACCAGGCTATGCGCGCGCAACGCACTTTGACCCTTCGGGCCCAGCGCGAAATCCACAAACGCTTTCGCATGGGCGGCATTCGGGCTGCTCGGATTGGTGACCAGGTACAGCGGCACGAACAGCGGATACGCACCGCTGGCTACCGTCGACAGGCTCGGCGCGATGCCATCGATACGCAGCATCTTGATCTTCGGATTGCCCACCACGCTGGAAAGGGTCGTCACGCCGAACGAACGCGCATCGAGCATCACTGCCTGCTGCAATTGAATGGTGTTCACGTACAAACGCGGCGCTGCCACCGGCTGGCTGCCGCGGCCGAACAGCAATTTGCGCAAGCTGAATTCGATGCCGTCGCCAGGACTGGCCACGGCATACACGTCCATCGGCGCATCGTTGCCGCCCACTTCTTTCCAGTTGGTGATCTTGCCGTAGTAGATGTCGTGCACCTGCTGCAAGGTCAGGCTGCTGACCGGATTGGAAGGGCTGGTAATCAGCACCAGGCCGTCCCATGCCACCGGCGTGAAGGTCAGGCTGCTGTCTTCCGCGCTGCCCGAACTCGGACGTGCGCTGCCGGCGATATCGGCCGAGCCGCTGGAAACCGCATCGAGACCGGAAGCGGTATTGAACGGTTGAATCAGGACCGAGCCATGGCCTGACGATTGCCAGGCCTTTGCCACCCCCTTGACCACACTGTTGGCGGTGACATCGTCACCACGCCACGTCAGCGACTGGGTCGCTGCGGCAAACACTACAGAAGAGATACCGGCGCTGATCAAAGCGGCGGAAAGCAGACGGGCAAAGCGTGCGGACATAGGGAGGCGCGACCTGCGAGAGGGAAAAATAAGAGCGAGTGTGCCGCCGTCACTGCGTAGGGGTAGTGACGGATTAGCGTATTTCAGCGGTCCGGCGCCAAAACATCAAGCAAGAACTTCAAGTGCGTTCATATATTTGCGTCGAACACATGAGTGAGACGGAAGCAAAAGCGTGCCTTCCGTCCCGTGACGCGATGCGCCGAGTGCCGCGCTGAGCACAGGAACCGGCGGGATGTCGCCTAAAGAGATACGACATCCACCGCACGGCAGCCAGCTTCTTACTGAATAAGTACGTAATCCAAACCCTCATCGGTCGCCACCAGCAGCACCATCTGGCGGGGCCGCATCGCGGCCAGTATCCGCAGATCCCGCAGGCTGGTGATGCGGCGATTGCCCAGTCCCACGATCACATCGCCGGTCGAAAGTCCGGCTGCCGCCGCGCGGCTGTTGGGATTCAACGATGCCACCGTCACTCCCGCCAGGCCCTGATTCAATTGCTGCTCGCTGAGATCGCTGAACGTCACGCCGTCCAGGCGCGGATCCAGCGCGCCGCCTTCCACCGTGGCGACGATTCGTGGCGTCAGCTTGGCGGCAACGACGTGCGTGGCACCATTGCGCCGCACAGTGAGCGACATCGTGCTGTTCGCTGGCAGCAAACCTTCCTGGTTATTCAATTGATCGGCATTGCGCAGTGGCGTGCCGTTGACCGCCGTGATCACATCGCCCACCTGCAGACCAGCGCGATCGGCGGCCGAACCCGGTAGCACGCGTGTCACCACCGCGCCCTCGTTGCTACTCAATCCCAGCAGCCGCGCAATGTTCGGCGTGATGTCCTGCGTTTGTGCCCCGAGGCTGCCGCGGCTCACCTTGCCGTGCGCGATCAACTGCTGCATCACTTCGCTGGCGAGGTTGGTCGGGATGGCAAAGCCAATGCCGATGTTGCCGCCCGACGGCGACAGAATCATGGTGTTGATGCCCACCAGTTGACCACGCAGGTTCACCAGCGCGCCGCCCGAATTGCCCGGATTGATCGAAGCATCCGTCTGGATGAAATTCTGGAAACTCGATCCGCCCAGCCCCGAGCGTCCAAGCGCCGACACGATGCCCGAGGTCACCGTCTGACCCAACCCGAACGGATCGCCCACCGCCACCACAAAATCACCCACCCGCAGCTTGGAAGAATCGGCAATCGGCAGCGCCTGCAAGTGATCCGCATGGATCTTCACCACCGCCACATCGGTAGCGGGGTCCGTGCCCACCAACGTGCCTTTGAAATTCCGCCCGTCCTGCAGCGTGACGGTGATGTCGTCCGCGCCACCCACCACATGATTGTTGGTGAGGATGTAACCCTTGGCCGCATCCACGATCACGCCTGAGCCCAGGCTCTGTTCCACCTGCTCGCGCGGTGAACCATTCAAACCGAAGAACTGGCGAAACACCGGATCGTCGAAGAACGGATTACTCACCCGCACGCGCGTCTTGGTGGAAATGTTCACCACGGCCGGGGTCACCTTCTGCAACATCGGCGCCAGTGAGGGCAAGGCTTGTCCGTCCACCGCGGGCGGCAGCGTCGCATGCGCATAGACCGGTAACGCCACACTGAAAGAGGCCGCGGCCAAGAACGAAACAAAACTGCGAAGGAAACGGGGATACATGAAGTCTCCTATTTGACGATCAGAAATTCCGGCTTCTTCGACTCGGCGCCTCGCAGGCGGTTCCCATAAAAGCACGCGCAACATGTTCGGCGCGTGCTGAAACGATGAGCGGCTCACCCATCTTCCACCGCAAGTGCTTGATCCGAAGGTGGCTCTTCCGCAGGCATGAAACACGGCCTGCGGGTCGCCGCCGTGACGGCATGTACGCGACATGCGCGCCAAGCGCATCGCGCCACTTTACATCCACCGGTTGCGGGGGTAACGTTCGCCCCAGTTACAACCACAACATCTTGTGTGCGGGCACGAGTCAGCAACCAAGCACTGGTGCCTGAGTGAAAACGTCAGCAGGGGGCTGTCGCAGTTCGCCAAGGTAATACGCCAAGCCCAGTTCATGCGCGGGGTATGAACTAGGCGGGATCGGTTTTTTCCGGTCCATTGACGACATCACACCTATAAAAACACGAGGCCGAGAGGCCCATGCCGGAGGTCAGGAAGCCGATGAGCACCTTGCGTGCCACAAACACAGCTCACGATGCTGCAGCCATTCCCTTGCAGCCTGCATCGCTAGACATCTGGGACAAGAAGTATCGTCTGCGCAGCAAGACCGGCGAGCCGGTTGACCGCAGTATCGACGATACCTGGCAGCGCGTTGCGCGCGCCTTGTCCGAAGTGGAAGCCACGCCGGAGCTGCGTGAACACTGGTTCGAACGTTTCCTCTGGGCATTGCGCCGCGGAGCGATTCCCGCTGGCCGCATCACCTCCAACGCCGGCGCGCTCGAACACAAGCCGGCCACGTCCACCATCAACTGCACCGTGTCCGGCACCATCCGCGATTCGATGGACGACATCCTGCAGAAAGTGCACGAGGCCGGCCTCACCCTCAAAGCCGGCTGCGGCATCGGTTATGAGTTCAGCACGCTGCGTCCGCGCGGTGCCTATGTCTCCGGCGCCGGTGCCTACACCAGCGGCCCACTGTCCTTCATGGATATCTACGACAAGATGTGCTTCACCGTGTCCTCGGCCGGTGGCCGTCGCGGCGCGCAGATGGGCACGTTCGATGTCAGCCATCCCGACGTCAAGGAATTCATCCGCGCCAAGCGCGAAAACGGACGCCTGCGCCAATTCAATCTCTCGCTGCTGATCACCGATGGCTTCATGCAAGCGGTCGAGCACGACCACGATTGGCCGCTGGTCTTCCCGGTGCACGTCAAAGAGCAGGGCGATATCGACCTCAGCGACCCCAACCAGGTCGTGTGGCGCGAATGGCCCACGCATGAAAATTATGTCGAGCGCGAAGACGGCCTGGTCGCCTGCAAGATCTATGGCCACATCCGTGCGCGTCACCTGTGGGACATGATCATGGTCTCGACGTACGACTACGCCGAGCCCGGGTTCATCCTCATCGACAAAGTGAACGAGATGAACAACAACTGGTGGTGCGAGCATATTCGCGCTACCAATCCATGCGGCGAACAGCCCTTGCCGCCCTACGGCTCCTGCCTGCTTGGCTCGATCAACCTCACCACCTTCGTGCGCGATCCCTTCGGACCGAAGGCACGCTTCGACTGGGACGAATATCGCGAAGTCGTGAAGATTTTCACCCGCATGCTCGACAACGTGGTGGAGATCAACGGTCTGCCGCTCGAACAACAGCGTGCCGAAATCCTCTCCAAGCGGCGTCACGGCATGGGCTTCCTCGGCCTCGGCAGTACGCTCACTATGCTGAAGATGCGCTACGGCAGCGCCGACGCCGTCACCTTTACCGAAGATGTCTCGCGCGAAATGGCCGTGGCCGGCTGGGAAGTGGCCCTCGATCTCGCCAAGGAAAAAGGCCCCGCGCCCGTGCTGGCACGCAACTACACCGTCACCGGCGACATGCTGCGCAAGCGCCCCGAGATGGCCGCTGACGGGTACAAAGTCGGCGACCTCATTCCCGGTCGCGTACTGCACGCCAAATACAGCCGCTACATGCAGCGCGTCGCCAGCGTTGCGCCCAACCTTGTCAAAGAGCTGGCCGAAGTGGGCGCGCGCTTCACCCACCACTCATCCATCGCACCCACCGGCACCATTTCCCTGTCGCTGGCCAACAACGCCAGCAACGGCATCGAGCCCAGCTTCGCCCATCACTATTCGCGCAACGTCATCCGCGAGGGCAAGAAGAGCAAGGAAAAGGTAGAGGTCTACAGCTTCGAGCTGCTCGCCTATCGCGCGCTCATCAATGCCGAGGCCATGCCGCTGAGCGACGACCCCAAGACCAAGCTGCCGGAATACTTCGTGGCCGCCGACGACATCACGCCCAAAGAACACGTCGACATCCAGGCCGCATCACAACTTTGGGTGGATTCATCCATCTCCAAGACCGCCAACGTACCGACCGATTATCCCTACGAAGACTTCAAGGACATCTACTTCTACGCCTATAAACAGGGCCTCAAGGGATGCACCACCTTCCGCTTCAATCCCGCCGCATTCCAGGGCGTGCTGGTAAAAGAAGCCGACCTCGAGAACACCCTCTACCGCTTCGAATTGGAGGACGGTAGTGTTGTGGAAGTGAAAGGCAACGAAGAAGTGGAGTACGACGGAGAGAAGCACACCGCCGCCAATTTGTTCGATGCTTTGAAGGAAGGCTATTACGGCAAATTTTAGTGGTGGCAAGTAACGCGAAATCGCGCTACGTTTTTGCACACAACCGTAAAGCCTGATGAAGGTTCCATAACATAACGTCCGGAGGGGAATACCCGCATGTCAATCGATACCGAGTTCGAAGTTCATCAAGACGATCTGATCACGCCGGCTACGCCGGTTGTAGAAGAAGCCGCTCCGGCCGCGCCCAAGAAGGCACGTCGCAAGCGCGCTGCCAAGAAAGCCACTGCCAAGAAAGCTGCACCCGCCAAAAAAGCCGCTAAAAAAGCGGTGAAGAAAGCCGCCAAGAAGGCAACCAAGAAAGCCGCGAAGAAAGGCACTGCCAAGAAAGCTGCCAAGAAGGGCGCTACCAAGAAAGCCAGCAGGAAGGTCGCCAAGAGGGCCACCAAGAAAGCCGCCAAGAAGGCGACCCGCAAAGCTGCAAAGAAGGTCAGCAGCAAAAAGACGGCCCGCAAGGCCGCAACCAAAAAGACGGCCCGTAAAGCCGCTAGCAAGAAAGCCGCCAAAACGGCTAAGAGGTCCACTGCCAGCAAGAAGGCCGGTCGTAAGGCGACCAAACGCGTTGCCAAGAAGGCCGCCCGCAAGAAGAAGTAAAGAGCATCGCATCCGGCCCGGCGCGAGTCGGGCCGGATGTTTTTTTCTCCCTCCCTTTCGACATAGCTCGAACAGGGCGAAGGGACACATCTCTCCCTCTCCCCCACGGGTGAGGGCAGGGGTGAGGGACCCATCCAGTCTCAACGGCTAAATCACCCATCCCTCACCACCAAGCGATCGACGAATCGCATCGCCACACATAGGAAGCGCCACCCATGACGGTCAAGATCAGCAAAAAGATCAAGGGCTACGAGGTCGTCAAGCCTGAGGACAAAGCCGCGCCTGTCGCACCGCCCGCAGTCGCCGCCGAACCCAAAGAAGCGCCCGTGGCGGAAGTCATCCAGATGCACGAAAGCCTGGAGCGTCCCGAGGCGCTCATCGGCTCCACCTTCAAGATCAAATCCCCGCTGTTCGAGCACGCCCTCTACGTCACCATCAATGACATCGTGCTCAACGCCGGCACCCCCTACGAGCAGCGCCGCCCCTTCGAGATCTTCATCAACTCGAAGAACATGGACCACTTCCAGTGGATCGTCGCGCTCACCCGCATTCTCTCCGCGGTGTTCCGCAAAGGCGGCGACGTCACCTTCATCGTGGAAGAACTCAAGGCCGTATTCGACCCGCGTGGTGGCTACTTCAAATCCGGTGGTGTCTACATGCCCAGCATCGTCGCCGAAATCGGCGCGGTGATCGAGCAACACATGAAAAACATCGGTCTCATCCACGACCCCGAGATGACCGACGCGCAGCGCGCCCTCATCGCCGAAAAACGCGCCGCCTACGAGCAAACCACGCAAAAAAAAACTGAGCTAAGCCCCACCGACGCCGACACCAACGACTCCGCCGGCTTCCCACCCGGCGCCACCCTGTGCGCCAAATGCAACACCAAGGCGCTGGTGCTGATGGATGGGTGTCAGACGTGTTTGAATTGTGGGTATTCGAAGTGTGGCTAAAAGTGGCGACTAATTGCTGATTCAAATATTAAGGGTGGCAGTAATGCTGCCCTTTTAATTTTCGGTATGCTTTACGAAGTATTAAGGTTGGGGGAAGGGATATGACTCAATCGCGATCTTTGGCGTTCGTGGCCTATGCATCAATGGATGCGGCCCTTGCTGAAATGATTACTGAAGCCATTCATCGAGCAAACGCTCTTAGTATCCCTGTTAGATATGAGCCGTGGACGTTCAATGATGTGCCGGGAGTGGCACTAATCTCGCCTATATTGGCAAGAATCGAAGAATCCAAATTCATAGTGGCGGATATAACGTTCCTAAATCTGAACGTGGTCTTCGAAATTGGTTACGCAATAGGGCGTCAGCGTAGGGTATTTTTAGTAAGGCACAACGAATTAGGGGATAAGGATATAGCAAAGGAGACAGGTATATTCGATACGTTAGGATATTTCGAATATGCGGATGGAGGTGAGTTAAAAGACAGATTGTCGAGTCACATTGAGTCAACACCTCTGCTTTACACTCAAAGCCTCGATCACAAGGCGCCTATATACATAATTGAGCCACCGACACGTAGTGATCCTAATATCCTTTTGACGTCAAGGATTAAAAAAGCAGGCTATCGTTATCGAAGCTTTAATCCTGGCGAAGATGTTCGCTTGTCAGCAAGTGACGCAATTCGACAGATCGCTGTATCCTCAGGTGTTGTAATGCTTTTGCAGGATGGGTCTTCTTTGGGGGCGAGGGAGCACAATATTCGCGCGCTTTTCGTCGCCGGATTGGCCTCTGGAATGGAAAAGCCAACTTTAATATTGGCTCCGGTGGGCTATGAGCTTCCGTTAGACATCAAGGATTCGACCAAGATATTCAGGCACCCAAACGATATTATCGATCATGTCGCAGACTTTTGCCCTCTGGTAAACGGCTACGCTCAAGAGATTGAGCCTCCACCAATTGAAACTGTTGGATTACTTGAATCGTTGGTTATTGGGGATCCCACAGCAGAAAATGAGATGACCACGCTGGGTCATTATTATCTGCGTACTGATCAGTATCAGAGAGCTCTTCGTGGTGAAGTCAATCTAGTTGTGGGTAGGAAAGGGTCCGGCAAGACGGCGCTTTTTATCCAGGTGCGAGATAAAATACGTACAGATAAAAGAAATATTGTCGTCGACTTAAAACCGGAGGGCTATCAACTATTAAAGCTTAAGGAAGATATTCTTGAATATCTAAGTGAGGGCTCTAGGCAGCACTTGGTCACGGGTTTTTGGGAGTATTTAATACTCCTGGAGGTGGCTTATAAAATTTTGGAGAAGGATAAAAATACATACAAGTTCAATCATGAAATTCACGATCTTTATGTCGAGCTTGAGAGAATTTATAGAACAGATAGCTTTTCTGTTGAGGGGGATTTTTCCGAGAGGTTGTCCGCGCTGTCTAGGCGTCTTTCTGATGAGTATCAGCGCCGTCATCCTGATAGTCGGCATGACTCAATCACCTCTGAAGAGGTTTCGACGATACTCTATGCACATGATATTCGTAATCTGAAAGATCGTATATCACAATATCTCGAAAAGAAAGAATCGGTTTGGATTCTCTTTGATAATCTTGATAAAGGATGGAGCACCCAGGGTGTCGATGTTATCGATGCGACTGTGCTTCGATGCTTGATTGACGCCGGTAGAAAGATTGAGAGAGAGATGGCTAGGGCTGGCCATGCTTTTCATTGCATAGTTTTTGTTCGTAACGATGTTTACGAGCATTTGATGCAGAATAGTGCCGATTATGGCAAAGAGATGCGAGCAACATTGGACTGGACAGATACGGATTTGTTGAAGGAGATGCTTCGGCTTCGATTGATTTCGGGCCTCGATGGGCGGGCTTCGGAAATGAATTTTGATCCATTGTGGCGAATAGTCTGCGCATCTCATATTCAGGGTGAGGATAGTGCTGATTACATATTAGCCAGATCTCTTATGAGACCTCGAAATGTATTGAAGATTTTTAATCATGCGCGTGGGTTTGCAACAAATTTCAATCATATAAAAATTGAGGAGGATGATCTTGAAAAGGGATTGAAGGCTTATTCACAGGATTTAATTATTGAGCTTGATCGTGAATTGGCTGATATTTCTCAGGAAACTAAGGATGTTCTCTATTATTTTATCGATTCTCCTAGTGAGCTTGATCGGTCTGAGCTTGAGCGATTACTACATAGTGCCGGTATTAATCCTTCCTCTCTTGGTGATGTAATTGATTTTCTGCTTTACTATGGCGTGCTTGGGGTAAGGGTTGATGGTAGGGATTTTTTCATTTACGACACGAATTACGATCTAAAGCCTCTCAATATTAGGGCGTCTAGGACGGGAAACGGGTGCAGATACGTAATTAATCAGGCATTTTGGCCTGCGCTTGATGTGCGTGGTGCAATAGCATAAATAGATGGAATTTTTTTTATGGCTGGCGGCGTGATTAATTGCCGATTAAATGATAATACGCCCACTGAGGTAAAAGGGCAGGTTGCTTTGAGGAAACGGCGTATGACAATTTGATTGTTACGTATTGCGGCAATTCAATATATACATGATCGAGGAAATCATGTTCGGACTATTTCGCAAAGGACCGCTGCTCGACACCGAACTGACGCAATGGCAGTTCGACTGCTTTGATTGGCTGCTGCAACACACCGGTGGCCTCGAAACGTTCAAGCAACGTCGCTTGATCCTGCCTACGCCGCAGTATTTTTCGCACGATGGTTCAAGCGGGCATGCGTTTGCGGAAATGATCTTCCATCAGGTGAAAGCCCATGCAGGCATGGCGGATTGGCCGTGCACGCTTCAATGCCAGGAAGCCGATCCCAACACTATGGTGTCGCCACAGGCCTTTGTGCAGGGCGCGCCTCATTCGCCATCCGGTACGTTTCGCACATTGAAAGAGGGCGGGGTGCTTATCACCTATAACCCCACGCAGTTGCGAAACCCCATGTCATTGGTCGCCACTTTCGCGCACGAGCTGGCGCATTACCGCACGGCAGACTTTCCCGAGCCGCCGCCAGGTGGCTGGGACGTATGGGAGCCGGCAACCGATCTCGCCGCGGTCTTCATGGGCTTCGGCATCTTCCTCGCCAATTCCCGCTTCAACTTTTCCCATTTCGATGATGGCAATACCGCCGGCTGGCGCTGGCAGCAGCAAGGTTATCTATCGGATGTCGAAGTGCTGCACATGCATGCCATCTTCTCGTCCGTACTTGGCATCGATCAGCGGGAAACCCTGCCGCATTTGAAATCGGCGCTACGCGGCATCTTCAAGCGGGTGTGCAAGGAGGTTGTTAGGGCGAGCGAAATCCAGCAGCACATGCGAGGATCATCTCAAGCATGGTCAGCTTGAATGGAAATGAGTGATGAATTGGAGGATATCGTTGCTTCTGTTTTTGCTATTCCTATATGCATCGGGTGCAGGGGCCCTGGATTGAGAGGTTAGTCTTCGGTTCGTTATTAATAGCACCAAAAACCATCTTTCAAACAACGTAAAGGGAAAAGAAAACAATATGTCTCGGCTAAACGGAATCTTTCGTGTTTTTTGTTGCTTAAGCGTTTTTACACTAAGCCAGCCTGCAACGGCTGCCTCTTCTTATCAATGTGTCGGCACTGTTGATGACGTAGCCGTTATGTCAAATGGCACATTGGCCATTGGAACATACTCAGATGCGTCAACGCCGGAAAGCTGGCTTTTTCTTTGCAACGTAAATACTGCGGTAGACGGTGGAAATGGTGCAATCCAACCGACAATCTGCAAGTCCTGGCAAACTATTCTAATCACGGCGCAAGTCACCAACAAAAATGTCCGTATCTGGTTTGGTGACGCGCTTACCTGTGGTACTCATCCACCGTTTGTCGTCGCCGACATTGTTTTCGGCCCAGCTCTCGAAAACTAATTGTATGAAGCGAAAATCAGTCAATTACATCTTGGAGTTCGGCTTCTCTGCAAGCACGGCACTTGTCCTTGGCATTATTTTTCTAGTGCTGTGTAGTGAGTCAGTGACAGCGTCTGTGTCATCAAATAAAAAACTCGCATTGTTCGCGGAAAAAGCATTATTTCCTGCCGTAAGCTCCTCTGCCGTCGCAACGCTCAGTGATGACGATGATGACGACATTTTGACTATTTTATCGACCTATCAGCGCAGCATTTCTACGGGTCATGCTGATGTAAAATTGTCAAATTGGTACGTAGTTTATGACGCCAGCCAGGACACTGATTCGTCTTGTACTCCGTTTTTGGATTCGCCTGGCTATGCTCTTTCAAGCGATTACATTTCATCGACTGATGATTTTGATCTTCAGTTTGCCGCACAGTCCTCAAGCGGAAGCAATTATTGGGTCCGAGGAAGAATGAATGCAAATGGAAACATTACACAAGCTTTCAAAGTAGACTGCGCTCAATCCATTCTAGGCTCACCGCGAGACCCTGTTGGCGCGGACTATGCGGGTAGTCAATGGGTAAATGGTGCCTTTCAGCAGTCAGGTACGACCTATACCTTGATTCACAACGAGTATTATGGAGGAAATTTTCCGACTGGACTAAATTTTCATATTCCGGCGACAGATCAATGCAATCTTGGATCTGCTAATGGCACGTTGATCAGCCCATTTTGGTGCACTTATGCAGCAATCGGAATCGCATCGTATTCAAGTTCTAGTGGAGGGGCGTTTACGCCAGAAGGTGGATATCCTGGCTATTTGGTCGCGCGCCCTTCGTTTAACTACGTTCCAAACGGGGGCGGACAAGGTGCCAATGGAGAATGGGGCGCATTTAGTGGATATAAAACTAACACCAACCTTGTAGAACGATCTGATGGTTATTACTATCTTATGGCTGGCGAAGGGTTTCCTAACGGACCATCCGGCAGTTACAACGGTAGGGCATCGGAGACAATTTATTGTCCTATCCGTAGCAATAATCTCTCCGATCCAACGAGTTGGCGTGCTTGGGACGGCGATTCATACAGTGTAGATACCCATTCAGGCGGCGATTGTAGCGGGGTTATACCTAATTTTTATCCATTTTATCTTGGATACAATACGTATCTTGGGCGCTATATTCTAATCGGAGGTACAGCCGCGTCGCCGCAGAATAAGTCCAATCCAGCCTTCGCCGAAGGCGAGATCTCGTACGCGCTGTCAGATGATCTCGTGCATTGGATAGGACCGGTGGGTCTTGATATTCCGATATGGAACAATACTCCGTGGAAACTGCCCAACGACGAGAGCGGTTGGGACCTGAATAACGGCTACGCATCGCTGATCGACCCTGTTGCGCTTGAGGCAGTGCAAAGCGCTAATTCTTCAAGTGGCGCAGTTACAGGACAACATCCTATTCTGCTAATGGTTCAACACAGTAGCGTTAATGGTGCTACTCGTCTTGTTGCGATTCCCATTACCTTCTCTAACTGAGCTGATCATGCATAAGAGCGTTCTGGCCTCGTAAGAAAAGTGCTCTCCAGAAAGAGCCTGTTCAAGTTTAATGAACAGACTCTTTCCATTTCAAAGTGTATACGCCAGAGCGTCGGTAATCCGACTCTAGAACATACCTATAAAGCCTGACTTATTGCGAAAAGCTGACCGATACAGCTGCATATCTTGTGCGTTGAGGTGAGCCCGACGCTGGGCAATTAGGATCTGGCGAAGGCCCGCAGATGTATCGTTGTGCGAATACAAGCCATGGTCCCCCACCAACAATCGCTCCGGTTGACCAGTTGGGGCTCGAACTGTTTTGAATAGTTGTTACGTCGACTAGCGACGAGTAATTATTCCCAGTCCAGCCCGAGGATGAGGAAGAGTTGAAAATTGGTACATTGAAACTGACAGGTTGCGACCAATTGACAAAATCCGACGAAAGAGAGTACGCCATAACTGCGGGTGCATTAGGAAGATTCGCTGAGGAAATTGCACCCACCATTATGAATTTATTGAAGTAAGTGCTATATCCCAAATAAAAAGGAAAAATTCCCGACAATCGGTTGTCATCGACGCAATCAGCGCCAGCAGATACGTTCACGGTGAAGCCCGAACCATCCCAGCCGCGCCATGATGAAGGATCGCTAATGTTATTAGTTCGGATCGGGCATCTGCGATCACCGCCCGAAGGTAAGTCATCGACAGCCAGCGCGTAGTAATACCCGTCACTGTTGAGAAGAACGTTCGTGTTGGTGAAGTAACCGGTTGGACCAGTACCGCTTGTCGGTACCTGATTCACGGGAGAGTATGCAAATGAGGGACGAGCTGCGACCTGCGAGGGAGGGGAGCCTCCAAGAAGACTAAAAGCTGAGCTGCCACTTGGCATTTCAGCCATATCGATCGCAGTGTAGGTGCAGTCAAAGGGGTTGATCATCGTTCCGTACGGTTGTCCTAAACTGCAGCCGGCCGATGACGGAATCTGGAAATTCGCGTTCGGATAGTAACCGCCGTAGTACTCGTTATGGATAAATGAAAAGACATTCCCATTTGTGTCTTTGAAGAACCCCATCAACCATTGGTTTCCATTGAAATGGGTGCTGACGGGGTCCTGTGGACCAACGAGTGCCGGCGTACAGTTGGCATGGAACGCATGGGTCTCCGATCCTGACGAATTGATCTGTCCCGACACCAGATAAGTGGCGTTCTTTCCATCATCGGAAAGGGTCGAAAATTTCATGACAACGCCGTTGTTGTCTGCTGATGGAAAAGTTACGGGATAGAGGGGGGTATCAATAAAAGGGGAGCATCCGTTGCCGGAGTCGTAGAGCGTGTCGTAGATCACGAATTGTGAGCCGGTACTCGCTGCTCCAGGATTGTTGGTCGCCAATGTATTAGCGGGTATCTTGAATGTACCCGTCGGAGATATTTGCGTTCCTCCTGTCGAACTAATTCCATAAACGAAGACTGGGTCTCCAGCTAAAAATTCACTTGGTGGGAGGGAGATCGCAAACCTGTAATTTGCACCGGAGGAGCCGCAAGCAGAAGCGACGCCCGGTTCGCTTGGCTCATTGGCAGTAAAGCGGTTTACAAAGAAGCCTGATGCGGATGCTTGGGATGAATATGGCGAGTTCAGGTAGAGGTCTACCTGGATCGGATTGGGGTCACCCACTTGGCATGCCCATCCAGAAAGTACTGGATTACCATTCGCGTCACTGTAGAAGCCATCTATATTTCCGATCACTTGGCCTGTGGCTAATGCTGAGGTTGAGCAAAACAATCCCATTAGGAAAAGTAGTGCGGTAAGTCTTAGAGCTTTCATTCAATTACCTCCTTGTTTACAGTGGTCAATCAGAACCTTAGAAATAAAATCTTTACTCATGGATCGGCGTCATCCGCTTGAACCATCGTGGATACGCCGCGTTCTATTTGATCGTAGTGACATTGCACGAGCAAGTATGGTGCGGCATGGATAGTAAGTTGTTTCGTGGCAGTGGAGGGGTTGCCATAGACGAAGTTTTCGAAGCGACCTTAAACGGCTCGTAGTGGCGGTTACTGTACAGTCCATGCCGTCTTCAAAATCTGAGCGGAAATTTAAGCGCGGTAGTTCTATGCGCGGTTCTATTCGTAAATATTAACGTTTATCCGAGCGTACTCTTGAGTAGGGAATGCCGAGCAAAACGGTCTGTCATGCAAAGGCGAACACGAAGCAACGGTGCAGTCTTACAACGACGTACTCAAGCGTAACCAGCGTATATTTGCAGCGACGCCGAAGGTTCCGATCACCCCTATTTTCTATGCCTTCCTTGGTTTGGCTTTTGTGATCTGGGGGCTGACGTCGCGGGCGGGTATATTGGATTTCACCGTGATCATCGGCGCTGGCTTTCTGGTTTTTGCGGTGGCGTGCTACCTACAGACCAGAAAAGTGCTTGGCCGTCAGAGATAGCGTAAGAAAGAGGCCAGAGGTTCGTACTGTAGATCACACATGATCGAGGGAATCATGTTCGGACCATTTGGCCTTGAGGAATGCGCCATGCGCGCACTGTTATGCATCCTGGGCTTGCACACGGTCGGCCAGAAGGTTTTTGCGCAAGAGCGCACGATCCTGCTTCCCCGGATGTCTTCCGGCGCTTCGAGAACAATGCCTTTTGGCTGAACGCGTAAGCAAACATCCGTAGTGTCCGCGCGGTGTGAATCCTCTCGGCGTGCAGCGAGCGCGAGTACCCCGCAGCGCTGCCATTTTTCATGAAAAATGATTGATGCCACCTGCGATATAGATCACGATATCTAACTGACGTGTCGACGCAGGTACCGCGCGCTGGGCAGATGCTTGCGAAGGTCGATGCATGTAAACATTTCGCGCTTGGAGTTTCATCGGGGCTTTGAGTGGCCGCGGTCGTACAGGATGCGCAGTGATGGGCCGTCCAACAGGGGAAAACGAATGAACCGTGTCTACCGACTCGTATGGAATCGGTCGCTGGCTGTTGTGCAGGTAGCTCCCGAACGCGCGCGCAACAAAGCTTGGTCCTCCGGTGCCTCCGCGCCGCGTTCCCTACGCCGCTGTCCACTTGCGCTGGCGATTGCCGGCCTGGCGCTGGCTTGGGCAAGCGCTCCGGCGTGGAGCCAGACTTGTACGTCCTCCGATCCATCGGGATGCGGCGCGGTAGGTGGTGTGGGTGGACATCCCGGCCGTAGCCCTGATGGCGGTTCGGGCAATGGCACAGGGGGCGATGGGATTACCTGGAATCCCAATAGCACCGAAACCGCGGGCAACACGGCCACCAATGGTGTCGGCGGCGCTGGCGCCACGGCGATCTTTGACGCCGACTCCTTCGACCTCACTTCGACGGGCGGAAGCGGCGGCGGGGTCGGGGCGACTGACAATGTCAGCGCTTCCGTCAGCGGTGGCACCGGTGGCGCCGGTGAGGATGCGCCTGCCAATAGCCCTGTTGGCGGCGGTGGTGGCGGTGGCGGCGCGGGTGTTTTCATCAGTATCAGCAATTCGACGCAGACCGTGGCGTCCAGCGTGACGATCAGTGGTGGGCAGGGCGGCCAGGGCGGCGCAGCGGATAGCGAGTCGAACAATGATCCGGGCGCCGGCGGTGGTGGTGGCGCGGGTGTGATCATCGGGGCCGGCGCAGGCATTGTGTCGTTCACCAACAACGGCACGTTGAGGGGCGGCACCGGGGGCACCGGCGGTTATGGCGGCTACGCCGGCAGCGGTGGCGGTGGCGGCGATGGCTTGCTGGTCCTCGGTGTGGGCGCTAGCGTCACCAATGGCACGGGCGCCACGATTGCCGGCGGCGCCGGTGGTGTTCCCGGCGCGTTCCAGGATGGCCAGAATCTGCCGGGCGGTTACGGCGGTGGCGGTGCCGGCGTGAACCTGGTCGGTGCGGGCGCCACGCTCACCAACTCGGGCACCATCAGCGGCGGCGGCGCCGGTGTCAGCCCAGTGGCAGGCACTTCGGCGCAGAACGGTACGCCAGGTGTCGGTGTGCGTGCATGGGGCGGTGCCACCGTCATCGACGATGGCGCGATTAACGGCGGCAGCAACAGCAGCATGCAGGCCGATGCAGTGCTGTTTTCCGGCGGCGGCAACCAGTTGCTGATCGAATCGGGTGCCACCTTTACCGGCAATATCGTAAGCACCAGCGGCAGCGACCCCGCCACGGGCGACACGCTGACGCTGGGCGGCAATGCCAATGGCTCGATCGATGCCGGCCTGATTGTGGGTTTCGCCAACAACACCAAGATCGGCGACATCACCTGGACGTTGACCGGCACTGGCAACGCGGGTACCAACTGGACCATTCAGCAGGGCCAGCTGGTTGGTAACACCAGCACCTTCAATGGCAGCATCACGTTCTCCAGCAACGGCCTGGGTCTCTCCCCGACCTTGGATTTCAATCAAGTCATCAGCGGCACCTTTGCGGATGTGATCAGCGGAGCGGGTGAGGTGTTCAAGGATGGTGCCGGCACGGTCACCCTTGCCGGCGCCAACACCTATACCGGTGGCACCACGATCAACGCAGGCGTGTTGCAAGGTGACACCACCAGCTTGCAAGGCAATATCACCGACAACGCCGTGCTGGTGTTCAATCAAGCCACCAATGGCTCTTACGCCGGTGTGATCTCCGGCATCGGTACGCTGACCAAGACCGGCACCGGCACCGTGACACTGCTTGGCGACAACACCTATACCGGCGGGACAACGATCGCCGAAGGCACGCTGCAAGGTGACACGTCCAGCCTGCAGGGCAATATCGCCAACAACGCAGCGCTGGTGTTCGATCAAACCAGCAGCGGTACCTACAGCGGCGTGATCTCGGGCACGGGTACGTTGACCGCGAGCGGTGCGGGTACGCTGACCCTCGATGGCGCCAATACGTTTACCGGCCTTACTACGGTGGCGTCCGGCAGCACGTTGATCGTCGGCGACAGCTCGCATGCTACGGCAACAGTGGGCGGCGACGTCAGCGTAAACGGCGGTACGCTTGGGGGTTACGGCAGCATCAAGGGCAGCGCTACGCTTTCCAATGGCGGCGCGCTCACACCGGGCAATACGCTTGCCATCGGTACGTTGACCATCGATGGCGATCTCACGATTGGCAGCGGATCGCAACTGAATTTCGATTTCGGCGCGCCGGGCTCGAACTTCAGCACACCCGGCCAGAGCGATCACGTGGCTGTGGACGGCAATCTGTCGATCGACAGTTCCACGCTCAACGTCAACAATCTCGGCAGCATGGGGCCGGGCCTGTACAACCTGTTCACCTGGGGTGGCACCTTGGCCATCACTGGTGGCGGCTTTGCGCCGCCCAGCGGCATGACGCTACAGATTCTCACCACCGACAAGCAGATCAACCTGGTCGACACGCAAAACCTCACGCTCGACGAATGGGATGCGAACGGACAGGCCAGCCCTGGTGCCATGGGCGGCGGCAGCGGTACATGGAGCGTGATGTCCGACACTTGGTCGAACACTAACGGCCAATCCCCGGGCCCTATGTCACCGCAACCGGGTTTCGCGATCTTCGGCGGCACCGCCGGCACCGTTACGGTGGATGATACCGGTGGCGAAGTCAGCGTCACCGGCATGCAATTCGTCAGTGATGGTTATCAGCTCACCGGTGGCGCCATCGATTTGGTTGGACAGAGTGGTGTTGCGCCGGTCATTCGTGTCAGCAGTGGCGACACTGCCATCATCGCCAACGAACTGGATGGCACCGATGGCTTGAACAAGACCGACGGCGGCACGCTGGTGCTCACTGGCACCAACCTTTATACCGGCACGACCACCCTGAGCGGCGGCTACTTGTCGGTATCGTCGGATGCCAACCTGGGTGCGAGCACCGATGCGCTGGATTTCGAAGGCGGCACGCTGGAAATCACCGGCACCGCTTTCCAGCAGACATCGCGCAGCATCACCTGGGGCAGCGCCGGTGGTGGTTTCGACATCGATGACGCGGCCAACACGTTCACGGTGACGCAGGCACTCACCGGTACGGGCGGGTTACTGAAGAGCGGTGCGGGCACCTTGGTGCTTGCTGGCGCAAACACATACAGCGGCGGCACGATCATCGATGCGGGTATCCTGCAGGGTGACGCGACCAGTCTGCAGGGCAGCATCACCGACAACGCGACGCTCGTGTTTGCGCAAACAACCCATGGCAGCTTCAGCGGTGCGATTTCCGGTAGCGGCCAGCTGATCAAGAATGGCGGCGGCACACTGGTATTGAACGGCAGCAACAGCTATACCGGTGGCACCACGATCAGTGCCGGCACATTGCAAGGCGATGCGAACAGCCTGCAAGGCAATATCGCCAATAACGCGACGCTGGTATTCGATCAGGCGAGCGACGGCACCTACAGCGGCGTCATCAGCGGCAGCGGCAGCGTGACCAAAACCGGAGCCGGCACGTTATCGCTCACCGGTGCAAACGTTTATAGCGGCGGCACCACGATCAGCGCCGGCACGTTGCAAGGCGACACCAGCAGCCTGCAAGGGAATATCACCAACAATGCGGCGCTGGTATTCGATCAGGCGAGCGATGGCACCTACAGCGGCGTCATCAGCGGCAGCGGCAGCCTGACCAAAACCGGAGCCGGCACGTTATCGCTCACTGGCGCGAACGTTTATAGCGGCGGCACAACGATCAGCGCCGGCACGTTGCAAGGCGACACCAATAGCCTGCAAGGGAATATCACCAACAATGCGGCGCTGGTATTCGATCAGACGAGCGACGGCACCTACAGCAGCGTCATCAGCGGCAGCGGCAGCCTGACTAAGACTGGCGCGGGCACCTTGATACTCGATGGTGCCAATACCTACGCGGGTGGCACCACCATCAGCGCCGGCACGCTGGAAGTAGGCGACAGCAACACCACGAGCGCATCCATCGAAGGTGCGGTAGACGTGCAAGGTGCCGGTACGCTGCGCGGTCACGGCACCGTGGTGGGTGATGTCACCAACGACGGTATCGTATGGCCGGGTGGCTCGATGGGCACCCTCACCATTCAGGGCAATTACACGCAGAACGCCGATGGCACCTTGCAGATCGATGTAACCCCGACGCAGTCCTCCATGCTGAAGGTCAGCGGCAATGCGAGCCTCAATGGCACGCTCGATCTGATCTTCGCGCCAGGTACCTACAGCAGCAACAAGTTCGACCTGCTGCAAGCCGGGTCGCTGAGTGGCACATTCAATACCGTCAACGGCACCGTGCCGGGATCGCTCACCTCGCAGATCAGTTACAGCTCGACCGGTGCCGAATTGGTGCTTGCACAGGCATCGGTCATGCCACTCGACAGCAGCCTGTTCGGCGACCTGATGCGCAGCGTCAACATCGCCGGCCAGCAGGACATGGATTCTGTGCTTGACGTTGGTTTGGTGTCGCGTGGCACGCAATGCGGCGCTGACCATGCGGCTGCGATGCAGAATGTCACCGCCTCGTGCGGCAGCGGCGCATGGGCGCAATACACCGGCTCCAACCTATCGCTTGATGGTTCCGACGGATCGAACAGCACCGCTTTCGGTTTGCTGGGTGGCGCCGACTATGCCGTCGGCGACGTCGCCCATGTCGGCCTGCAAGCGGGCGTGGGTCAGGTAAACGGCAATGACAAGGCAGGTGGCAATGGCCGCGTCGACAATGTGCATGGCGGCATCTACGCCTATGCCGATGCGGGTCCGACGGTTTTGTCGGCGGTCGTCGACACGATGCATAGCGATTACCACTTCAATCGCGCCACCGGCATCGGCACGGCGACATCCACGCCGAGCGGCAACATGTTGTCCGCCGCATTGCAGGCCGCGTGGCCCTTGCAACTGGCGCAGTGGCAGCTCACGCCCAAGGCGGGTGTGTTGTATCAACGGCAGACGCTGGACGGTTTCAGCGAAACGCTAAACAGCGCCAACCCTGAAGCGGCTAGTTTTCCGGTCGACGGTGCGCGTAGCCGCTATACCGCCCTGCAGCCGTACGCGATCATGGCCATTGAGCATAGCTTCGTGGCGCATGGTGTGACGTATGTGCCCGAAGTGAGCGTGGGTTATCGTTACGACACGCACAACGCCGCGACCCCGATCGTGCAGGTTACCGCCCAGGATGGAACCGTGTTCGACCTGCCAGGCGCAACGCAAGGACGGGGCATGGGCACGGCGAGTGCACGCATCACGGCGGAAGCGGGTGCTTCATGGAGCCTCTATGTGGACTACCAGGGATTCTTCGGTAGCCGTTTACACGACAACGCGCTGAGTTTTGGATTCACCAAGCACTTTTAACGTGCTTGGTGACATGCGTTATGAACGCCTAGAGGCCGAGAAGGCATTGGTCTGATCTCAGAACTTTTTTTGTAGGGCATCCTGCAGCATCGCTTTGGCCAGCCCAGGCCTGCCACGAGTGGCTTGAGCTTGCGATTTTCCTCATCGAGTTGCCGCAGACGACGCCGTTCCGCCACACCCAGGCCGCCGTACTTCTTCTTCTAATTGAAAAATATCGTTTCGCAGGTATCCATCTTTCGACAGACTTCCGCTAGCGTGACACCACTCTCGGCTTGGCGCAGGGCGAACGCAATCTGCTCTTCGGTGTACTTGGTCTTCTTCATGGCAAAACAGCCTCCTGATGAAGCTCAGCTTGGCCGAAAAACGCTCTTCGAAACGCTGCCAAGGCAGGGATAAGGTCGGCGCCACAAAAAGTATCAATAGAGCAGAGGGATGACACTTGCGGTGACACTGGCAATTTTTACTCCCTTCGGATCAAAATCTCCGCTTACCCGAAAGGTCATCGGCCCGGGATCTTCTTTACCTTCGCGAACATTTACTTCAATGATCCTGTTCGAGGAAAACTGCCGGTCGCATTTAATACAACGAACGGAAGTAATTTGTCCGAGTGCCAACCATTTAAGTCTGTCCCGGCCTTTTCCACATGATCCCGTACAGCTATACGTAAATTGCTGATTAGGCGCTGGACCTTTGCCATGAATCGCGTCCACGAAATAGACCGCTTCAAGAGCCGTCTGCGCATCGGGTGCTTGAAAGTAGGTCCTAGTGGATTTGACGGAGCTGTACATTTTCTCAGTCTTGTCTGATGCCTGGTCGTATGATGTGTAAATATCGCCGACCACGCCATAACGTGTTTCCGTGGAAATGCCATGAACATTGCCTTTTGGGTCAAACTCGATATCGACCCAATCGGCGCTACATAAGCTAAATCGCAAACTCGCGGCTGTGGCATGACTGTAAAACCTGAGTGGATTTGACCACAGCCTTGCTGTTGCGCTTGGACGGTCGACGTCGATCATAATCGCGCCAGTGTCGCCCAAAAGCTTTAGGCAAGATTAGCCAAAGGCATTTCGCGTGCCTCTCGCACAGTAGTTTGAGCGGCACAGATTGAAGGTAGGAGCATAACTAACACCAACCATCGTATGGCGCGGCCATATTGTCCTCCTGTATGCCGTCATTATTGCCATGCAGGCGAAATAAAGTTATCCGAAGAACCCGTCTTACATTTTGCCGCCAGCGTGGCCATATACGGTGCCAATGCATCGATCGGCGTGTTCTGACATCTCATTGGTGCCATCGCTATCAACTGAGGGTAAGCCTGGGCAAGGCTCAGTGTTCTGCCCGTCTGATGCAAGCACAAACTCCTTCCACTTGATGGCTCGACCATCCGATAACACAACCCAATAGATGGGTCGCATTCCTTCTTCCAGCAATACTGAGTTTCTCAGTGAAGGCGAGTCTATCGTGAGATCGGGAAGCGCCTTCATGGCATGCATTTGTTGAACAAATTGCTCCATCGCACGCTTGTTTGGCCAGGAATTTTTAAAGCCGTACTTAATAACGAAACTGATATTTGCATCCGCGCTTATTTTTGCTAGAAGAATTGGCGATGACTGTATTAAACGAAGGTAGCGCTGAATGTTGTCAACATCATTGGCATTCCTCAAAGCATCGCCAGAGAGCGCCATGCGTGCCAGTACCATGAGATTCGAAGGACCATCGGGAAGCCGTAAGTGAGCATCGACGTTTCTGCCCTGCCACGTGTTTATCGCAATGTGCGATACAACAAAATGTTCTTCCAGTAAATGTTGCACGGCTGGGGCGGTCCTTGCCACCTGGAATTGCTCGATGTCGGGCTCGATGCCTGCGTATAAGATTTCGTCCAAATCGTTGTCAGTTATAGCGCCCTCCAGTCGATCCTTGTCAACGGAGTCACGTGGTAATAGCGATAGCACTGCACGCGCGATAGTCGGCGAATAAGTCAATCTTCCATTGGCTACCTTCCATGGAAGCATAAGATAGTGCTGAGACTGTGAGCTAGCCGATATAGTCGATTGATCATCCAACGTCATCGTTATGCTCAATTTTGGAAAGTCGTCAGTGTGAACCGTCAAAAATCCAAAGGTAATCACCCGGGCTAACGCAGACGACTCCCTGAGCCCCTGTCGCCATGCGAAAACTCGCCCGGCGACAGGAGAGGTATTTTGAACAAGTCCGGTTTGCTTAAGTAGATCGTCGATCTTAACCTGAATGCCGGAGGCCGTTGGATTCAAAGTGGCAAGTTCGATCAACGGCTGTGGTTTCGCCAATATGGCATCTCGTAAATCCGTCACAAAATTCGGTGAAATGATTTGCGGTTTAAGTGCTCGTACGGACACGCCCTCCGATCCATTACGTTCACTGTTATTGACGTTTCGTCTGGAATGGTTGCCTAACGACCTGATGACTAAAGCTGCGTCCGTATGAGTTCCGCTAAGCCGATAGACATCACCCTGCCTGTCGATAACGATGTGATCACTTGAATAGTAAATTATGCCCAATCCCGCCCACGATGATTCGATCACAATACGTTTCACCGTCGGGGTGCTCGGAGTTTGCGCGTGCGCAGCCAAGCAAGCCAATAGCAGTACGCACAGTAAGACAAACTGACCCTGCATTTTAATGGTCATGCCTCACCTCGTTACCGACGAAATAGAATGCCGCTTCAAGACTAAAGCGGTAGCTGCTAACTGATACGCCCGCATCATCAGGGCAATATGCGGCGCAGTCTACGCTGACTGCTAAGGCATCATTTAATCGTTATCGCTAGAGACCAATTAGCCTCCATTGGGGTCGCCATTGTTGGAAATAGTCACATTTGGAGGCGTATTTTGGCCTGAAGGTTGTGGTTGTGGTGTAACCTGCTGGCCACGATGAAGATCTATGTACACTGACGTTGCGATAGCTCGCTGCATCTCTGCTTTCGTCATGGTCATCCCGAAACCATGCAATACTGCATTGGTGAGCCCGTATGCTTGCGTTTCAGAATCTTTAATATCATCAGGCGTGGACGCCGTATGGCCTTTATCCTGTGCCCAAAGATCGTGCCATGCCTCATGCGCTATAGCTGCAGAGCCTTGGATTTGCCCGTCAATTCCGGGCGCCAGACTACCGTCTGGATTTCTCTTTAAATTCGAATCATCTACTGTAGTAAGGCCAACCTGATTGGAGAGAGCAGGGCCTGCACCAAGAAGATGGCCGGGAACGTAAGTAGGTCCCTTATGGTCATTCTCCGAGCCTATATACCGAATCACTCTGCCCAGTCGAGCACGCTCTCCTGGAATCCTTGCATTCTCAAACGCAACATGTACCCCACTCACCAACTGTCTGACTACTGTGGAGCAAAATTGTCCGCTAACGGTGCATGTGTATTTTCCAGTGGGATCAGTGTTTCCAATAGGGTTCTCGCTAGCATATCCGTAGCGGCCAAAGGTGAATAAATTTCCTGACGAAGGTTCGCCAGGATCAACGCTTAAAAAGCCGCCAACGCTTGGGTCGTAGTACCTCGCCTGCATGTAGACGAGGTTTGTCTCAGGATCATTCACGTGCCCAGTGTAGCCAGGGCCGTCGGGTGATGTGCCCAAGGCGATTGTGCCATAGGGTGTGTAATCAAACGATGCAGTGATATTCCCATTTGCATCCGCCTCGGCAAGCGGTGTGCCTTGTTGATCCGTGAGTATGTAGGTGACTGTACCGTTGCTCTGGGCAAAGGCGCTCACTACCGGGAAGCTCGCGACAAGCGCAATCAATAACTTTGTGGCGTTACGCATGATTGATATATCCCTCTCACTGTCCCGGCATCTGGCCCACTAAAACGTTAGCGGTTGCACTCCACGCGCTGCAGGCACTTTCGTAGCACGCCTGCACGCGATATCCGTAGGTGCCATTAGCCTCACCAAATGCGCTCCAGGCGTTAATAGGACCGGATTGAACCGTGGTCCATGCGCCTCCGTTCGCTTGTTGCTGAAGAGTGTAGGACGTCGCGGTAGCGACCGAACTCCAGGTCACCGAATACGTACCGCTCACGATACCTTTCGGCGTAGAAAGCGCAGGAGTACCAGGAGGTAGGGTCACCGCCTCAGTGGCGGTGGCACTCCAGCCACTGCATCCGCCGGCATCGCACGCTTCCACGCGATATTGATAGGTGCCGTCACCGCGTCCACTCGTGCTCCAGCTGGTTGCACCATTTGCCTGGACAGTGCCCCAGCCACCGCCATTCACACTTTCCTGCAAGGTATAGCTCGTCGCATTGGCCACAGCATTCCAACTCATGCTGTAACTACCATTGGTAGAGGTGCCACCACCGCTCAGCGCGGGAGCACTTGCTGGCGGGACTTCGACCGTCGTGGACGCTGTGCTGCTCCATCCACCGCAACCACCGCCGTTACACGCTTCTACACGGAAGCCATAACTGGCGTTCGCCGCTCCACTCACCGCATGGCTCGTCGCGGCGCTGTTCTGAATGGTCGTCCAACCTCCCCCATTGGTCTGTTGCTGCAACACATACGACGTTGCGGTACTCACACCGCTCCAGCTAACCGTAAAGTTGCCGCTGGTGGTAACGGCAGGGCTACTGATCGTCGGTATGCCACTTGGTGGAATCGTCACGACCATAGGGCCAGCCTGCACCCATCCAGTGCATGCCGATCCATCACCGGGCATATAGCAGGCTTGAAGTTGGTAGAGATAGCTTCCTGTGCTCAATCCCGAAAGAGTGACGCTTGTATTCGTGCCCGCGTATACCTGCGTCCACGTGGCTCCCGCGTTCGTACTTTGCTGCAACGTGTATTCGGTTATAGGTGTTGCCGCGGTCCAGCTGATGGAAGGGCTTCCGTTATTGTTCGTCGACGGCACAGACAAGGTCGGTACCGGACTGGGTGCGGGACCAAACGTCGTATCCACGACGACTGTTGCGGAGGTCGTGCTCCATCCCGCGCTCCCAAAGCCATTACTCGCTGCTACTTGATAGGTGTAGTTTCCACTAGTGGTGCCGGGACGGGCGATGCTTGTTCCCACCTGACTGGTGGCGATGGTTGACCACGCTCCCCCATTGAGCGATTCCTGGACGGCGTAGCCCGTCGCACCTGGCGAGGCTGTCCAGCTCACAATATAGGGGCCATTATCCGTCCCACCTGGTACGGAGACCACGGGGATGGCAGGCCATACACCTACAGTGCTCGATACCGTCCAGGCGCTACACCCATTACTAGTGCAGCCGCGTACCTGATACAGATAGCTGCCACCCGCTCGCCCGGAAACAGCCAAAGAGGTGTTATCGCCCGTGTAAATGGTGTTCCAGGCCCCACCATTGATGCGTTCCTGCACCGTATAGCTGGTGGCATCAGGCACGGTCCCCCAACTGAGTGCAAAGTTACCATTGTTGGGAGTACTGCTGACGCTAATCGCACTCGGCGCCGTAAGCGCTGTCATCGCATGCCTGGCGATCAGCTTGGAGCCGAGATAGATGTAATTTGTAGCCGTAAGATTCGTCGGGTCGAACGAAAACATCAACCGGCCAGAATGGCTGTACAGATAATAATACGTAGGAGTGCCTGCGACAGAGGTCTTGGCAACACGCCGGCCTGCCGCGTCATACGCATAACCTTCGATGCCCGACACCTGGAGCAACTGATTCTCTGCATCGAAGGTATATTGCGTAGTGACGCCACCACTTGTAACGCTACTGCGATCGCCCTGGGAATCATAACTATATTGGCTTATGACGCTCGCGCCTTCTGCCACGCTCGCAAGTCGGTTCGTGCTGTCATAGTTCAACGTCAACGTAGTGCCGGCGGTTAAGCGCGAGCGCAGATTATTAATGGCGTCGTATTGATATGTTTCCGTCCCATAAAGCTGCCCGGCAACGGCATTGGTAAGGCGATCCAGGGTGTCATATGTAAACGCCTTGCTGCGCTGACCACTAACGTTATCAGTCACGTGTGTGATATTGGCGTCGTTGTCGTATGTCAACGCCTCCGACACATCCACTGCGTTCCCGGTGAAATAGCTGAAACCACTCGGTAGATCCCGCGCATTTTGTGACGCCGTAAACGCAAGTCCGTCGGCAAAGTTGAACCCACTCATGACGCCATTGGGAAAGTAAGTGACACCGCTCGCGTAGGAGCCAGCTTGCAACGGTCGACCCAGCGCGTCCGGGTTGTAGGCCACACCTTCATTGACGCCGTCGATGTCAGGGTACCCGATGGCATTGAGATGTCCGTTACCGTCGTAGCTGTAGGCCAAGGCCCAGGTAAAGCCGGGAACGGCTAGCGCTTCACTGGTCATCAAGTTGCGACTGTCATAAGCAAACGCCTGACTGGCGATACCCGATGTGGCTGTTAATAGATTCCCATCGTTATCGTAGGAATACGTCGTGCTCTGAGTCCCCGTCGGCGGGATGACTGTCCGAATGCGATTCAGCTGATCGTAAGTGCGCACCATTTGCGCCGACGTCGCGACGTCGGCTTGACCACACGTGCCATCGGTGATGCTTTGTCCTTGTGCTGTCCATTGCACATTGTTTGCTGCATCGTATGCAATAACCGTGCTCCCACTCTCCGGCTCGGTCGTTCGACATACACGGTGATAGATGTCGTAAACGAAGGTCTTGGTGACGCTATCATTCTCACTGCCATAGGGTCCTGACTGGGTAATTGCTGTCGGATCGCCGTATACATTGCGCGAAATCGATTGCGAAACACCCTGAGGCGCACTTATCGAGATGGGGGAGTCATAGCTTGGTGCATCAAAATCCTGGTAGTAGGTGGTGGTCACATTTCCGTTAGGACTTGTCACCTGCCTACCGCCACCTTGGAGGTAAGACGTGGATGTACTGAGACTTCCCAGCTCACTGTCCTCTTGACTCAGCGTCAGTCGCTCCAGTGCGTCGTAGGAATTATGAATGCCTGAAGATATCGCAGAGTACCCAGGCGCCCCCGCCACAGGGAAGGATGCGAACGTCTTAGCGCCGGTCCAATCGTAGGCAAACGTGACGCTGTTGCCGGAGCCGGCCACATTAGTATCGACGGTATACGTCAATAGCGGCCTTAACTCAGCATCAAAGTATGTGGTGGAGCTCGCTGTTCCTACTGTTTCAACGCGATCCCAGTGGCCCGCCGCGATTCCCTGCTCGGCCGAGTTCACGAAGTTGTAAGCGATGATCTCAGGATTCCACGACACGGTATCGTTCGTGGGGTAGGTGACGCGTGTAACGCGCCCAACTGGGTCATAGCTATAAGACGTTGCATATCCGCGTTGATCCGTCTCACTTGTGACCTCTCCAAAGTCATCAACCACGGCGGACGATGACGTACCATCCGGATACGCGATCTGCTGAGGTATGCCTCGATAATAATCACTCAGCGAGGTGGTATTTCCGTCGCCATCCTTGAAGGTGCTGAGGTTCCCCTGGTTGTCGTACGTATACGATTCGAGTAGCTCGCCAAAACGTGAGCGTGACGCAACGAGATCGCTTGCGTTGTAGGCGTCACTTGATTCGACCTCGGACGTCGCAGCGTTTACCGTCGAAACAGGGAGCCCCATTACCCAGAGATTCGAATCGTACAAATAACTATGAAGTTCTTCGATCGATGGTTGCCCTGCGATGGAATTGTATCGCTTCGTATCAGTAGGGTTTGCCCAAAGATCAAATGCCACGGCTTGCCACGTATAGGAATCGCCTTGCTGCACGGTACTCTTTCGGTTCAAGGGCTCGATCATCAGCACTTCGGCCCCGTTCGCTTCGCCTCCGAGGGAGATGCCAAGACTCGCTGGCCAGGGTCCCGTGGACGATGATGCGTAGGAGGTCTGAATATCTCTAAGCAGGGTGGAGCCTGCCGCTCCCTGATAATAAGAGGCGTCTAATAGCTGCGACTCGGTAGCATCCCATCTGTTGCTAAATGTATATCGAACATCATTGCCATTCGGATCGACCGCGTCAGTGTAAACCGTACTTGCGCAAGTATTGTTCGAAGCACAGCTATCCGTGCTCCAGCTTTGATTAGGTGAAGAGTAGCTATAGGTCCACGTTAAATTGCCAGGCAATCCCGCGCCGCTGAATGTCTTCTTTATCAGAGACGGATATGCCATCACATTACGGTAGTAGAGATACTCATTACTTTGCGATGCAGCACAATCGTACTGGACATACGATTCGCCACGAATCGTGTTTTTAGTAGTAAACGTTCCAACCAAGCCGGACGGATGCGTAATCGTCCCCGTTGCCGTAACCGCATTTTGCGGTTCCAACGCATAGGTGCAATTGCCTGCCCCTGACGCGTTATAGGTAATCATGTCAAGATCAGGAACATCCTCATACTCTCGGAAGTTATCAAGGGAAAACTGCCAGCTCGACCCGTCCGGCAGCGTTACCGATTGAAGATCGCCGTAGCTTCCAGATTCATAGGAGTATGTCCATGTTCGCGTCGCACCATTCGACGCCGTGACAGTCGCCGCATTCACCCGGAATCCCGGATCGGGATTGCTAAGTTCAAGAGTTGGCTGAATGGTATAAGCCGTGTACGAAAACGCAACGGAACGGCCATCGCTTGCCACAACGGAAGTGAGATTGTTGTTACTGTCGTAGTTGTACGTGAGTGTATTGCCGAAACGGTCCACCACTTTCGATACCATCATCATCGCGACGTTGCGCGTGAACTCATAGGGCGACGTACCGTAGTTATTGGCTCGCTTGTAGACGAGCCGATCAAGATAGTATTGCGTTCCGCCAGGGCTTATCGCCAAAAAGCCCTCGCCTCCTGCGCCGTTAGAGGTAGATGGTAAGCATGCAATGGCCCAATTGTTGCGGGTTATTAGTGACGCTTGAACAACCTGACCACCGTTCAGGCTGGCTCTCGGAAGCGGTCTCGTGTTCGGAGATTCGGGAACGATCAGGTCCTGTTGGCCCATCCCGGGTATATCGAGGTGCACCCCGTACCACCATGCCGATGGATCGACCCCGATAGCAGGGCCTCCCAGTTGATTCGGAAATACAACGTCGCTCGGTCCAGTGCCAATGCCGCTACAGCGACCGCCACTCGGGCTGATGAAAAAAGACGTCAAATTGGGCGTGGTCATCGTCTCGATATGCGGGATTTCCATGCTCCAATCGACAAACTGCCGCCACCAGGGCGCCGTCGTATCGGCAACCGCATATTTGCGTGTGACAGTAATATCGGGACCGGTTCCCTGGAGGTTGATGTCCGTTTGCTCAAACGAAAGCGTGCCGTTGTAAAGGTTAACGTTCTCGCCAAATGGATTTTCACCGAGAGGATTGATGTTTGTATTGACGCGGAGTCTTTGCCGGACTTCATCTTCAATCGGAGCCGCGATGTTTTGCGCGTGGGCTAATCCGCATGCCACAGACAAAGCGACAAGCAATCCATAACTGAAGCGACGAAAACGAAACATTCCATTTCTCCCTATTGCCTTTTACAGCTACTCCGTGCCTCAAGCGCGTAAGCAGTTTGGCGGTGGCGACAGTCCACTGAGAGACAGGCAGCGCTACAGGCGTAGGTAATAGGGGTAAATACTCGCGTTTAGGTAGCCCATGATGTCCGATGGGGGGCGGGCGACCCCAGTGGCATTGCAATGCAACATACAAGATCCGCCCGTAATAGCGAAGGCGCGCAGCACCCGAGCGCTATCGCGTGTGTCGTGTCTTACGAGAACAGCAGCCACCATATCTCCCCCTGGAGATTTCCCTTGGCTAGAAGTTTTCTATATCCCCTTTTTACGGAGCCGCCATTCGCTCGATAGCTAGACGGACACACGCAACGGGAGTGACTATGTCACGCCGAAAACTGTCTTGCAACAAGGTCCCCGTCACCTTATGTCTGTAGATGCTCTGTCGAAAGCATATGGACGCTTCCATACTGATGGTCTTAACACGCCGCTGCGCCGCGCTTCTCTCCGAAGTTAAGACGGCGACTGGGCCTGGCTCGATTGACAATCAGTATGGTGCAAGCTATTGGTTATGCGCTATGCAGCGCGATTCCATAGGGGGTTTTTATGACGAAGGCTTTCGCGGCATTAGTGGCGTTAAGTCTGATGTTTGCAATTCAACCGGCAGATGCCGGTGAGGACAGCCAGTCTTTCCAACCGGCGACCATCTGCCAGATCAACGAGCATTTATCATCCTTTTTGGGTAAAAGGGTGTTGCTTAAAGTTCACTACGTCACCGATAGCGCCTACGCGACCTACATAACCGATGAGAAGCACGGCCGTCCAAAGTGCTTGCTAGAAATACAAACCGTGGCTCTAATGAAAGATCCCAGCGTTAAAGCGTTCTTCAAGGCCGGAAGGGAACTATGCGACGCTACCAAACGGGTACTTGTATGTAACCTTGACGCCGAAATGGAGGTGGAAGCGATTATCAAGCGCTTAGAGAATGGCACGCCATATGCTGATTTTCAGAAGATTATCCACTACCGATACTATTGAGCTTGATCGACTCGCGCGCGATCAGGAACGTAATCAACCTCTTCCAGGCTCATGTTCCGACTCTTGAAAGGTACTTGCGATAGTCTCGTTGGACGCGATGCCTCATGACGACGAATCATCATTTCCGACGCATGAGGCGCAATTTGCCAGTCGGGGAACAGCTCTGTAGGTGAGAGTCGATACCGTTCCAGGGCGGTGCAGGGCGTCGAAGGATCACGGCGCGCTTCGGTCAACATGACGATGCTGTTTTGTGTTGCTTTTCAGGTGATGAGAGCTCTCGCCAGGACATGCTTCCGTCGTTGGGAGCAGTACAAGAGAGGAGTTTTATGACGAAGGCTTTCGCGGCATTAGTGGCGTTAAGTCTGATGCTTGCAATTCAACCGGCAGATGCCAGTGAGGACAGTCAGTCTTTCCAACCGGCAACCATCTGCCAGATCAACGAGCACTTATCATCCTTTTTGGGTAAGAGGGTGCTGCTTAAAGTTCACTACGTCACCGATAGCGCCTACGCGACCTACATAACCGATGAGCAGCGCGGCCACCCAAAATGCTTGTTGGAAATACAATCTGTAACTCTAATGAAGGACCCCAGCGTTAAGGCATTTCTCATTGCCGGAAAGCAAATATGCGACGATACCAAACAGGTGATCGTATGTAACCTTCAAGCCGAAATGGAAGTAGAAGCGATTATTAAGCGCTCAGAGAACGGCACGCCGTATGCCGATTTTCAGAAAATTATTCACTATCGATATCACTGAGCTTGCATGATTCCTCCCCAGTGCGAAGTGCTTAATATCTGATCGAATCCTTAGATCAGATTAACCGTTCACTCTCAGGCGCCACGTCCCTGATGAAGACGGCGCTTACTATGCTCGGTGAGGTGAAGTCTGAGGAGTTGCCTGGCGCCGGTAACAGAGAGCGAAATGACGGCTGCAAATCCTGTCGGGATCAAGAATGCCCAGCATCCATCGTAGTCGAAGCAGCCGCCTTCATGACAAACACAGCCTTGAACCGAAGCATGGGGCGGTTAGTCTTTTGAGACGAACAAGCATATCCCTGATCCACTGAGGCATTAATCGTCTCGATTCTTCTCCGTAAAGTGTGCCCACACCACACACAACGCAGGAGTCAGTCCCATGTCACGTATCCAAATCCCCGCTCTGGAGTCGGCCACCGGCGCCACCGCCGAGGTGTATGCCCAGATCAAGAAAGCCGTCGGCCGCGTGCCGAATGCGATGGCCGCGATTGGCGCGCTGAATCCCGCTGCATTGAAGGCCAGCTTGCAGCTGGATGCCACGTTGGCGAGTAGTTCGCTGAGCAAGGCGGATCAGGAAACCATCAAGCTCACCGTCAGCACGGTGGCCGGTCGTGATTACTGCGTGGCCGCACACAGCCTGATCGGCAAGATGGCTGGTTTGAAGCCGGATACCTTGAAGCAGATCCGCAACGGCGAGTCCACCGGCGACGACAAGCGTGATGCACTGATCCGCTTCGTTCGTACCTTGGTTGAAACCCACGGCACCCTCAGCGACGCCTCGTTCAACGACATCAAGGCCGCCGGTTACACCGACGCGCAACTCGTGGACATCAGCCTCGCGATCACGACCATCGTGTTCACCAACACCTTCAATCGCATCAACGATACGACGGTCGATTTTCCGGCGGTTTGATCGATGCCTGATCCGATATGCACATCCATCACTTGAGGAATCCGACCATGAGCAACGTCAACGTACAACTCGGTAATGCCGGCAGCCTGGCACCGGCACGTGCACACGAGGAAAGCAGCCTGATCGATGAGCCGGTGGGTACCGTGATCGACAAGGCTATCCTGCATCTTTCGAAGACATCCTTTTTCAAAGGTGATATCGGTCATCACCTGGTTCGTGCGGCGATGGTTTTTACCTTCCTGATCTTCGGTTACCAAAAATGGTTTAGCTTTGAAGCGCAGCAAATCACGCCCTTTATCCAACATAGCCCGTTGGTGTTCTGGCTTATCCCGGCCTTCGGCGTTCGCGGCGCAGGTTTCTTCCTCGGCACAACGGAATGGCTATTCGGCTTGCTGATTTTCCTGGGCTTCTGGAATCGCAAACTCAGCATCTTGGGCGCGATGGGTTCGATCATCACCTTTGCCGGCACCGTCAGCATCATCCCGTTCCTGCCGAACGCATGGGCGGCGCAAGCCGGTGGCTTCCCGGCCATGTACCTGCCGGTTGCCTTCCTGGTGAAAGATGTACTGTTCTTCGTGGTATCGATCTATCTGCTCCAGCGGGATCTGACCCGCGCTGCTCGGGACATCGAGCGGAACGCCGTCTGATCGCTTGAACAGGTTCATCCTCGACACGTCTTGCGGTCGATGGACACCAGCCGAGATAAGTGATTTCGGCTAAGTGAATCCTCCGGCCGCAAAGGCTTCTGAAGTAAAGCGGTATCAGGTCAATCATTGACCTCAGCGGTAGGCAAGGGCTAACGGGATGTTGGACACATCGGGCAACTAGCCGCCTTTGCCTGCCTGGGCTGATCCAGATAGCGTTTCTCAACTCCGGCATACCCTCCCTCCATCGCTACCTCGGCTTCCCCACTTCGACAACGCAGCAAAGCAGACCAGTGCAGGCACGCAGCGATGGCTATGTAATCGATGTCGAAATGCCAGGTGAGCAGCGCCATACAACATGCATAGACAGCCCGCTTCCTTGCAAGCAGGGGAGGAAGCGAAAAGCAGGCGGGAGCGGGAGATCAAGTCTGGATGCAAACGACGCTTGCGTGCACGCGTAAACCATTCGGACGTTGAGCTTCAATCTTGCGCAGATGAACTCCCTCCCCTACGTGTAGGAGGGTTGGGGTGGGGTGAAGCCAAGTGCGGATGCTGGTAATGCCTGAACACTGTTCCGGTATGGCCTAACATGGCGCTGTTGTTGACAGTTAGCGGATGTCTCTGGGGGCTGGTATCGGCCAACAACGGCCGGTGGTCATCCCTGTCAGGTCGCCAGACAGCGGACATCGAAAGCTCTTCTGGCAATAGCAGTTCAAACGTTTCTCGTCGCCACTACCGGCGGCACGTTGGAAGCGCGACGGGCCGGCACAAGCACGGCGAGCTGGCCCAGCACGAGTACTGCCAGCAGGCTCACCAATACATAGGTCACTGGCAGCCGATCCATTTCGTAGCGTGTGATCAGCCACAAATTGAGGCTGATTGCCAGCACGATGCCGAGCACTGCACCACCACCGGCGATGATCAGGTTCTCGGCTTGGAAGTAGCGCAGGATGTCCTGCTTGCGCGCACCCAGCGCGCGGCGGATGCCGATCTGGCGCTGACGCTGGCCGACCCAAAAACTGGTCAGGCCGACGATGCCTAAGGCGGTGATGCCAAGCAGGATCAGGCACACAGCCCCCATCAAAAGGGCCATGCCGATATCGCCCTGATAGGCTCGTGCGCGAATCTCGGAGAACGTGCGAATGCCGTCTTCGTCGTCGACCGCTCGCAACGCGTCGACGGCAAACAGCGCCGTCCGGGCAGCACGCATGGCGGCTTGCTCGCGACCTGGCTTGGCACGCACGGCATATTGGGTCGTGTGGTAATCCCGCCGTAACGGTTCGATCAAAGAGTTGTAGGCGGGAACGTCGCCATCAGCACCACCCACATGCGGTGTCTGCAAGCGCCCGACAATGCCGATGATGGTAGAGGGCGTAGCGCCGATGTTGAGATAGATCGCCTTGCCCACGGCATCTCCGTGCGGGTAGAGCTTGTCTGCTACCGCTTTGCTCACGATGATCGCAACGGGCTCCTCGCTACTGCGGAAGCCTACATGCCGCACGTCGGCGGCGGTGAACGCGCGCCCGGCGATCAGCCGCAGCCCCAGGGTGGGCAATATCTGTTCATCGCCCGTATAAAAGGCGACCTCCGTCGTCGCCTTTTGCTGATCAGGCTTGAGGTAAATGCCGTTGTACGCTCCATTATTCGTCAGTGGCAACGCTCGGACCGGCGTCACCGATGCCACGTCCGGCAACTTGCGTAGCACAGCAAGATCATCACGCTGCATCGCGTCGAGTTTTTCCACGCTGGCCAGATCATTCCCATTGGGTGCGTCCGCCCAGCGTTGCTGGATCAGGAACAGATCGCTTTCGTTCAGACCCGTCGGACGATTTACCCGTGCAATACGCTGACCAATAATGAAGGTCGCATTGCAGACAATCGCCAGGGTCACTGCAATCTGCAGCGCGATCAGTAACGCGCCGGCCTTGTGCTTGCGCAGCGCGGCAATCATGGGATGGAGTTTCACGGTGTGTCCCTCAATGGGTTATCACTCAGTTGGACTTGAGCTGCCATGCAGGTTGCACCCGCGCTGCACGGAAGGTGGGATATAGACCGGACAGCAAGGTCGCCAACACGGCCACCAGCAAGGTGAGCATCAGCAACGAGGGGTCCAACCGCGCCAGCGTGGCAATGTCCCCGGGCAGCACGAACTTCACGCTGGCTACGCCAACGCCGGTAAGCAACAGGCCGAGCACACCCCCAGCGGCACCGACCACGCCGGCCTCGGTGAGAAACTGCGCGTACACCGCGCTGCGTGGCGCACCCAGCGCGCGGCGCACGCCGATCTCGACACTGCGACGCAGAAATTTGGCCAGCAGCAGGCCTGCCGTGTTCACCAGACACCCCACCAGCAGGCCCAACGCCACCAGCAGCGAAACCTTGGTATCGCTGGGCACCACATGCAGATAATCCAGCCACGCCGGTAAATCGCGCAGGCGGTTGTTGGGTGCCCAGTTGAAGCGACCTGCCTGTTGTTGCTCTCGCGCATAGGCGTCCAGATAATCGCGGTAACGTGTCACTGCCGCCGCATCATCCAGCTCGACCATATAGGCGATCCAGCTGCAACTGGAATGCACCAGACCGTCAAAACCGGCTTCCTTGGGCGATTCGTTGCAGTTGTCGACACCAGCGGTGCCCATACCCACCGCGGCGGCACGCTGGAACGGCAGAAACACATCCTCACCACCACTGATGAAGCCGCCACTATCGGTATTCACTACGTCATAAAAGCGCGGCTGCGGATCCCAGTGATTCAACACGCCGACCACGCGGTAATCCTTGCCATCGATATTCAGTGTCTTGCCCACGCTATTGGCGCCGCCGAACAATTTGTCGTTAAGCTTGCCGCTGATCACCGCCACCGGCGCGCGCTGCGCATCGTCGTGCGCGCTCCAGCCGCCACCATATTTGAACGGCACGTCCAGCATCGGGAAAAACTCGCTATAGACCGCATGTCCATCGATATTGAACGGATGCTTGCTGGGATCAGCCGGTACCACCAAAGGCCAAATCGGATACATCGCCGACTGCAGTTTGGCGCGATGATCGCGCATCAACGCCACCGCATCGGTATAGTCCATCGCCGTCGGCGGCTCGCCGGTGGCATCGCGTCCAGTCGGTCCCCACATGTCGATTTGCGGCACGAACAACTGCGAGGATTTCCATGGAATCGGATCGCCCGATACCGCGCGGAACACGGAGTAGGTGGTCATCGACACGGCCACGCCGAAGCCGATCGCCAGCACCATGAGCGCGGTGAGGCCGGGGCTGCGCTTCAAGCTACGCAAGGCTAGTTCAAGGTAGTAACCAAACATGCGAAAAGTCCTTCGGTCGTCGAGGCGATGACTCCTATATCCTGATTGCAAGAAGCCAATATCATGCCAATCGTGCGGCCAAGACTTTTGACGAAATTTCAATGAATTAACCGACGCTGCACCACGCGAGAATTGTCCGCGGACAGTATGCGGATAGTTAACGGACACCCTTATGTCACCAGCTTTCCAGGTAGCGAAGTGTCGTCACGGGCCGGAATGGATCGACCTCTGCCGGTCGCAGCGTGCCCGCCCACCGGGAGCGCAAAGGCTACCATTGGCCATAACCTGTCATGCGTATACACCGGCAACATTAAACACGCCGACGTAATCGGCAACGGGGGTAGTGGTATCGTGTGCGGCGGAACGGCGCATTGTTATCGATGCGGAATGCCGTTTGTCACAATGACGTCTAGCACGCGCGATCGAGCCCCTGCCTGGCTATCGTGTACGCCACCATCAACGGCATCCGCAGCGATGGCTACGGAGTTAATGCGCCATCTTGGCTCTGATGGTCAGAACGACACGCTCTCCTGGGTTGTGACCAGGCTTCTTCAGACCAGCTTTCCACATTTGGCGTGTTGACTTACCGCGCATCACCGGACTCGCAGGAGGGCACTATGTCTCGGGAGCTGCTGCTGAAATACGTGATGATCGTAAGCGGACTGCTTTTCCTGGCAGGCATCTATCCGTTGGTAATGTCTTTATGGTTCTGGCGACACGCCGATGAGATCGTGCCCATGTTCCTCAGCCTTTACGTCACACTCGGAGTTTTCTTGCTGATTGCGGTGCGAAAGCCATCGGAGCATCGAAGCCTGATTTGGTTCACGGCGTGGTCTAGCTTCGCGCACGCTGGTGTCATGCTGGTTCAAGCGTACAACGACGTTGATGGCCGCCCGGAGTTGTTTGGCATGTCTGCCATGCTGATCGTGATCGGCGTGCCGCTGATCGCTCTGGCGCCGACGAAGCAATCGGCAGAGCTGACAGCTACTTCGTAAAGTTTAGGGTCGGATTGGCTGACATCCGCTTCGCCAAAAGTACCTCGGTGTTCGCGTTGTTGAGTTTGGAGAACTACTGGTCACAGATTGTCATCAAGCCTCTCCAAAGCGGGCCTTCATCAATAACTGAAAAGGGTCGACATCTGCTTGTCGCAGCTTGCCCGGTACCATCAAGTCTGCACAGGTTTGTGATCGGTCAGAATCGCTTCCGTTTGAGTGCAGACGAAGCCGCAGGCCATCCGCCTTGGTTAGAACCAATAGGATGTTCAGCGATCTTCGGAATCGATATTCAACCTGACCGGAATCCGCAGCTGCGGATGTTGTAACGCCTGAACATGGCGCTGTTGTTGACAGTCAGCAGATGTCTCCGTGGGTCTAGTATCGGCCAACAACAGCCGGTCGGCGAATCAGTCGCGTCGCCCGATAGCGGTCGTTCGGCGCCCGGAATGTTCAACGCCAGGCAACAGCACGCGAACATGCGCCGACCGCGCTAATGACCGGCGCATGTATACCCGCTACAGACGATCAAGCGGACTCATCGTATGACTCACGTCCTGGTGAACGTGGGTGTAGATCATCGTTGTCTGTAGGCTGCGGTGCCCGAGCAACAACTGAATGGTTCGAATGTCCGTTCCTTGGGCAAGAAGGTGCATGGCAAACGAGTGTCGTAACGTATGGACGCTGGCATGCTTGCGGACACCAGTTTGCTCCAGCGCTAGCTTGAATGTCCTCTGGACCATGGCTTCTGAAGCGTGCCAGCGAAGTAGTCGACCCGTTTCAGGGCAGGGACGCACTACTTTGGACGGAAATACGAACTGCCAGGCAGGGCTGCGAGCGGCATTGGGATACTTCCGGTACAGCGCTCCGGGTAACGGAACATATCCGCGGCCTCGATCGACATCGCGCTTGTATAAGGCGATGACGTGAAACAGGTGCTGTTGGAGCGCCTGCGTCAGCGTCGCAGGCAACACAGTGGTGCGGTCCTTCGCCCCCTTGCCGCTTCGAACGGTGATGGTTTCTGCACGAAAGTCGATGTCCTTGATGCGAAGTGTCATGCACTCTGTGACACGCAGGCCTGAGCCGTAGAGCACCTCGGCCATGAGCCGAGGAGTGCCCTGCATCTTGGCCAAGGTTTGCCGAACCTCCTCAACCGTTAGCACGACGGGAAGTTTAGATGAGCGTTGTACGCGCCGCAGGCCATCCAAGTGACCGACGGCCACTTCGAGCACGTCGCGGTACAAGAAGAGGATGGCATTCAACGCCTGCGACTGCGTGGACGCAGCGACTTTGAGATCGACCGCCAGGTGGTTTACAAACGGTGCGATGCCTTGTGTGCCAAGCGTACGAGGAGGTTGTTTGTGGTGAAAAAGGATGTAGCGCCGGATCCAGAATCGATACGCCTCTTCGGTCCGCCGGCTCAGGTGGCGCCGGCGGCAGAGCGCGGACACCTGATCCATGAGACGTGGGGGTGGTGAGGTAGCGGGCAGTTCACCCCATAACGGTCACTCCTGGTGGTATGAAAAGCACCAAGATAGCGAAATTCGCGCGTCTGCGGGGTCCGGATATACTGCGTCTGCATAGCCGGACCGAACGTGGCGAAGTTGTTTTTCAATCATGGGGTTGCGTAACCATTCGTGGTGCGTTGCGCAAGATGTATAACCGGACCCACGGGTCCGTATATTAAGTAGTTAGAACTCATGAGCAGCACACAGAAATTGCAGAGTCTTTCGACCCTCAGCGAAGCGCTTGAAGCGTTGCTCGCTTCTCGCATCGGTGTGGTTGAGGCGTCTCGCATCGTCTCGGCAAGTCGCTTCGCCCTGAGGCAAGAGAACAATCCTTTGTTTATTCCGTTCGTCGGCATCGACTCAGAGACTGACCAATTTCCGCTTGGTCCAGTACGTGAGTTGTGGGCGCGCGATGCGCTTGTACGTTACGATCAAGAGCGCGAAGCGGCTGAGCAGCACTACACATCTTGGGCAACGCAATCAGCAAAAGCACTACTTGCTTGGGTGCACTCGCAAGAGTTCTAACATTTCGTTCAAGGCGGACGGCTGCGCCGCCGCTTAACTCAAGCGTTAGAGTTAAATGCCAACCATTCAATTTAACGGCACGATCTGCGAAGAAAGGTCTCTAGCGGAGGGGGAGCGCTGGGTGTGTCCGCACCTCAAGTCGCTTATCGCCTCAACAACCTTGCAGTCGGCTCCTAGGGTCATCCGCATCTTGCACGGCCTAAACAAAAGCTCCGAGATTTTTGTATTTATTGGAGGTTCTCTTCCTGAAGAGCAGGCCATTGCTAATTTCACGACGTTGGCACACGAGTCGTCCCGCATTTCGTGCAATGCTTGTTGGTGCGCCTTGTACACTGCTGAGGCGCTCTAACTATTCATCCAAGCGGACGCCTCCGGCGCCGCTTAACTCAGGCGTTAGATTGCCCAGCGACGGACACTATGCCAACAAACCCCCAAAAGCATTTTGTCCCAGCGCTCTACGTGGTTCTGGGAGCGCTTCTCGCTGCAAACATGCTCGCTTTGGTCTCGGGCCGGCTCCTCGCACTATTGCCACTGGCCGTCCAGCTCGCGGTACTTGGCTCCGTCTATCTACGCAAATCATGGTCCTACATCGCTGTAAAGTTGTGGGCGGCGGTGGTCATGCTGTCAGGCGTGGCAATGTGGCTAGCCGTGCTTTTAGACGGTGCTGCCTATTTCCATTCCGTGCCAAACGCAGTATTCAATACGGTTATGCTTTTGATTGGCTTCTATTTCTTCAAATTCGCCAAACCTGCGCTCCAAAAAGTCCCCGAGAGCATCTAACATCTCGTTCAAGGCGGACGGCTTCGCCGCCGCTTAACTCAGGCGTTAGGACGCAAATGCAGCTTTACTCGCACATTGTCGATTTACGAATTTCGCATCCTGGACTTGAGCCGAGTGTGGTCACTCACACACTCGGCATGGAGCCTCAGCATGCTTGGCGAGCGGGTGATCCACGTAAAACTCCCAAAGGCACTCTGCTCGCAGGTACTCGCACAACCGGTTACTGGGCTGCCAATCCATTCTCTTATGGTTGGCGCGACTCTACCGATACACTAGTCGAGGATGCGTTAGAGGAACTGCTCACCTTCTTGGAGCCACATCAAGACTTCCTCGTTGAGCTCAGCAAGGGTGGCAATGTGCGCATATGGGTAAGTACATCCAGTAACCGCAACTACGCACTCGACCTTTCCCCAAGCACGCTTAGTCGCATTGCTTTACTAGGTGCTACTTTCATCCATGATGTGTACTAGGGCGCGCAGGTTACGCCCTAACATTTCGTCCAAGCGGACACGCGTACCGTGAGCCGCTTAACTCAGCGTTAGGTGCCAAAGATGAGTCACTGGAAAACTATACGATTGGGAATCGTTGGCCTTTCTTTTGTTTTGGCACTTTTCGGGCCCGCTACTCCGGTGGCCGCGCCTCCGATGACGTGGTTTGCTGTCGGTGTAATTTCTGCCGTCTTCCCTACCGCGATGGTTGTTGGCTTCGGCGTACTTTTCATTCTAAAAGGCCCGCGATTCGACTGGCAGCCGCCTTCTTGGGAGAAGAATCCATTTAATTTTGCTCATGGCGAACAGTTCTTCCATCTAGGTGCTTTCGTTATGCTCTCAACGGGGGCAGCAACGGTTATCCGGGCATTGGCCACAACAGGCAAAGTTACGCCGGACACGCTGGTTCCTATTTCCATGGGTGTTGGTGTGTGGGTGGGCCTGCGGCTTTTAACAGTCGCCTATATGAGGCAGCTACGCAGTGGCACCTAACATCTCGTTCAAGGCGGACGGCTTCGCCGCCGCTTAACTCCAGCGTTAGACGGCAGGCATGCAAGATCCAGAGTGGTCAAAGTTGAGTTACAACAACCCGACCAAGATGTTGGTTGGTTTAGATCAGCTGTTTGAGTCCACTGGAATTAAGAAATACAAAAATGCGTCGGACATTCTGCTTAACCGAAAAGTTCGGTCCATTTCAGAAGATTGGAGATGCGCAATCTTCTGCCATGGCGCTGGGCAAGTGCTAAACAAGAAAATTCTTTTCGCTGCACATGAGAGCTCTGACTACGACTATATTGGCGCCTACGAGCACAACGGCATCATCTATAGATTTCCCATACAGTTGAAGCAACTTGTACCGGATCGCCTGAATCCTTCTACTGACCTGCAATCCGAAATAGATAAGCTCAAGAAGTACTCTGGGTCTGCTGATCTTGTCGTTGCAATTCATATCAACCGCAAAATTCATTTCAAACCGCAAGACTTGAACGTTTCCGAGCTCAAGCTCAAAGAAATCTGGCTATTTGGCCAGCTTGGTCCGGACAGTCAAACTTGGCTACTCTTCGGCAACCTTATGGCGGCCAAACCAAATGCGTACACATTCCAGTTGCCAGCCGTCTAACAATTCGTTCAAGGCGGACGCCTCCGGCGCCGCTTAACTCCAGCGTTAGGGTCTACTGGACACAGCCATGTATCGGGAAGCTGAGCAGACAATCAATCATGGGTTGAGCTTCGGTGCGAGGCTGCTGCTTAGTGCATTCGCTACTCTTTTTGGCATCATCATGCTGCTAACCGCCCCATCTACCAATAAAGCGTTCATTTTTTACTTGTTTGGCGTCTTCTGTCTGCTGATTGCAGTTGTATGCTTCACTCAAGGGCGTGCCCGGCAATTCATTGGTAGCGTCATTGGCTGCACCATATTTGGCCTTGGCATTTGGTACCTTGTCGTTGAGCTTTCTCGCGGCGACTATTGGTCCGGTGCACGTAGTGAGCCTTCAGTGCTCAACGCTTGCTTGTATTTGGCTTTCATCGGTATTCCGGGTGCGGTTTATGCCTATCGGGCTCGCTTTGGCCTACGGCGTAGACCCTAACCAATCATCCAAGCGGACGCCTTCGGCGCCGCTTAATTCAGGCGTTAGCTAACGAAATGGCCGGAATCTTTGCATATACATGTTCTTGTTGCGGAAAGGTGCATGAAGGCTCGCCGAGTTTTTCGTTTTCCTCACCTATGCATTACGGAGCGCTTTCCGACCAGGACAAGGAAAGGAAAGCAGTCCTTACAAGCGACCTCTGCACGATTACGTATGATGACCAAGTTGATCGGTTTATCAGGGTGGTTTTGGAGATTCCCATCCATGGGGTAACCGAACCCTTCATGTGGGGTGTATGGGTGTCCTTAAGTGCGGATAGCTTCGAGCGCTACACCTCTTCTTGGGAAGAACATGACGAATCGGATTCATACTTTGGCTGGTTCAGTAATGTGCTCCCGTACTATCCCGAAACGATCAATCTAAAGGCAAATGTAAGGCCCCGTCTTGGCGGTTTGCGGCCATATTTAGAACTCCAAGAGGTCAATCACCCTCTGTTCCAGCACTTTTGCGACGGCCTCACAATTCAAGATGCTCAGCGAGTCGCTGAAGTGGCTATGCACGGAGCTAACTAATCATCCAAGCGGACGCCTCCGGCGCCGCTTAACTCAGACGTTAAAGACGGGCCTTCCCGAAAGCGGACGGTCGTGACCGGCAGAAATGGGTCGACATCTGCCCGTCGCAACTTGCCCCGCACCACCAAGTCTCCAGGGGTTGTGATTGGTCAGAATCGCCTCCGTTTGGGTACAGACGAAGCCGCAGGCCATCCGCCTTGGTCAGAACCAGCAGGATGTTCAGCGATCTTCGGAATCAATATTCAACCTGATCGGAATCCGCAGCTGCGGATGTTGTAACGCCTGAACATGGCGCTGTTGTTGACAGTCAGCAGATGTCTCCGTGGGTCTAGTATCGGCCACAGGCAGCCGGTCGCGGCCTCAACAAAGTTGCCGAATGCCAGCCGTTGGAAGCTTGCATAGTTGGTGCTTGCAGCGGCGAGCGGAAGCCCGATTTCGGCGTTAGCCGTGTCCGGCTAGACTGCTTTCGATCAGCCGGACGCAGATCCGCGAAGTTCCTTCTACATCATAGGGTTGTGCTACCGTTCCTGGCGTCCAGCAAGAGATGTATAGCCGGACCTAGGGGTCCACATATTTAATAGTTAGAAGTCGCATGCCCATAGCCTCAAATCCAAACATAGCTATCGGTCATTCCTCTAGGGCCTTGCGACTTGCACTTGTCGCGGCCTGTTCGGCCTTTGGTGGTTTCTTCGGCGTGCTTCTTGCCATGCACTGGCACTCCCGACTGCTCTTTGTTCCCGCGGTCGCCTGCGTAGTCATCGGCGTTCCAGTCGGTATAGCGGCTATTGGGTACGGTTGGTGGTCAATTCTTGCTCGCTCACGTCGGTAGCATGCGTCGCGAGTTGCTTCTAACATCTCGTTCAAGGCGGACGCCTCCGGCGCCGCTTAACTCAGGCGTTAGGCCAAGGAGATCGGCATGGTGACGAAAATAAGTACACCAGTCTGGCAACGTGTAATGTGTGGTTTGTTGTCCGTTGCAGGTGCTGTAGCACTCGTTGCTAACGCCATGGATGGTTCGGTCCGCGGCATCTGGGGTATTGCCGCATGGGTGTTTGGGGTGTTCGGCGCAGTTGCGTTCGGTCGCGCCGCTATTCAAAAAACTACTGTTTACCAGAGCGTCGAGACGATGCCAGTTCTATCACCTGAAGTCGGTCGCTTAGTTGAAGAACGCCGCCAAGCCGAAGCCATCAAAGCGTATCGAGCGGAGGCTGCTGCTTCGCTTCATCAGGCCAAGGCTGTTATTGAGCACTATTGGCCCAACAATTCGTCCAAGCGGACGCGCGTGCCGCGCGCCACTTAATTCAGGCATTAGGTTGCCCATGAGCGTCACACTTCAACATGCAGCAGTAAACGTCGAAGTGCTCGACGGCCCTTATCTCTGCAATGGTCGGCCGACACCGGACGCAGTTGCTTACTACTCAACCCTCATCGCTAACCTCGGTGAGTTCAAGCGCTACGCAGCACAAGCACTTTTGCCGCTCTACAACAATGTCTGGCTAGACGACGAGATTGGTCAGCTCGACGAGCAAGCCTTCATGCAAAAACTGGCTCGGCCCTCGGTTCATGTTTACGATGAGGTCGGAGCGGCATTGGTCTACTTTGAAGATGGTGGCATCTTCGCAGGCCACAGGATCGAAATCACTGTCAGAAGCGGGCTGCCTTGCCATGCTCAGATTCTTGGCTAAGCAAACTAACTCAGGCGTTGATACCTAGCCTTCCCGAAAGCAGCCCTTCGCCACCGACCGATAAGGGTCGGAATGCGGACACGACCGACATAGGGTTTTAGCTACACCTGATCTAGAAGCTGAGACCGTGCTCAGTGATGTCGTATATATCTATCGGCTTTATACCGAGCCAACCCCAAGCCTTTTCAATTATTGCGATGAGTTCCATAGCGCCTAACGCTGAGTTAAGTGGTGCGCGGATGGTGCGTGCGTTTGGATGGCTGGTTAGGACCCACTAAGAGCCGCCACACCACCCAAAACATAACTGCTGATGCTGCACCCATGAGGCCCATGCCAGCAGAGCCTAGAATGTATTGAACCCATCCGGCGTGTGTTGGTACACCGTTAACCACATACTCGACCATTTTGTGCCCGCCCCACGCACTGTAGCCAGAACCAGAGCTTGGTTTATAGGGCCAAGAAATGAGCGCTGTGGGCACTGCCCCCAGAAAGAAACCGGAGATAGTCGCAGACCACCAACGAACCAGCCCACGATGCTTAAAAAGAAGAAAGGTTGGAAGGCCGAGTAGAACAACCCACAGCGAAGCGAGCACGAGAGCGAGTAAGCCAACACGGAAAGACGACCCGAGAACACCAAAGTAGAGCGCCGGTACAAGTGCAGCGATAAAGACTGCTCCAACTATTCCAAAGATTTGTCGCATAGATGCTAACGCCGAAGTTAAGCGGCGAAGCCGCTAAAATGAGATGTTAGACACCTACGGTGAGCTGTGTGCTTTGGCTAGTTGCGAAGCGGCCTCGCGCGCCTTAGCTTTGAGATAGAAGGCTGTTGCAAAGAGGGACTGCCGCTCGTTCTCCGGGGTATCCTTTTGCAGAAAGATGACCTCGCCATCACTAGAAACTTGAGCAGCTCCGTCTGAGGGCTTGGCCAACATTACAATTTGAAGAGTCGTGGGGTCGGAGTCTTCGTGGAAAGTGTTAGGCGTGGCTCCCGACCCGTCAACTATCACGATCTTGGTATGGACAGCTATATCTTGCATCGCAGCCTGAAGTTTTTTCGTGACCGCCACTTCCTCGGCTGAGGCAGCGAAGGCGCAGATGGCTACAGCAGCTACGAACAGTTTCGCTAGATGACGCACGTTATTCCCCTGTGTCTAACACCTGAGTTAAGCGGCGCGCGGTACGCGTGTCCGATGGGATGAATTGTTAGCCATATGGCCGCCGGATACCACTAGCGTAAGAATGAAGTTGCGTCGTAAGAGGATAGTCGGGCTCTCCCGACCGCCTTTGTTATTCGCCTATTAGACGGAATTCGCCTGCTGTCAGACGTCAAAATGACAGTTTGCGTTCGGAGAAGATCGGCATCGGATGGACGAGTGGTTCAGCTTGGGCCATAGCCAAGAACTACGCGCGTGAGATGCATGCATTGGTTGTCTGAAAGGACGCGCACCGCGCGCATTGAACCCACTCGCATTGCCGGGTGCCTACGATCACTCCCGGGATATAGGCTTCCGCAAAGCTGATGCTCACGACCGGCAGCAACGGGCCGACATCTGCTTGTCGCAACTTGCCCGGCACCATCAAGCCTGCAAGGGTTGCGATTGGTCAGAATCGCCTCCGTTTGGGTACAGACGAAGCCGCAGGCCATCCGCCGTGGTCAGAACCAGCAGGATGTTTAGCGATCTCCAGAATCGATATTCAACCTGACCGGAGTCCGCGGCCAAGCTCGCGTTGAATTGAATCAGCACTGCAAACGCAAGCAACCCCACCCCGACCATCTCCTGCTTGCAGGGGAGGGAGTAGAAGTGCAACGCAGATAGAAGGAACGAAGCACGTGTGCAATGGGTGCTGCAAGAAGCAAGCGCACGCAGGGTAATGGGGCAAAGTCTCAAACTTGCATCGCATCAGCGAAACACGCTGGACAAACCACGGTGCTTTCCGCGATGGTTTGCAGGTCGGGCGTGCTCATCGCACAACAGATGGCACAGCGCGCCCGACTTTGGAAGTGAGAGCGCGGGCCGCATGAGCTGGAACTCATACGACCCGCTGACCATAACAACTTAAGAAGGAAGTTATCATGGCTAAGCCGGATGATACGGCACGCACGAGGTTCTGTGTTCACCCCCTGCCGGTGTTTATCCCTCTCACCGTCACGCTGCTTGCGTGGCGCCAGGCGATAAGGGGCACGTAGTCCAAAAGGGCTTACCACCTTTTTCGATGATGCAGCGGGGCGTTCGCCCTGTGTCCCGTCACGCCGCGTGCAATGCGCGGCGTGATTTAAAGACATGGAATCAAGCTATGCAAACCAAACACCATCCCTTGCTGGATTCACATCCTTATCAGCTGAGTGAAGACGGCCATATCAAGTTGCAGGAAATCCGCGATCAGCTTTTGTTTCTCGCTGCGCTCGCTTATCCACACAACGAGCCGGAAGATGGCGTATTGCTCGAAGTCAGCCGGTCAGCATTAGGCGAAAGCTTCGAACGCTTTGCAGGCCAGATTAACGAGGTGTTGCATCACGCGGTGACGCGGCCTCGTGACGAGATTGTTTGGTAAGCCGATGCATGCGTTGCGACGCGCCGGAACCAGCAAACAGAATTAACAAGGGCATCTGCGGCGTCATACGTTTTAGACGGGCCTTTTCTCAAGGCGGTCAAACGGCTTTCCGCCGCATGGCCACACGACGTGGCCGCGTAGGCGGAAAACGGTTCTGAACGGTGTGCGGCCCGCCTCGACGGCCATCGAAAAGCGACCACGCGGCCATTTCCGCAGTAAGCATCGTCGCCAATTTGTACGTACAAAGGATTGATCAGCGTGGCCGCGCGTGCCGCATCACGACGCCGGACGATCCGACGGCCAATCGCTAAACGCAAACACATACAACATGATGATGTTGACCACGGGCACGAAGATCAGTAATGCCCAAGCGCCGTTGTAGCCGGCTTTCGAAACAATCTTCCAGGCGGGAATGACAGCCAGGATGGCCGCGATCAATCCGAAGAGCGGATGCGGATGCATAAGTCCCCTTCATACCCCGTTGGCCCCCGATTGGAGCGGGATTAGCTTAGCGGTAGCGGGGGCACACGCGATACGCCGCTCCTTCAAGCTGCATCCGACTCCGGCCAGCGCGAGGGCTCGGCGGGCGCCGCTGGCTGTGCCGGCGCAACCGCCAGGAACCAGTCGTCCTGAATACGCTCAGCTACCAGGCACGGCTCGCCCATGCGGCAGTGGGAACACGTTTGGTTATGCAGCATTAGCGCTGCAACGACAGATGATGTGGTCATGACGGGACTCCCAGGCCCCGTTGTAGTGGGACCTTAGAAAAGCTATCGGTCTGGCCTGGAATCTCTTTAGTGATCCTGCGGCAGCTGGCTGCACAGGACCTTGGCCTTATACGAGGCAAAGAGAGGGGCGCCCGTACTTTTTTCGTTCTCCATGGATGAGACGCCGCCGGAGCATCCTGGATGGGAACCTGGTTATCCGTACCGGGTGTATGTGTTTTCAGAAAAAGGAATGCGTCATGGCAAAAAATATCTTTGCGTTCATTGGTCTATGGGTGGTTATCGCCACCACGCAGTCGGCATGGCAGAAGTGCAGGCGTGCATGGCGTTCAGACAGCGATGCGACATAAAAGCCGCGGTGCATCGGCTGGACGGAAAGGCCTGCGCCGGTAAAATCACGGGCGGGATCCATGGTCATGGCAGGGTGTAGAAGCACCCGACAGGGAACAACAGGGGAAGCACATGAATGCGCCAAGCGTGAAGGAGCTGGTCATCGATATCGATGACCGGATGGAAGTACTCATTCAAGAAATCAATAGCGTTACAGATACCAAGAGCGTCGATATCGCCGACAGCCTGCGCACGGTCGTCATCGATTCCATCCTCGGCCCATTCGGCCTGAGCGCTTCGCTGTTTGATGATCGCGACGGCGGGAATATCACCACCGTGCACAACTTCGAAAAGGGTATCACCGCCAACGCTGAGGATGCCGCGCGTTACGGTGCGTACGCTGAGGCTCAATCGGAAAATTTCGATCGTAGCGATTACGAAAAAAATCTTCCCGGAGAGCGAAAAAAAGCCTTCAAGCAAGACGACATCATCGTCAACGCCTACACCGACGCGCAACTTCCGAAAGATGGCCGCGCCGTGCGCGATCATATCGTAAGTGCCCACGAAATCGAAATGTCTTCCAAAGGGCACCTGGGGCAGACACGCGAAGAGCGGGTTGCCACGGCGAACCTCGACGCCAACAAGGCTTGGACGGACAGGAGCCTCAACGCCTCTAAAGGAGACCGCGACCTGATGGAATGGGCATCCAAGCCCAATGCGCAGGATCCCAGTCGCACCAATGCCGAGTATTACCAGGCCCATCCCGAGCTGCTGGAGCAGACTTATCGATCAGCGCGTAAAGCGGTGGATCGCGCGCAGAACCTTGCGGTGCTGAAAAAGCAGGCCGGCGAATACATGATCGAGGGCAGCCGCGAAGCCGGCAAACTTGCCTTTCGGCAGATTCTCGGCCTGTTGCTGAAAGATCTGGCCGAAGGCCTGATCCAGGACATCAAGGCGCTCATCCGCGAAGGTTTTCAAAGTATTCGCCAATTGGTCGAGATGTTGCGTCATCGATTGGAGCAGACAGTGCTCAAGCTCAAGGAGCGCTGGGCCGATTATCTGAAAGAAGGTGTGGCGGCAGGCGTGACGGGTTTTCTCTCCAGCCTCATCACGTTGCTGGTCAATGCCTTGGTCACCACGGCCAAGCACATCGTCACCATCATTCGCGAAGGCACGCTTGCCGTGCTGAAGTCGGTGAAGCTGATTGTTTCTCCCGAACCGGGTATGACGGCCACCGATATTGGCTACGAAGTGCTGAAGCTGCTTTCCGGTGCGGTGGTCACGGCGGTGGGTCTGGGCATACAGGAATCTCTCGCCAAAGCGCTTTCCACGGTGCCGCTGCTTATGCCGCTGGCTAACGAACTGGCCGGTGTGGCGACTGCCATACTTTCCGGCACGGCCGGCCTGCTGGTTGTGCTTGCCTTCGATCGCCTCAAGGAGGCGATGGCGTTCCGTCGCAAGCAGTTGGCCGATCGCCATCGCGAACACACCGTTACGCTGCTCAAGATTCAACGCACCGCTATCGCCATTGCAGGCGCGCATTATCTCATTGACGACACGACACAGCAGCTGCGCCTTGTCTTGATGGAAGACTGGGCGGAGATCGATCAGCTGGACGCGCAGGCCAGCGAAGCCGTGGACGATTTCGAATCGTCCGTACAAGCCCTGCCCAACTTACTGGCTAAACTCGGATGACACACGAACTCGTTACGCAAAAGGAAAAGTTGACGCCGTCGTCGGTGGCCAATGACCTTTTCATCAAGGTCAAGCAGATCGAGAACGCTATCAGTACGTCGCAGAGCCATGTCCAGCAGGTGGAAAGTCGCGGCGTTCTGAAAACGCTGTTCTCAAGTACCAGCACGGATCTCGTTCACATCTCCAAATCGCAGAATCGTATTAACGATCTGATGCTGCAGATGATCAACGAGATCATCACCCTCAACGTCATGAGCTTCAGCTTCCTGGCCAGCGTGATGGAGGAATTCGAGAAGCGCGTGGCAGAAGGCATGCGCGATGCCAACGGTCACATCATCAAGCTTTCCCACGTCGGAAAGAATTTTGCCGACTCCGCCGCCAGCATCTTCAACAAGATCATCGAAGGCTCACGCTCCACGCGCGAGACCATTGCGCTCAATACGGAGCAAATCGAACAGATACGCGTGGCGCTTTCGGCCAAGGCGGAGATCGACGAACAGCAATCCATCAAGATCGCTTCGCTTGAGCACGCCATTGAAGTCAAGGAAGAGCTGGACGACCGGCAGTCCTTGGATATCGAGGCACTCAAGAGCTTGTTGCAGCAGCAACATCAGCGCCTCGACGGCGTGGAATCGAATCTTTCCGAAAGCGACGCATTGGGTCGCCAGCTGGCCGGGCAAGTTGCGCAATGGTGCGCGCAAGTCGATCGTCAGGCCGGCCAGATTGGCCAGCTTGAGGTGGCGCTTGCCAGCCTCACCGCGGAACATGGCGCTTTGCGGACGGATTATGTTCAAGCGGTTCAGCGCTTTGCGGCAGCAGAGCAGACACATGCCCGGCAGCGCAAAACAACATGGGCGACGATGGCCGTGCTGGCGGTGCTGAGCATAGTGATGGCTGCACACGTATTCGGGGTCTTCTAGGCATTTCGTTGGCACGCGTGCAAACGGCGGGTGCTTTCAGGAGGCTCCCGCCTGCGTTACACGATGGTTCGCGTTTCGAAGGGGTGGGAGACCATCGTCACCCACGTCGTCACCGAGAAGAATTCCTTGCCGTCGGTGAACAGGAAATTGCGCAAGCCCATCAGTAAATCGTTGTGGTCATTCACGATGATCTTGCGTTCCGGCGACAGGTTGCCATCGCGTATCACGGCTGCCTTGCCTTCTTCCAGCAGGCGACTGACCACATACAAGGTATCGAGATGGCGAGGATCCTTGCTGAGGGTCACCACGAGGCATCCGGTGTTATCCACGAGGGTGGGCGACACACTGTTCAACAGGTTCTTTGCACGCATTCCATCGATGAAGCTTTGGCGTTCATCCTCCGTGTGAATGCCGGGACGGGCTTTAGCGCGCATCGAAACCAGCTCATCGCGCGACAGCAGGATGCGCGCACCTTGCGCTTTAACCGATACGCAAGGGTATGGCACTACGGCGAGCGGAATGACCGTCTTATAGGTGTCGCGCGCCGACCCCGTGCTTGCATGGCTTTGTGCGCTGCACAGGCATAACAGGGCCAGAAAAAACACGGGTGCTCCGCGGCAGATTGCCATGCGCCTTCCCCTGGTTGATTCATGGACCATGGCACGTTACACCCGTCGCTGGTCCACGGAGGTGTTCGGGCTTCCGCAACATCACGAGGTCTTCCCGTGGAAAGCCTACGATCTCGCTGGCCGGCCCACGCAAAGATGCTTGCTTAGGCAGCCATGGTATGCGCCTCACGTTGTATAAAGAGCCCAAGGGGATTTTCAAACGATGCCAAAGAACGTTGTAGCCGCCTCATCCACCAGCGGCCGCGCCATGCTGCTGCGGCTGGCGGGCGCGCTTGTTTTGATTGCGCTGCTGGTGTTTTCCGTATGTATCTCCGCCAGGACCTATTTCAGTGCATTGGCCTGGAAAGGCATGGCCGCAGCGTTCGTAGTGTTTTTCGTGTGCTGGATACTTGCTTTTGTGCGCTACATCCAGCGCAACAAACGTACGCTTTCCACGCGCAACGGGCCCATTCGATTAGGGCGCGCGGGAATGGTGGGCTACGTGGTTCTGCTGTCGGCAGCGGCATCCTGGATGTGCTGGATCGTGCTGTATGCATGCATATCCCTGCTGATATTCACCACCTCACGTACGGCGGCGCATGTACCCGCCACGCTGGAAGTGATCCACACGCCGGGCCGTTGTCCGAATCGCTACGTACTCGACAACGCGCCTATTGGCCGGCGGCTAAGCTTTTGCGGCATCGCTTATGCCGGTGCGCAAAGCGGCGATCCGGTCGTCATCGTTGAAAGGCTTGGGCCGTTTGGGGCCTATCTGGATCACCTCAAAAGGGGACGTGATGAGTAGTAGCGTGGCGCGCGGCCTCTAGCGGGGCCCATGCGGACGTGTGTGCAGGATGAAGGATGGTTTCCCATATCAACGGAAGGGGGGGCGGTATGAAAGCAGGGGCGCACTGGCTGATGTTTACGGTTTTGCTGCTGGTCTCGCAGCCTTTGTTGGCTGCGGGAAACGGTAGCGTTTCCCACGATCTTTTTTGCCGTAACGGTGGTTTTCCTGAGGAGCAATCCCGTTTCGCGCTGGCCAGGGTCATCGGCAGCGGCCATCTGGATTTACTTGGCGACATGCACGGATGCCCGCGCGACAGCGCCGCATGCCGTGGTTTCGGTTACGTGTTGCCGGGCGACATTGTCGTGACCGGACGCAGCCACGGTGATTATGTTTGCGTGTATTACCCCAATCATTCCGGCGGCGGCGCCGGCTGGGTTTCCCACACACGGCTTGCGACACTGCCACTCAAGCATCATCCCTCTCTCACCGATTGGGTGGGGACATGGCGTGATGGCGACAACACCATCCGCATTTCGCTTCGGCAAGGTAAGCTGCATGCCATCGGCGAAGCCTATTGGCCTGTGGCCAATCCCTCGGCGGAAGAAGCGCCCGGTGGCCCCAATACCGGCAGCTTCGATGCCCATGCCGCGCCCCCAGACAATCAGGTGGAATTGTTCGACGGCGATAATCCGCAAAGCGGTTGCAAAGTCACGCTCACCCTGGTCGGGCATCTGTTGATCGCCAACGACAACAGGGGTTGTGGCGGCATGAACGTGCGGTTTCGCAGCGTGTATGTCCGCACCTGAAGGCTTCGAGAGACCATGGCACCATGCCCCGAGGAGGGTAAACATGAAAGCCAATATCATCGGCGCAGCCATCACCATCGTCGCCATCATGATCAGCACGGCTGCCATGGCTCGCAGTCATGCGTCCAGCCAGGACATCAGGCAAGACACGGTCGTGATGTATAGCGGCGACCGCGCGAAAGCCTTCTTTCCGGCATACATCAAGCAGCTGAAAGAAGACAGCAAAGGCAGCGATGCCCTGAGCCGGGCTGCGCAAAGAGCGCTGGATGCCGTCACCAAAAACCGGTTGATCGCCTTCCAGGTCGAAATGAAATCCGCCGCCGACGGCTCGGCCGTACCCGTCCCGTTCTACCGTACGCCTATAGCCTTTCCGGCCCCTCCGGAAAACGGCCAGACCGTCATCGCATCGGCCTGTGTGTTTGTCGCAGCCCATAAGCTTGTCTATCGGCAAACCAATGAGTGGCAATACCGCGCCGCGACTCGCCAATGGCAAGCCATGCGGAATGACTATGAGCGCGTTGCTGCTTGCCATGGGGATCTTGGCGATCGGGCGTAATGCATCGCAATCAAGCACTCAGCGCGGGCGATGTAGGGCGATGATGTTTTTGAGTGCCCAGGCTGATGCCTGGAGACGTCAACAAGCTTGCCAATAAATGGATGTTACCTATGCCAGGTGAAAGCACTGACAGAGCTGCGCTCTACGTGTCGATCGTAAACATGCTTATAACGCTAGCTGCTGCAGTCGGCGGATATTTCATGGTGACGAGGGTCCAGCAGAGCGTGGATGCCGCGCACTTGCAGATTGATCAGACAAAATCGATTATCGACACCGCCAAATTTCTTAATGATCTTCGCCCCAACGTGGATCTTCGATGCGTCGCCAATCAGGAGGCGGCGACTGTCGTAAGAGTCAGTTGTCTTCAGAAAAACATCGGCGCCCAGCGAGTTTTTCTCGATCAGCCGACAGCGATGCTTATTCTTGCGGACGATGGGCAATCGATTGATCCAAAATATTATCGTGTTACGCAATTAAGCGGAAATGCTGTGCCGGCTGGTGGAACCGGATCCGTTGACTATCTGATCCAGGTGCTGGGCGCTACCTCCGTGGATTGGTCGAAAATCGATGTTGTTACCAATGATCTGGCCAGGACCGATCCTTCGATATTGGCGATCGTGAAAAAGCAACTTTATGATGCGATGGATCAGGAAAAGATCGAGGATTTTTCGGTTCAACCCTATCGGCTGACTTCACCCGTCATCCCACTCGAAAATCTGTCTCCCAACCGGAGCAATCCAGCGGGAACCGTGCCCATTCCAACGAATCCTGCATACCAGTTTGACAGGGCAAATTAGCGATTGAGCCGAGGCTTTCGTTGCTGCTCGTGATCGCTACGCCTTCCTCGTATGCTTGGAGGGAGGTGGGCAGTAATGTCTTGGCTTCAGAGTGGGCACATGCGCCCGTAATTCGGGAGACCGCATCTATCGGCGCACCTTCCAATGGTTGAAAATCTGTTTGCTTACTTAGGAGACGTCCCAACGTGCCGCACTATTCCGGCCCCTTGCTCACGCGCCCCATTGCAGAGGCCATGCTCGCAGCACGCGACAGCGGGGCAGGCGAATGGATGGGCTCGCTGGACCTGGGGCGTTCAAGCGGCATCGCGCTGCTGCAGCAGGACGCCTGGCAATGGAGCGGCCAGCGTTATCCGTATCCGCAAAAACTGAAAGACCGCACCATCTACTTCTGGGATGGCGATGAGTTTGCACCGGTGTCGCATTTCTCCGGCTCACTGATCAAGCTGGTGCCGACGGAGTGGGGTGCGCCGACATTCGAGATCGATGGCATCAAGATGTTGCCGACGGCCAAGGCGTCGCCGTTTGAGGATGCACGCAGCAAGGTGGCCTTGATCGAGCCGCGCGGCAAGGTGGTGCTCGATACCTGCGGCGGCTTGGGTTATTTCGCTGCCTGTTGTTTGGCGGCCGGCGTGGCGCACATCATGTCGTTCGAGAAAAATGCCGATGTGTTGTGGTTGCGTACGCTCAATCCGTGGTCGCCGGATCCGGATGATCCGGCCTATGCTGGCTGCTTCGAGTTGACGCACGCCGATGTATCGCATGCGATCACGCGAATCGCCGATGCATCGGTGGATGCGCTGCTGCACGACCCGCCACGCTTTGGCATTGCCGGCGAACTTTATTCGCAGGCGTTTTACGATCAGCTTGCGCGCGTGTTGCGCCGTGGCGGACGCCTGTTTCACTACACAGGCAGCCCCAACAAACTTACCAGCGACCGCGACGTTCCACGCGAAGTGACGAAGCGTCTGGAAAAAGCGGGATTCAAGACGCAGTTGGCCTTGGATGGCGTACTGGCGGTGCGTCGCTGAGGAGCGGCGCCTGCCGACCCCTTCGGCCGTGCTTAGTGTTAAGTTTGCCGATCATTCACTCGCTTGTCGGAGTTCCCCCTCATGTCTCACGTTTCACCCGCCGCTTCGGCCGTTGCCCCGTTTCGTCTATGTTCGCGCCTTGCCTTGGCGGTGGCGGCAGCGCTGGCAACCAGTGCCGCCGCCGCGCAGCAAGCGCGCACCGACCATGTGCCGCCGCCACAGGACACGCCCTACATCGGCACGGTGACGCTTCATGTCGATGCCAGCGACAAAGCACAGGGCATTTTCCGCGTCCATGAAACGATTCCGGTGAAGGCGGGCGAGTTGACCTTGCTGTATCCGCAGTGGATTCCCGGCGATCACTCGCCGACCGGGCCGATCGCCATGCTCGCAGGTCTCAAGCTGAGCGCCGATGGCAAACCGCTGATGTGGAAGCGCGACGAATACAACGTGTATGCGTTTCACGTCGACGTGCCGGCCGGTGTCTCCAGCATCGATGCATCTTTCCAGTATCTGTCCGGGCGCACGGATAGCGAAGGATTCGAGATGACCGATCGCATGATGGATATGGAATGGAGCAAGGTGTCGCTTTATCCCGCCGGTTATTTTTCGCGCGATATCACCTTCGTTCCCAGCGTGACCTTGCCGCAAGGCTGGCAGCTCGGCACGGCGTTGGAGACGGCCTCGCAGTCGGGCGGTACAACGACTTTCAAGCCGGTGACCTACAACAACCTGGTGGATTCCCCGGTGTATGCCGGCGAGTACTTCAAGCGTGTCGACTTGAATCCGGGTAGCGAGGCGCCGGTCCATCTGGACATCGTGGCCGATGCACCGAAATACCTGGAGATGACACCCGAACAGCTGAAAGTGCATCGCGCACTGGTGACGCAAGCCGTGAAGCTGTTCGGTTCGCATCATTATGACCACTACGACTTCTTGTTCTCGCTGTCGGATCAGTTGAGCGGCAATGGCACCGAGCACCACCAGTCCAGCGAGGATGGCCTCGGCGCCGATTATTTCACTGCCTGGAACGAGGCGGCGCCGGATCGCGATCTGTTGGCGCACGAATACGTGCATTCCTGGAATGGCAAATTCCGCCGCCCGGCCGATTTGTGGACACCCAATTTCAACGTGCCGATGGGCGATTCGCTGTTGTGGGTGTACGAAGGGCAAACCCAATACTGGGGCTTCGTGTTGACCGCGCGTTCCGGCATCTGGACGCCACAGCAATTCCGCGACGCGCTGGCGATGGTGGCGGCCAATTACGATCGCAACCGCGAAGGTTTCGAGTGGCGCACGATGGAAGACACCACCAGCGATCCCACTGCCGCCCGCCGCTCCAGCCTGCCGTATCGCAGCTGGCAGATGAGCGAGGAGTATTACAGCGCCGGACAGATGATGTGGCTGGAAGTGGACGCCAAGCTACGCGCCCTGACCCACGACCACAAATCGCTGGACGATTTCGCTCGCGCCTTCTTCGGTGTCGACAACGGCAGCTATGTCACCAAGACCTACACCTTCGACGACGTGGTGCGTACCTTGAATGCAGTGGCTCCCTACGATTGGGCCAGCTTCTTGCACGCGCACGTCGATGTGCTCAATCCGCCGCTGGACAACGGCCTTGCGGCGACCGGCTGGAAGCTGGTCTATACCGATCAGGAAAGCGAGTACGAAAAGGAATACAACAGCCGGCCGCAGTCATCCCGCCATCTGTATAACTTTGCCTGGTCGATCGGCCTGACCATGAACGACCGGGGACAGATCAACGACGTGCGCTGGAACGGCCCGGCGTTCAAGGGGGGGGTCAGCACCGGTGCCACGCTGGTGGCCGTGGATGGCAAGAACTACTCCACCGATGCGTTGAAGAACGCGATCACCGCAGCCAAGAACAGCACGACACCGATCACCTTGCTGCTGAAGTACCAGGGCGGTTATCGCACGATATCGGTGGATTACCACGGCGGCCTGCAGTACCCGCACCTGGTACGCATCGATGGCACGCCCGATTATTTGAGCCAAATCATCGCGCCGCGCAAGTAAAGGCTATCGCAGCAAGAGAGGGGGCGGTGAGCCCCCTCGATGTCGCATCGCATCGCATTGCTACCGGCTGCAGGATACTGGTGGCGATGCGGCGTGCAAGGTGACAATGTATACGCCCCTCTTTGGCCATCTGGACGGCTATTTGAATGAGAGCGTCGAGCCGGTTGAGGCGCTCTGCGGATGAAAGCTTTCCGGCGGGCCCAGGTAGCTGGGTCGCAGCGCGCCATGGCTTACCACCAGGCGCTCCACCACCAGGGCCGGGTCGACTGCCCAGATGTTCAGCGTGTGGTAGCCGGGTGCGGCAATGGACAGCGGCACGGTCACTTGCCGCACGCCGTCGGTGACGGCTTTCGCCCAGTCATCCTTGCTGTCGTGTTCCAGCGCATCCACCACCGTGCGTGGACCATTGTCCACGGACACTGCGAAACGAAGACCGCGTCCGGGCACGAAGTTCAAGGTAGGTGCGAGCGTGAGTCGAAGCTGCAAGGCACCCGAGTCGTACAAGTACATCCGGTACTGCAAGGACGCCTGCGAATCGAGCTTGCTCGCTGCGGTGACGGGGAATACGGTCATCGCCGACTTGGTCTCGCCGTAGTCGGGTAATTCCACCCAATGCATGGCGTCCTGGCCGGCGCCATCCGTCGTGCGCGCCGTGGTGTCGGCGGCTTCCATGGCGACATAGCCATCGCTTTCCACAAAACCCTTGGCATGGTGTCGTGTGATCGGCAGTCGCAACGCGTGTACCGCAAAGTGCATCGGCCTTGCGTCACCCGATTGGATCGTCAGCATGCCATCGGCGTTGTCCGCGCCATGCGGCAGCTTGCTCCAGTCCACATGCAAGACGATCGGTTGCTCGGTGGCACCCACGGTTCCTTCGGTTTTCGAGGGCACCAGCCATGGCGTATTCACCGCGACCGTGTACGGCACGGGAGCCGGGCCGCGGTCGAACAAGGTCAGGGTGCGTGTCTGATCGGAAACCGAATCGATCGTTCCCAACGAGACCCTGGATTTCTCCATCGGTGTTGCATCTTCCGCCGTGACGCCGAGCGAACTGTCTCGCGGTATCTGGATCCAGCTTACTGCCGGCATGACGTTGGCCGGTGGATCGCGCCACGAGGTGTAGCCGATGTGGGTCTGGTCCATCATGTGATCCCACTTGCCGTCCAACAGTGTGTTGTACTCGGCGCTCAGCGCCGCATCTTTTGCGAACATCGCGCGGACCTCGTCGGCTTCCTGGTTCGCGCGTGGATTGCCGGCGTGTGCATCGGCTGCGTTTCGCGCCGCGGTGATGTACATCTCCGTCAGATTCGCGCAGGCATCGACCGGATACTGGATCAGCTCGAAATAGGAGGCCCGTTCGTTCGCGGGCAGTTGCGTAGCCAGTTTGTCGACGCGTTGCGCAAGGGTGCGCCATTCCGCTTCCACGCGATCTGCTTCGTGGTAGTTAGTCAGGCTGAAGGTGCTTGGATCGATCAGCTCGGGTTTGCGCCGGCCGTTGTATTTCGTGTAAGCCTCCATGGCTGCGGCAATCTCATCGGCGTGCTCGGGGCCGAACTCGCGCGTGGCCCATAGCTTGGTGAATTCATCCAGATGGTCTTTGTTCCAGCGCTGTGGCGTGCGCGCATAGTCCAGGAAGAATTCCATGGGGAATTCCATCGGCTTGCCATCGCCGGCATTCACGACCCACAACCGGGTCGCCCCGTAAGCCACGGCAAGATGCATCTGTTCCTGCACCTTGGTGATCGGATTGGTGTTCAGCCATTTGTACGAACGCGGGGCGCCGACGTAATCGAAGTGGTAATAGATGCCCGCGCCACCCGAGCGTTTCCGTTCCTCGGGCGTCGGCAGCCGGCGCAGGTTGCCCCAGTTGTCGTCCGACCACAGCAGGGTGACGTCATCCGGTACGCGCATGCCTTTTTCGTAGTACGTCTGTACCTCTTTGTACAGCGCCCATACCTGGGGAATCTTGGTGATATCCGGATTGACCGTTTGTGTCAGGATCGATCGCTGGTCCGCGATGATGTGTTCCAGCAGTTGGGTATTGGCAGTGGTGGACATGGGCGTGTCACCTTCGCCGCGCATGCCTAGCGTCACCACTTCCTCATAGTTTTTGTCGCGCTCCATGCCCTTGCGCCAGAATGCGTCGATCGCTTTGGCGTTGGTGGTGTAGTCCCAAGGGCCGTAGTGTCCGGACGTCCATTCTTTTTCCGCACGCATCATCGGCTCTTCGTGCGAGGTGCCCATCACGATGCCGTATTCGTCGGCGAGCTTGGGATTCAGCGGATCATCGGTTGCGAACGCGTTGTTCCACATCGCGGGCCACAGGAAATTCGCTTTCAGGCGCAATAGCAGCTCGAACACCTTGGTATAGAACAGGTGATTCATGCCGCCGAATTTTTCTTTGGTCCAGCCGGAGAGTGCCGGTGCTTCATCGTTGAAGAAAATGCCGCGGTATTTCACCGCCGGCACGGGCTGGATGTACCGGCCGCGCAGCACATACAGCGCATCGTGATGCGGCACGCGCACGTCGGCCCACCAATACCAGGGTGATACGCCGATCTGTTCGGACAGGTCGTAGATGCCGTAGATGGTGCCCCGCTTGTCCGCACCGGCAATCACCAGGGCACGCGGCACACCCGGCATCGGGTTATCGACAACGGTAGTGACGGCCGATTCCCATTCGCCGGCAATACCGTGTACGTCCAGTTTGTGCTCGCGTACCAGCGCATCGATCAGCGGACTTTTGCCGATCGTTCCGATCAGCACGACCTCGCCGTGCGGGGTATTCCCATTTTTCATAACGGGCGCGTCATGCCCGGTGACGCGTCCGATGTCCTGGCTCAGATCGCCCACCGCGCGCACCACGCCGGCCCAATCCTTATCACTTACCAGCAGCGTCGTCGCCACGCCATGCTGCACTAGCACGAAGCTGTCTGGGGCGGGCGAGGTGCTTACATATTTGGCTTCTCCCAGTGCTAGTGCGGCTTGCGATGGTAGCGCTAACAAAACGAGCACAAGAATGGCGTAGAAATTAATGCGACGCGACATGCGCAAGCCCCTGGGTACGATGGATGCGGTGAGGATTCGCTGTCTGGCAGCGTACCTGCGATCAAACCACAGTTGGCGGGCTGAGCAAAATTCGCGCGAATTTACGCCCGGTTTTTCGCTCTGCAGATGGCGAGCGGCGAGGCACTATGCCGCGGCGGAATTCATCGTCAACACATCGCGGCGCGGTGGCGCCCCGAACATGCGCGAGTATTCGCGGCTGAATTGGGACGGGCTTTCATAGCCCACCCGATAGGCGGCGGATTCCGCATTGGCGGCGCCGGTCATCATCAGGTGACGCGCTTCCAGCAGCCGAAGTTGTTTCTGGTATTGCAACGGCGTCATGGAAGTCAGCGCCTTGAATTGGCGATGGAACGCGGAAGGGCTCAACTGTGCAATCGCCGCCAGATCTTCGATCCGGATCGATGTCGCAAATTGGTCGCGCAGAGCGTGGACGGCTTTGATTACCCGTTGCGCGTGACCGTTAGTCAATACCAGGCTGGCGATGTCGCCACCGTGTGGTCCGGTGAGCAACCAATAGCAGAGTTCGCGCATGATCATTGGCGCCAGCATGGGGATGGCATGCGGCGTGTCGATCAGGCGCGCAAGCCGATAGACGCATTCCGCCACCGGGCCGTCGAAGTCGGTGACGAAAATGCCATGGGTGACGTTACCGGATAAGTGTGGCGGTCGATCGAGCGCTTCCCATACGTCGCGCATGACGGCAAGGTCGAATTCGACAATGACGCCCAGATAAGGCTCGCTTGGGCTGGCCTTCACCACCTGGCTCAACGCCGGTAGCTCGACGCTGGTTACCAGCGCCTGGCCCGCGCGATAGTCAAAGCGTTTGTCGCCGAACGTGCTCCATTTTGCGCCTTGCACGACCACGCACAGCGCGGGTTTGAAAACAATGTGCGCGGGATGCTTGCGATGATCCGAACGCAGGAAGGTAAGCCCCTTGACCGGCGTTTCGCACGGATTCGTGCCGCCGCGTGCGTCGGTAAAGCGTTTGACGATGTCGATCAGGTCACTCGGCATGGCAAGACCCTTAAAGCGTGCATGCCTGCATGCTATCGCCCTTTTCGTGCCGGCGAATGACCGTGGAGCAGGATCGGGCAAGAACAGGGTCAGTTCCGGCATTCGATGCCTTGACCGGCCTGCCTAAGCTTGGCGCATGCCTTACTCAAGCCGGAGCCCGCATGACCACCATCGCCAACGAAAACGCTGTGAAAAAGATTGCCCTTGTGACGGGCGGAAGCCGTGGCCTGGGCCGCAACACCGTGCTCAGTCTTGCACGACGCGGTGTCGATGCCATCTTTACCTATCACGCCAACCGGACGGCCGCCGAGGATGTAGTGAAGTCGGCATCCGAACTGGGCCGCAAGGCAATCGCCTTGCCGCTGGATACCGGCAATACGGGTGCCTTCGATGCCTTCGTGGATCAGGTGCGTCAGGCGCTCGCGAAGCTGGGCGCCGAGCGTTTCGACTATCTGGTCAACAATGCCGGTACGTCGAACCATACCCCGATCGAGGCAACCACCGAACAAGAACTGGATAGTCTGTATAACGTCCACTTCAAAGGCGTGTTCTTCCTGACCCAAAAGTTGTTGCCGCTGATCAACGACGGTGGTCGGATCGTGAATATCTCCAGTGGCCTGACTCGCCTCGCGATGCCGGGCAGCGCCTCGTACGCGTCCATGAAAGGCGCGGTCGAAGTGCTCACGCGCTATCTTGCAAAAGAACTGGGTCCGCGACGCATTACCGCAAACACGGTGGCGCCGGGTGCGGTTGCCACTGATTTCAGCGGCGGCATGGTGCGCGACAATCCCGAGATCAACAAGCGCGTCGCGGAGATGACGGCGCTGGGGCGCGCCGGTGTGCCTGACGATATCGGCCCCATGATTGCGTCGCTGCTATCCGAGGACAACCGCTGGGTGAACGCACAGCGTATCGAGGTTTCCGGCGGCATGGTGATCTGATCGCGATGCAGTCGGGCGACGCCTGGCGAGGCCGCGTTGCAGCACATTGATGCTGCAGCGCGGTTCGATAAATACTCGGCTATTGCTATCGCCGGGTGTCGTCATGACCGCGTTGCTTTCCCCTGAAACGCTTGTTTCGCAGCCGCTCGATCACGCGCTGAGCTTGCCGGCCCGTTTCTACACCGACGCGCGCATGCCGGCCTTGGATGCGGCGGTCATTTTTGCGCGCAGCTGGCAACTGGTATGTCATCAATCGCAACTGGCGGGCGTGGGCGATCATGTGGTGACGGAGATGGCGGGCTTGCCGTTGCTGATCGTGCGCAGCGATGCCTCGACCATCCGTGCTTTTCACAATGTGTGCCGGCATCGTGCGGGACCAATTGCCAGCTGTGACGGACGCGGCGCGCAAAACTTGCGTTGTCGCTATCACGGTTGGACCTATGGGCTGGATGGCGTGCTGCGCGGTGCGCCGGAAATGGGGCGCACGCCGGATTTCAACCCTTCGGATATCCGTCTTCCCGAGGTGCGCGTGCATGTGTGGCAAGGCCTGGTGTTCGTGGCTATCGGCGAGGCGCCCCCCTTCGATGCTTTCGTCGCCGGCATCGATGCGCGGCTTGGTCCGCAGCGTGCGCTGGATGGCTACGAGTTTCATCATCGCGTGAGCTACGAGGTCGCTTGCAACTGGAAGGTTTATGTCGATAACTATCTTGAGGGCTACCACGTACCGTGCATCCATCCCGGCTTGAACAGCCTGCTCGATTACCGCAGCTATATCACCGAGACGGCCGAGTGGTATTCGTTCCAGTACAGTCCGCTCGAAAGCGGTGACGATCTCTACGGCAGTGGCGAAGCGTTGTATTACTTCCTGTATCCGAACGCCATGCTCAACATCCTGCCCGGACGGCTGCAGACCAATCGCGTCTTGCCGGCAGGCGTGGATCGTTGCCGCGTGGAATTCGATTTCTATTACACGCCAGACAGTAGCCCCGAAGCGCAGGCGCGACGTGCCAAGGACATCGCGTTCAGCGATGAGGTGCAGGAGGAAGACGTCACGATGTGCGAAGACGTGCAGCGCGGGCTTGCCTCCGGTTCGTACGAAGCCGGACGGCTGAATCCGCTGCGCGAAAACGCCGTGCACCACTTTCACGAAATGGTGCGTCGCGCTTATCGCGATTCGCTTGCCCGCGCATGAGCACCGGCCAGCGATCGCTCGGGCTATGGATGCTCATCGCGCTGGTCATCGGCAACATCATCGGCTCGGGCGTGTTCGTGCTGCCGGCAGCCTTGGCACCTTATGGCGCTGCAAGCCTGCTCGGCTGGGGCATCAGCTTGGGCGGTGCCTTGATGCTGGCGCTGGTGTACGCGTGGCTGGCACAGATCGTTCCCAATCATGGCGGCGCGTATGCCTATGCACGCCGTGCTTTCGGTGACCGTGTCGGCTTTCTGGTTGCCTGGAGTTATTGGGTATGTGTGTGGTCGGCGAATGCAGCGATTGCGGTCGCGTTTGCCGGCAGCCTCGGTTCCGTGTGGCCGGCAGCCACCTCGACGCCATGGCGCGGTGCCTCGTGTGCGTTGGCTGTGTTGTGGATCTGCACATCCATCAGCCTGGCCGGCGTGCGTGAAGCAGGACGGACCGCCATCGTGACGACGTCGCTGAAACTGGTGCCATTGCTGGTGTTTGGCGTGCTGGGATTGGGATGGGTGCATGCGAGCGCTTTTCATCCGTTCAACGCCAGCGGTTTGCCGCTGGTGAGTGTGGCGTCGTCGGTCGCAGCGTTGACGCTATGGGCGTTCCTCGGCTTGGAAACGGCGACGGTGCCGACCGGCGTCGTGCGCGATCCGCAACGCACGGTTCCACGCGCCACGGTGATCGGCATGACTATCGCCGGAGTCGCGACCATGCTGGCGTGTACGGTCGTCGTCGGCATGCTTCCGGCAGACGTGCTGCATGCATCGGCGGCGCCCATGGCCGAAGCGGCGCGGCGCGTGTGGGGCCATGCGGCAGGAATCGGCATCGGTGTCATCGCGAGCATTTCGTGCTTCGGCGCCCTTAACGGATGGGTCTTGCTGCAAGCGCAGACAACGCTCGCGCCTGCCTTGGACGGTTTGTTTCCGAAAGCATTCGCGCGTCGTGACCAACGCGGCACACCATGGTTCGGTCTGTTGCTCAGCAGCGTGCTTGCCAGCGCACTGATCGTTTCCAACTACAGCCGCACCCTGGTAGCGCTTTTCACCTTCACCATTCTGCTCTCCACCGCTGCGACGCTGGTGCCTTATCTGGTAACGGTACTGGCGTGGTGGCGCATCGATAAGGCCGGCAACGGCTGGCGTCGGCTGATTGCATGCGGTGCGCTTGCTTTCAGCCTGTGGGCACTGGTGGGTACCGGATGGCAGACCTTGTCATGGGGCGCGGTACTGCTGTTGGCCGGCCTGCCGATCTACCTATGGCAACGTCGCGCCAGCCGATAGCCATGTTGAAAGCGGGGTGTATTTGCATCGACGGCTATCGGGTCGCAGGGCTTGTGCCGCATGCAGAAAACGTGGGCCGACGGCATGAGTGATGCTATCTAAGGAGGGCAGCCGAGTTCCGTATAAGCCTGATTCATTTGCCGGTGCGTCAAGCCGCGCTTGAGCAGTTCTTCGTCCGTCATGCGCCCTTTGAAAATAGCGTTCTTGCAATTGAGCCATTTGCCGGCTTTGGAGAGACGGCTCTTTAGACTCGGTGGCACCCTCACATGAATAAGCGAGGAGATCGGCCCGGCGTTGCTGCCGGGCAGGCGAGGCAATCCCGAGGACTGTGCGCCGTCGAGTGCATGCGCGAAGCGGTGGTTCCCATACGGGATAAAGGGTGTGGAAATAGATAGCGGCCCAGACGGGTGTCCGCTTACCTGCGATGGGACAACAGCGGAAGCGGTTGTGGTGAGGCGTAACGTGGCCTGCGCTTCCGTGTGTAGGCGCGAGGGCAGGGCACGGCGGTAGAGATTGGGCGGAGGCTTGCGAGCAAGGGTTGCAGCGTGCGGTGTAACGGGCAGCAGATCGATCAGCAAGGGGTGGTCGGTGGCAGCAGGAAAGGAGCGGCGCCAGGGCCACGGAACTGCCGGACGCAACAGAAAGAGCAGCAACACCAGATGGCATAGCATGACCAGCGCCATGATGGCGCTTCGTACTGCAAATCCCCGCCATCGGCAGACATGATGCGACGGCAACCCCATGACAGCAGCAGGCACGCAAAAAGCCTTTTCAGTCCGTTCGGAGTGGGACCCTTCCATCGCGCCCCAGGTTCCGTTCGCCGTGAAAATTGTCGGGATACCGCCTGGACCCGATCATGTCTCGCCGGTCTCTGCCTACCGCTGCTGGTTCAAGCAACAAGGGTTTTGCTTGCCGCGCCGTTCAATTCAATAATGGCTGCGTGCGACAGAATCGAAGCGGTGGCTTGCTTCATGCCGTGCCATCGCTGCTTGTCACCGGCCCATCGCCCTGGTGATTTCATTGCCTGAGTTGCTCATGTCCGATCACAGATTGTTGGATCACAACGTGGATACCGTCGTATTTGATCTGGGCGGTGTGCTGATCGATTGGAATCCCCGCTATCTCTATCGCCAGTTGTTTGACGATGCAGGGGCCATGGAGCATTTCCTCGCCCATGTCTGTAGTCCGCAATGGAACGAGCGGCAGGATGCGGGTCGCTTGTGGAGCGAGGCGATTGCCGAGCTTTCGGCGAGCCATCCCGAACATGCCGGCTTGATTGCGGCTTATTACGAGCGCTGGCCCGACATGCTTGCCGGCGACATTCCCGGCACGGTAGAGGTACTGCGGGAACTGCGTGAACACGGATTGCGCCTGTATGCGCTGACCAACTGGTCGCATGAAACGTTTCCGATCGCGCTGGATCGTTATCCGTTCCTGCACTGGTTCGATGGCATCCTGGTGTCCGGCGAGGAACGGCTGATCAAACCGGATCCGGCGATATTTCAACGCTTGTTTTCACGTTTCGACATCACGCCGTCGCGGGCTGTCTTCATCGATGACTCGCAGCGAAACGTGGCGGCTGCCGCAACCGCAGGCATGAAGGCAGTGCGCTTCAGCCATGCTGCCCAGCTTCGCCGGGACCTGATGGAGCTGGGTCTGCCCGTACATCCTTTGGAAATACCTTGACGATCGATGGGTCGGAAGCACATCGAAGCTGCAGGCCGAAGCGTGAGCGGCAGCGATCGTAACGCCTAGGGAAGGGGTGTTTCCGGTGGTATGAAGCCGTCGCGGTGCGCGGCCATCCAGATTTTGAAATCAGCGGCGGCCATGGGCTTGCTGATGTACCAGCCTTGCGCGTAATCGCAGCCCACGTCTTTCAGGAACGACCATTGCAAGGCGTTCTCGACACCCTCGGCCAGGACGTCCATGCGCAAGTTGCGTCCCATCGCCACGATAGTGGACGTGATCTCCACGGCGCCTTGCTCGTGAGGCAGCTCTTGCATGAAGCTTTGATCGATCTTCAACAGTTTGATGGGAAAGCGTCGAAGGTAAGCCAGGGACGAGTAGCCGGTACCGAAGTCGTCGATCGCGATGCTTATGCCCAGTTCGCGCAGCTGCATCAAGAGCGTGGTGACCGCATCGCCCCGCGCCATCAGGGTGCTCTCGGTAATCTCCAGCTCCAGCAGTTCCGGCGGTATGGCAGAGGCGCCGAGCGCATCGGTAACGTGCTCGACCAGGTCAGGGTTGGCGAATTGATGCGGCGACAGATTTATGGCCATGCGCAAGGGTGGCAGGCCTTCGTCGATCCATTGCGAAAGCTGGTGGCACGCCTGCTGCAAAACCCAGTAACCGATAGCGTCGATCAGCCCGGTTTCTTCCGCGTAGGGAATGAAGCGATCGGGGCTGACCTGGCCGTGTTCGGTCTGCCAGCGAAGGAGGGCTTCCACGCCGATAATCGTGTTGGTGGCAAGCGCGACCTGCGGTTGGTAAAGCAGCTGGAACTCATTGCGATCGAGTGCCTGGCGCAGGCCGGCGCCGAGATGAAGCAGTTCCTGCGCCTGCGCCGTCAGGTCGGAGCGATAAAAGCGGAAGCGATTGCGTCCGTCGCGCTTGGCCCAATCCACCGCCGCATCGGCATGCTTGAGCAGGGAAGCGCCATCCTCGCCATCGCCGGGATACATGCTGATACCGACACTCGCGCTGACAAAAATGCTCGAACCATGCAGCGACAGCGGTTTTGCCGCGACACGCAGAATCGCCTCCGCGGCGGCAGAAACGATCGCGGTATCGAGCAAGCCTTGTATGGTGACTACGAATTCGTCGCCGCCTATCCGCGCCACCGTATCGATCTTGGTGATGTTGCTCATGAACCTGGCTGCCATCTCCTTGAGCAAAAGATCGCCCACGGCGTGTCCGAAACTCTCGTTGACGCGCTTGAAGTTGTCGAGATCGATAAGCAGCACCGCCAGGCTGGTGTTGCCGGCATGCTGGATGCTGTGATCGAGCCGGTCGATCAACAGATGACGATTGGGCAAGCCGGTGAGGGCATCGTGGTAAGCCAGAAAGCCGAGATCCCTGGTCCGGCGTTTCACGGCGCGGCGCAGCGTGAGCACCCAGATCATCAGGGCGACACCAGCAAGCATGACTGCCAGCAAGGCATATCCGAAAAACTGCGCATAAGGGGTGAAGTTGATCGGCTGCCCCATCCATTTGCGTGTCAGCGCGGCCCGTTCTTCCGGCGTGATCAGGTTCATGCCCCGATCGACTAGCGCGGCTGTCTTAAGGTCGCCTTTGCGAACGCCGCGCCGGAATTCGCCGGAGTAATAATCGAAGGCCTTGATCAAGTGGGTATGCCGCTGCAACTTGTAGAGGTAGTAATTGGCCGGGTATTCATCCATGCAGAGGATGCGGATGTCCTGGTTCGCCTGCGCATCGATCATTTCTGTGTAACCGCGGAAAAGACGCAAATGCGTGATGCCGTCATGTTGCAGGTGTTCGGCGCAGGCATCGCCGCGTTCCACGCCTACCTCAAAACCGCGCAGGGATTCGATATCGTCGATACCGGTTATCGACGCATCGACATAGATGCCGACGGTGACTTTGGCATAGGGCGCGGTGAAGTCGTAAAGAGCCTCCCGCTCCGGCGTCTTGAAGATCATTTCGATCACGTCCGCCTGGCCGGACAGCAGCATCTTCTGCGCCGTCGCCCAGTCGGTTGCGATCAGGTCGACATGAATGCCGGTCTTTTTTTCCCACAATCCCCATTCGTCGGCGATGTAGCCGCGGGGTTTGTGATCGGGGCCGAGAAACAGATACGGAGGATAATTGTCGTCGCTGACGACACGCAGCACGTGAGGTTGCGCTGCGGCAGGCGCTATCACCGCGGTCGTCATGAGCAAAAACAAGAGTGCTTTAAGCACTGCCCCCTCCTGCCATGTCCGCTTGGCGGCTCTCCGGGCAAAGCATGGGGTAGCGCGAAGGGATTGGCAAGACGGCGCCACATGCTGTCGCAAAAGCCTGTCGCTCATGCATTCGCCGTTGCACCTCACGCGAGAAAATCCTTGTCACGAATTTTTCACGCCGCCATGTTTCACGGAGTGTCGCTATACCGGCAGGTTCTGGTCTATGCGGATCCATCGCGTGATGGCGAGCATCGCTATGATCGGCTTTAACCAGTGAATATGGTTAGCATTTCATGCCTATCTCATCCGTCTCCGCATATAAGCTTAAAAGGAGTGTGTCGTCGACGGGTTTCGCACGCCGTTCACGCAGAAGATGTCGTTTGCGTAAGGCTAGTCCCCATCGACAGAACGCGGGTTTTCATCATCGGAGTCATCGGTGGAAAGAAAGATCTGATTCCTTCCGCGGCGCTTGGCCATCAATACGGCGGCATCGGCCTGGTTGAGGGTGGACCGGAGATCAGCGCCAGTGACGTGATGGGCAATGCCGATGCTGACGGTGGTGGCCACTTCGTTGACGGAGAGCGTGCGTACCTCGTCGCAAATGCGGCGTGCGATGCGTAACGCGTCTTCGCGATGTGTATAGGGGAGTACGGCTACAAATTCCTCTCCGCCGATGCGGCCCAATACGTCGTCTTTCCTCAGGCAGCTGCTGATGCGCTCGGCCAGCATGCGCAGAATGTCATCGCCCGCTTCGTGTCCATGCTCATCATTGATTTGCTTGAAGTGATCGGCATCGATGTAAAGGATGCACATGGGGCTGATGGCGGTATTGGCGTGTTCGCACAGTTTTCTCGCCATTTTCAGGACGTAACGCCGATTCCATAATCCCGTCAGCTCATCGACGAAAGCGCCATGGCTCAGTCGCCGTTCCATATCGTAATATTGCCTGCGTTGCAGGCCGATGATGACGTGTAGCATCACGGAGATGCCGATCGACATCGCCATGTAGGAAGCTATGTATACGGTGATCTGCGGCGGACTCTTGCTATGCATGATCACGATCACCATGCTGCAGACGATGACCAGCATGGCGTAAACGAAATCGACGATGTCGAACCAGACAAAGGCAGAGGCGATCGGCACGATCATCAGTACGGGGCCCGTTGCGGCGAGCCAGTAGGGATGGTGCCAGGCATCGCTCAGCAGGGTGATCAGCAGTACCGTCAAGTATGCGGAAACGCTTAAGCGTATCGTGTTAGGTTTCTGCGCCGACCAGCCAAGCCATGTGAGCAGCAGCATGAGCGCGAAGAGCGCGGCCGAACGAAAGCCGAACCCAAAATCGGACGTCAGTCCATGGATGGTCTTCACGATGAGCATGGCGACGACGCCGGCCACGAGCAAGCCACGCGTCATGGTGCGTTGCCGGTGTACTAGATAACTTTTGTACGATCCACCTTTAAGTGCAGACTCGATGTTTTCTTGGGACGGCATGGATAAAGCCTCGAAACACGGATCAGTTCCTGATTACGCCGGACTGGCAGCACCACTCCTTATCGATACAACGGCTAAGCAAGTCCTTTCGCATCAGGAAATCCTGGGCGACGGCTTTGCGATAGAACGGTCTTTATGTCTTCGGCAGAAACGGCTGCGCTGATGAGAAAACCCTGTATCTCGTCACAGCCCACTTCTTCGAGAAAACGGCGCTGGCGTGCGTCTTCCACACCTTCCGCGGTCAGCGATACATTTAATTCGCGGCCGAGCGCGACTAGCGATTTCACGATGGCAGCGCTTTCCGTGTCGTGGAAGACGCGATCGATGAAGGCGCGTTCGATTTTCAGTCGATTGACCTTGAAGCACTGCAGGTGCTGCAGACTGGAACAGCCGGTTCCGAAATCATCAAGCGCCAGCCTTACGCCTGCCTGTTTGAGCTGATTCAACGCGGTGTTTGCCTGAGAGACATCGTGAACCAGTGCGCTCTCGGTGATCTCCACTTCGATCCGGCTTGCCTGGAAGCCCGTCTGCGTGACGATGCGCAAAAATCGGTCGGCGAAGTCTTTGTCGTGCAGCAGCACCGGCGATACATTGAAGGAGAGCGTTATGTCATCGGGCCATTCACAGGCATCCTGGCATGCCTGCTGCAAAAGATAATCGCTGAGCGCATATATCAAGCCTGACTCTTCTGCGACAGGAATGAATTCATCCGCCCGTTGCAACAGCGAATCGGCATCGGTGCAACGCGCGAGCGCTTCGCAACCGCGAATATGGCTTGTGTGCAGGTTCACGATCGGCTGGTAATGGGGCACGATCTGGCCCTGCTCCATCGCGCGGCGAAGGGCTCGTTCGATCGCATCGTGCTTGGAAAGCGAGTCGTCCATCGACGGATCGAAGTACTGATAGGACGAGCTGTATTTCGCTGGCGCAAGCGTCGCGGCCATGCCTGCTTTCCGCAACAGGTCGCCGGCTGACGGGCCATGTTCGGGGTGATGCGCGATGCCGACCGCGGAACGCAATTGGAACTCCATGCCGGCAATCAGCAACGGTTCGGAAACCGCCAGTTGGAGAGAGAGGATCATGCGATCGATGGTTTGCGCATCGTGGTCGTGCACCCATAAGGCGAAGCGATGATCCTCAAGCCGTCCTGCCAGGGCATCGGCAGGCAGGCGCTGCCGCAAGCGCTGGGCGATGGCCTGCAATGCTTCATCGCCACGGGCGTGGCCGAGCATGTCGTTGATGCGTGCCAGTCCCTTGACGTCGATAACGAGCATGGCGCGCAACGGTTCGTCACCGGCTGCAGCCAGATGTCGTTCCACGCCGGCCGCGAAGCCGTCGCGATGGAGCAGGCCTGTCAGTGCGTCCTTGCGTTGACTCAAAAAAATCCTCGATAACTTTCCGTGTGTGTGAGCGGGGTGCCTGTGCAAGTGTCTCCGTTTATCAAATGAATGCATTACCAGACGCCAAGCTGTGGGGAATGGGGTGGGGGAATGCGGGAGTGGCGCCGTGTGAGGCCCCCTCCTGCCGCACCTTAGAAGGACGCGCGCGCGCCGGCGATAACGCCGCAAGCCGAATGCCGTGCGCCGAGCTCATCGGTCAAGCCGCCGGGATGGCCGGTTTCGAAGCCGGCATTGGCGACGGCGGCTTGTGCATGCGCGCAGCTGATCATGCCCGCCTGCGCTCCTGTGGCGGATACGAACTGCAGTACAAGCGCCTGTCTGTGTGTGGGAGAAGGATGCTTGCTTTGGGAAGACTTATGCGCGCCCTTGGCGATTTCCGGTGCGACGACCGACATGCTCCTGGCCTTGTTGAAAACAAGGCCCAAGGTATTTCTATTCATAAGTCCCCTGAGAAAGATTTTGTGCAGACAACAGCGCACATGGTGCCTACATGCTTGTAATGGGTGCGGCACTCCCCCAGGGAGCTAGCAATCGTTGTGCCAACCAAATATTTGATGACAAAGCAAGCGATCACGGAGGATAAATTTCACAAAAATGAATGAATCTATGGAACTGCGTCACAAATTGACCATGACGGTCATTGCTCGAGACGAAGATGGGCAATGCGCCGAAAGATCGGCGTCGAATGGATGACGCACCAGCGACACGCGGCGTTTTCCGACAGGTTCGCAACGGTCGGAATTTGCCCGGCTAGGACGCTCTGTTGCGAAATAAAGTCATCCGTTTGGTACCGGCTTACTTTTCTTGCATTGGCTTGCAGGTGTGGCGCGTGCCGTCGTGACGCGTGATTAAACGGGCAGCGATTAAACAGTGATCGATGGGCTGGATTACGTCAGCAGATAATGGGTGGCTGCCGGTGGTGCCGGTAGCTCGCGCTCGCCGAGCAATTCCAATAGCGATGCTTCAATGCTTTCCGACATGGCCGTCAGGGCCAGATCGTTCGGTTCGGTGCCGAACGGCTCTTCGATCTCGGAACTGAGCGCTTCCAGTGCGAAGAAGGTGTAAGCAATAAAGGTGACGACCACGGGTGTCATCGCGCCGATGGAGTCCACCAGGCCGAACGGGAGCAGCAAGCAGTAGAAGTACACCGTGCGGTGGATGATCACCGCGTAAGTAAAAGGAATCGGTGTGCTGGCAATGCGCTCACAGCCACCCAGGGCATCGCTGAGACGACCCATGTGCACTTCCATGGCCTGCGCCAGCGGTGCCGAAAGCACGCCTTCCTGCCGCCTCTCGCGCAACCACTCGCCTAACAGCAGCAGGATGAGCGATGGCTTGAATCGCGCACCGGCCAGGCGGGCGCGATCGTCGTCTGAAAGCCAGCGTGCGAGATCGTTCTCTGGCGAGGTGCCGCGCAGTTGATGCCGCAGTGCATGCACAAAGGCAATCAGGCGATGCACGAAAAGCGTGCTTTGCGCGGTGCCATCGGTCAGCGTCAAGGCCTGGCGCGCCAGCGAGCGGGTGTCGTTGAGCACCATGCCCCACAGTACGCGGGCTTCCCAGTAGCGGGCATAACTGGTGTTGTTGCGAAAGCCGAGAAAGATGGCCAGCGTCAGGCCGATAAGCGAAAAGGGGACGAAGGTCAGGGAGATTTTCCAGACGAACAGGCGGCCATGCAGGACGGTTACCACGAGGGCAAATGCCAACGTCACCAGCAGTTGTGGAAGAATTGCCGGCAACACCGATCCGCGGATGACGAGCAGCATGCGGAACCAGTTGGGGCGGGGACGAACGATCACGGGATGCCTCGGTGCGTAGCAGCCGGATCATTTTGCCTCAATCTCGCGGGCGAAACAGTCGCCCTGCACATGCGATGAGACTGGAGAAAGGTGCGGCTGTGATAGGTCGCCCGGGTGGATGATCGCTCCTCTATGCGGGGCGAATTGCTACGCATCGTCCAAGCGTGGGCCGACGCTATACCAGTCGGTGACGAGCCGGTAAGGGAGTGCAGGCTGGCCGATGATGCCGTGCTCATTGGGAGATTCGGTCACATGTCGCACGAGCCGGATGCGATTGCTTCACTGCATCTGCTGTCGCAGGGCCTATTCGGAAGCATCCTGTTGCGCAAGGCGCACGTCCAGCAACACCACACAGTGGCCTTGCAGGTTGAGCAACACGGGCGAGAAATGTTTTGGCCAGTCATCCGTGATGCGCGACCAATGCTCGCTTACTTTCGTGAGGCAAGCGAGTCCACGGAAGCTTGCTGGTTACGCAGATGTCACCCTCACCACGGTGCGCTTCCACGATGGATGGTTGCCGATCTTCGACATGGCGATTGCACGAATAAGTATCGTTACATCGTTACGCGCCGGGCCGTGCCTGCATCGTGAGCGTCGCTCATGGGAAGCTTGCGCGATGTGACGAACCCTGGCGGGAGCCCTGACGTGTCTGAGTCGGTGGCGAAAGACGTGTGCATGGGCAGCGATGGTGAACGGAGCGGGTTCGTGTTCGGACGCGACGTGGCGGGCAGAGTGGCTTCGCTCATCGAGCGCCGCAAGTTCAACGATCCTTGACCAAGCAGCTATGATCGTTGCGTAAGCGGGGATGCAGCCATTGGAACGATCGCGGGTTCGCGCAGTCTCTTAGATGTACCTCCACGTTCGCTTGTCGACGGACCTGCCACTGTCGGGTCGGCCAGACCCCCCGTATCATGTGGCGACAAAAAGAATCATTGGGAGAATGATTTGTGATCGAGAAAATCTCGACAGGTGTGGAGGGGCTGGACCGTTTGACCGGCGGCGGCTTCCTGCGAGGTTCGGCGTACATCATTCAAGGGCCACCCGGGGCAGGTAAAACCATTCTTGCCAATCAGTTCTGCTACGCGCATGTCCGTTCGGGCGGTCGGGCCCTCTATATGTCGCTGTTGGCGGAATCCAGCACGCGCATGCTCAATTATGTGCGGCAGATGGAATTCTTCGACGAGACTGCCGTGCCCGGGAGCATGGAATACATCAGTGGCTACGGCGTGCTGGAACGGGAAGGATTGCCTGGTTTGTTCAAGCTGATCCAGCATGAACTCAAGCGGCATCGAGCCACCGCCATGGTGCTGGACGGTACCTTTGTCGCGCAGTCCGTGGCGTCGGAGCAGGAGTTCCGCTCGTTTATCCATACGCTGCAAGGCGTGGCCGGATTGGCGAATGCGGTATTGGTCATGCTCACGCATCAGGCACGCGAAGCGAGCAGCCCTGAGCACACCATGGTCGATGGATGGATCGAAATGGATAACGACACGGTGGACTATCGCGCCGTGCAAACCATACAGGTGCGAAAACATCGCGGCGCGCGCGTGCTGGGCGGCAAGCATCAGTTGCGCATCAGTGCGAGAGGCGTGGAAGTATTCCCGCGTATCGAAAGCTGCATCAGCGATGTGCCGCCGCCTTCGCATGTGACGACCGAGGTCAGCACGGGCGTGCCGGATATCGACAAGTTGCTGGGTGGCGGCGTTCCCTCGGAATCGGCCACATTGGTGCTAGGGCCGACGGGTTCGGGCAAAACCACATTGGGTGTGCACTTTGTCGCGCAGGCCACGGTGGAGTCGCCAGCGCTATTGCTGAGTTTCTACGAAAGTCCGGCACGCCTGGCCGCGCGCGGCCGCCAGATCGGGATCGACCTGGCACCGTTGTTCGAGTGCGGAGCCCTGCGCATGTTGTGGTTGTCGCCGTCGGAATTGATTGTCGATGAGGTTGCGCACGATATCGTCCGGCATGCCCGCGCCATTGGCGCGAAGCGGGTTTTTATCGATGGCATTGTGGCCTTGCGCGACAATCTGGTTCACCGCAATCGCTTACCCTACGTGATCAATGCCTTGAGCTTGCAACTTCGCGAGTCAGGCGCCACGGTGGTGTATACGCAGGAAAGCATCGAGCTGGAGATCGACACCGCCATGCCGAACGATGAGCTCTCCGCGATGGTCGATAATGTGCTGGTGTTCAACATTTCGCGCCGTCATCACGCTTCGCAACGGTACATATCGATTGTGAAGATGCGCGATCGGCATTTTGATCCGCGCAGCCAGCCGTTTTGCATAGGGAGGCATGGGCTGGCGCTTGGCACCGATCCCAGAACTACTGGTTTCGATCAAACGGATTGAGCCGATGCTACGAATTCTGTTGGTGGAGGACGACCCGGATATTGCCACGGTAACGAGCGACTTGCTCGAATACAGCGGCTATCACGTAACGGTTGCCACAAATGGCCGTTACGGGCTGGAGCTTGCCTTGCAGGAGCAACCCGAGCTGATCATCACCGACTTCATGATGCCCATCATGTCGGGGCTGGAGCTGATCGAAAAGGTCCGGGAGGCCGGTTATTCGGGGCCTATCATCCTGTGCAGCGCCGTACCGGAATCACATTTTCCGCCGCACCAGGCGCGCTACGATCTTTTTCTGCACAAGCCCTACAACGTCAACCGATTGCTGGAAGCGGTGGAGACACTGCGCAGTCGCAAGCAGGAACGTTGACGCCCTGCGCCGGCTGTTCATCATCGGCGCGGCGCGAAACATCCAGGCAAGCTCTCAAGGATGATGTGCGGATGATACGGCGGCCGGTGGCGAAGCAGGCTTGAGTGCCTTGGCGATATAACGGTGCACGTCTTGTTTGGACGCGACGTCGCAGTGATGCACATCGATGGCATCGATATGGCGTGCAATAAAGGGGATCGGTCGGGCCTGCGCTGCATGGCTAGCAGTCCGTCGTGATTTTTTCGGCAATGTCGAAATTCTTGTCCAAGGCTTTGACGTTACGGGCAAGATCGTTGAGGCCGATTTGAGCCGAGGCTACGAATGGTAACGCGGTGCTCAGGATGAACAGCAGCACACAGGCAGATCGCGTCACAAGCTTGCTCCACTCTTTTCGGACCTTGCGTCGCCAGCCCGAGTGACAGGTGTTGCTGATCAAGTGCACGGTGAGCCGGGTTTACGCTGGGTGGGCCCTTATCTGCGCATGCCGCCATTCCATGAGGCGGTGCACTTGCTCGCTGAGCGAGTCGACGGTGAAGGGTTTGGACAGCAGTGCCATGCCGGGAGGCAGGCCGGTCATGGCATGGACGGCGTTTGCATCGTAGCCCGTCATCAGCAGCACCGGCAGATTCGGCTGGCTGATGCGCACGGTGTCGGCGAGGCTGCGGCCATTGACGCCGGGGAGTCCGACGTCGGTAATGATGAGATCGAACGATTTGCCTGCCATTGCAATGGATAATCCTTCCAGGCCATCCGAGGCTTGCATGACTTCGTAACCCAATTTGGTGAGCACCTCGGTGATTGCGTCGCGGATGACCACCTGATCCTCGATCAGCAGGATGTGCTCGCCTTGCGCGGCTGGCCGCTCGTTGCTGGTCGTCGCTGCCATGGGACGCGGCGCCGGACCCAGGTAACGCGGCAAGAGCAGGCTGATGCGCGTGCCTTCGCCCAGCTCGCTGTCGATCACGCAGTGACCGCCGGATTGCCGCGTAAAGCCGTAGACCATGGAGAGTCCCAGGCCTGTTCCCTGACCTACCGGCTTGGTGGTGTAGAAGGGATCAAAGGCGCGCTCCTTGACGTCGGGCGGCATGCCGGTGCCGCTATCGGCGACGGTGATCTTGACGTAATGGCCTTCTGGATCGAGCACGTTGAAGGCGGCGGGATCGTTGCCGTCGACGTTGGATGCCTCGATACGCAAGCGGCCACCGTCAGTCATGGCATCGCGCGCATTGATGGCGAGATTGAGAATGGCGTTTTCGAGCTGGTTCGCGTCGCAGTGCGCGGACCATAGGTCGTCAGGCAGTACCAGCTCCAGCGCAATGTGTTCGCCGATCGAGTGCCGCAGCAATTCGCTCATGGCGGCGACCAAGGCGCTTACGTTCACGGCTTGCGGATCGAGCGCCTGGCGGCGCGCAAAAGCAAGCAGCCGATGGGTGAGCGCGGCGGCGCGACGCACGCTGCCCAGCGCGTTCTGGATGTGTTTGTCCGCCTTGGAGAACCGTTCTTTGCGGCCGATGATCTCGATCACTTCGAGCGAACTCGAAATGGCCTGGAGGATATTGTTGAAGTCGTGTGCGATGCCGCCGGTCAATTGACCCAGCGCTTCCATCTTCTGCGATTGCCGCAGCTGGATATCCATTTGCATTTTTTCGGTCAGGTCGCGGATGAAGATATTCATCAGCGGACCCGAAGCCAGCCTCAGCACGCTAACGCTGATTTCAGCGGTGAAACGGCGCCCCGAGCGGTTGATGGCCTGAAACAGATGGGTGCGTGGCGCCGACTTGTCGCGCCACACGGAAGAGAGCCATGCCGGCGCGGTGGTGTCGTCCATCGGGAAACACAGGCTCGCCAGCGGCTTGCCGATGACTTGTTCGCGCGACCAGCCGAACAATTCATGCGCTTGCGGATTCCATTCCGTGATGCGGCCGTTTTCGTCGATCTGGGCGAAGGCGTCGAGCGCGGTGTTGACGATGCCGCGGAAACGACGCTCGCTTTCGAACAGCGCCAATTCGGCAGCGCGTCGCGTGGTGGCGTCGCGCGTGACTTTGGCGAAGCCAACGAGGTGGCCGTTATCCCGCACGGGGTCCATGACAACATTGGCCCAGAAGCGCGTGCCGTCCTTGCGTACGCGCCAGCCTTCCGATTCGTAGCGCCCGTCACGGATGGCGGTAGCCAAGGCAAGTTGCGGAATGCCCGCGGCCTGGTCCTCCGGTGTGTAGAAGCAGGAGAAGTGCCGATGCATGATCTCGTTAGCACTATAGCCTTTGATCTTCTCCGCGCCGCTATTCCAGCTGGTGACGTGGCCGGAGGTATCCAGCATGAAGATCGCGTAATCGGTAACGCTGCTTACCAGTAGTTCGAAATCGTGCTTGGAGCGACGGCTGGATGCGGTCGACGCATGGGGTGGGTGAGGCGCGGATGGCTGGACCGCCTCCGACTCTGCGTGGGAGCGTTCCAGCATCAGTTGGGCACGCTTTTGATCGGACAGATCCATCAGCACATTGATGCCACCGATCAGTTCCCCGTTGTCGTCAAACAACGGCGTCGGGTAGGGCATGAACGGAATGCGCGTACCGTCCGGACGCTCGGCGATTGCTTCGAATCCGCGAATGGGCCGGCGTTCGCGCAGGGCAATCGCCATGGGGCATTCGTCGTGTTGCAAGGGCGTACCGTCCGGAAGAAATTGACGCCAGGTGATGCACCAAAGTTCGCCTAGCGAGGGCACGCGCCCGGCGAAAGCAACGGCCGCATCGTTGAAGAACGTGATGCGGCCTTGTGCATCCGTCGTATAGACGGGCACGGGTAGATTTTTCAGCAAGCTCTGTCCGGACAACGCGGCGATGATGGCCGGGTCGGGTGACTGTTCTTTCAACACACGGTGCCCTTATTCGAACGTTTGCTGATCGTAGCGGCGCGACGATGCCTCTGGTCCTCGTGAAGGGACTGTGAACTCCGGCGGGCTACTTTACAACCGTGCGATAGGCATCTTTACGGACACTATTGCATGTGGGTGAAAGGCGTCGGTTCGAGGGCGTCGAGCGTCTGGTTCACCGTCGTCACCATGCATTCGGCGAGCTCGGTATAAGTGGCCGCGCGCGGATGGCGTTGGCGCTTGGTGAAGCCAGTCAGCAGGTCGGTGCCCACATAACCTTGCGGGGTGATCCGGTGAGCAAACAGACAGGCCCTTGGTGCATCGAGAAATGCCTGGATTTCCACGCAAATGCGGTGGGAGGCATCGGCTGCCGGCGTGGGCACGACAAAGATGGATAGCACGCGGCTGCCTTTGCGCCGCAGGTGACGCATCGACTCTTCCAGCTCGATGAGCAAGGTGTGCTCTTCGGGCAGATGCAGATCGCGTAGCAGCACGTTTTCAATTTCCATGGCCGCCTTGCGCGCTTCCATTTCGATCCGGCCTAGGAATCCCAAGCGCAGCTCATGGCGCGTGTAGCGCAATGGCATGGTGGAAACCTGTGTGTCGTTCTTGCGCACGACCCATGAATGATTGATGCGCTCGAACGATATGCCTGCGTCGACATAGCTTTGCCGGCAATTCTCGGCGCTGATGCTGGCGTGAGCGGCCCACGCGGCTTTGAGGTAAGCAAGATTAGGTCGAGTGCTGATCATGCGGTCTCCCTGGGCGTGCAGTGGCCAGGCCTTCGCTGAGCGCCAAGCGTTTTGCAGGTGCCTGTAGGCGTGTATCGGCGCTGTGCGGGAAAACTTCAGTCGCCTCGCCTGGGTGCCAGGGCCAGTCGTGTAAACAGGTCCTAATGGGAGACCAGGACGGGAATCGTTGCGTGCAGCAACAGATCCCTGGTGACGCCGCCTAACGCCCATTCGCGGAAACGGCTGTGACCGTAGCCGCCTGCGACGATGAGATCGGCTAATTCTTGCCGGGCCACCTCGCGCAGCTGTCCGGGCTCCTTGCCGATGGCCGGCACTGCCTGCCCACGTGCCGGGACGCCGTGACGCCGGAGCCAGTAAGCCACGTCGTCCACGTCGAATTGAGCCTCTTGCAGCGCATCGTGGCTGGCGATTTCGACCACCGTGACCTGGGCCGCGCGTCGCAGGAAGGGCAGCGCATCGACAACGGCGCGACGTGCTTCGCGCGTGTCTTTCCAGCCCACCATGATGCGACGGGCAGCGATGTCATCCGCAAACGGCGGCACAATGAGGACGGGGCGCCCGGCCTCCATTACCAGGTCGCTGGTGTTGACGTAACGAAGCCGGTCGAGTGCGTCGCCGTTCAATCCTTGATTGACGATAACCAAATCGGCGCAACGTGCTTGCCGGACAGCGAATTGAGAAGGCCAGTCGGTCATGCTGGCCCGCCATGTGACCGTGCGTGCACGCCGCCCGAGCAATGTACGTAGTTGGCGCTCGGCTTCATCGGCGTGCTGCTTGATTTCCGCATCGTCCATGTCCACGATGCCGCCAGGAAGATTGCCTGAGCTGTAGACGACCTTCAGCGGCTCGCAGGCGCCGACGCCCATTACCTCCGCGCCGAATCGCTCGGCAAGATCGCCGGCTATGCCTAGCAGGCGCCCATTGTCGCGGCCCAGTTCCAGGCTCACCATCAGGGTTGCATACATAGCCGTGGCCTTTTGCGCGCTGATACGTTCCACCTGCGTGACAGGCTAGGCATCGGGATGAGCAGCGGCCTTGATCTGTATCAATCAGCCGACGCGCCGGCAACGGGCCGGCTTGGACCGACGACCGCTCGCATCCGAGCCGATGCGCAGGGCATGCTATGGCGATGCTGATGGGATCAGGGCAACCACGGGTGACGTATGAAAATCATCGGTCTTATCGGGGGAATGAGCTGGGAATCCACCCTTCCGTATTACCGGCTCATCAATGAAACGATCAAGCAGCGGCTGGGCGGTCTGCATTCGGCGAAGATCGTGCTGTATAGCGTCGATTTTGAAGAGATCGCCCAGCTCCAGCATGCCGGCGACTGGGAAGCCGCCGGCCAGATGCTGGCCGATGCCGCCCGACGGTTGGAGAGCGCCGGCGCACAGGCGCTGGTGATCTGCGCCAACACCATGCACAAGGTGGCGCCCGCGATCCAGGCAGCGGTGCGCTTGCCGCTGCTGCATGTAGTGGATGCCGTCGCCAAGGACATTCGCGCGGCAGGCTTTCAGCGGGTCGGTTTGCTCGGTACGCGCTTCACGATGGAGCAGCCGTTCTATGCGGAGCATCTGGCCCGCCACGGTTTGCAGACGCTGATCCCGGAGAAGGACGACCGTGACCTTGTGCATCGCGTGGTCTACGAAGAACTCTGCCTGGGCAAGATCATCGACAGCTCGCATGAGGCGTACCGCCGCATCATGGCGGAGCTCGTTGCGCGAGGCGCCGAAGCCATCATTCTCGGCTGCACGGAAATCAGCATGCTGGTGGGACCGGCGGATGCATCTGTGCCGTTGTTCGACACCACTGCCATTCATGCGCGTGCCGCAGCGGAATGGGCGCTGAGTTGAGCATGCACGCCACGGCCCTTTCACGGCGGCGTATGGCATCGCGTGCCAACGGCCGTGAGTGCAAATAAAAATATCCGATCACTTAGGCCGCGCTGCAATGCTTGTCGAACCAGCCCTGGCGTGTTGAATGTTTCTTCAATGCGGCACTTGCTGCAGGGTGCGTGCTACGCGTACGGCTACGCTATATGCATCGCCGGACGGCTGGTCGGCGTAGTGCTGGGTACCGTGATTCCAGGCATCGCCCATCGCGAACCAGTCGATGGGCTTGGGCGATGTGCCGGTACGCAGCGCCTCGTCCAAGCTGTGGAAATAGGTCTGCCAGCGCAGGCGGTAATAGTCGCGGGTGAGTCCCGCCCAGTCCTTGTTGCCGTAGTCGTGCAGGTGTGCGTCTTCACTGGCGTGGCGGTCACCCCAGGTGGTGAGGATGGAACGGGCGTCGTAGTCGAGCCGGGCGCGTTCCTCAGGTGTGGAGGCCCAGGGTTGAACATGCGCGAGCCAGCTGCCGACGAGAAAGAAACGGTTGGTTGCCAGCAGTTGGTCTTGCAGGTCCATCAGGTGCAGCCAGTATTGCGTAAGCGCGTCGAAGCGTGCGCGGTCTTTGCTGTCGTAAGCAGTCTTGATCTGCGGTAATAGCAGGCGGCTTTCGTTGGCCAGTGTCTGGCGTGCAATATCGACCAGGTCGTATTGATAGGTTTCGCTGTGACGTAGCGCCGGCGCAACCTGCAACATCTGCGGCAGGGCCTGCTCAAACGCTGTCGCGCTGTAACGCATGGCTTCCGGGGACCAGTTCGAGGCGCGATTGACGGTGAGGCTCGGCTGGGCGTCGAACAACGATTCCTGCGCGGCATCGCGCTCGCTGTTGAAGACCACCTGGTCAATGCGGATGTCGTAGGCGGTATGCAACAGCACGTTCCAGGCGGCCAGGGCGTGAGTGTCGGCGGCGCCATAGCGGCGCTGTACATAATCGGCTGTCCATTGCGCCAAATCGACCGGCTTGCTGCGCCAGGCCATTTCGGAAAACAGGTCGAAAGCGAAGGGATTGGTGTCCATGCCTTCGGTGAAAATCGCCGTGCCGGCCATGTTGTTATTGATGTGGGCGAGGCGTTGCAGGCGCGTAGTGATGTTGTAGGTATTCGCGCCAAGCGTGGTGCGGCCGCCGAACTCCCAGATGCCGCCGAACAGGAACGGAGCGTCCTGGAAATCTTTCTGGCGGTTGTCACGCGGAACACGGTCGTGATCGATGTCGATGATCAGCAAATGCCGGCGGTCGACGCCGGCGAGCAGATCCTGGCGTGGATTGCCTTGCCAGGCGAGCATCATCCAGCGCGCGCCGGGATGCGCGGAAAGCAGTGCGTTTTGCACGTCGCGGGCGGCTGCCGGGACAGGTACGTCGCCCGCATCGCCGCCTTCCTGGAACACTTCCATATCGTAGATGCTGCTGTCGCCAAACAGCTCGCGCTGATGGCGATAGAACAAAGCGGCCAGCTTGGCGAACATCGGATCGCGCGGGTCGAGCCAGCCCGGCCGCGTGAAGCCTGCCCACTCGCCTTGCGGGATCACATGTGCTTTCGGAAAGCGGCGTTGGAAATCGGCGGGCACGATGCCGTAGAAACCGGGCAATACCGGCGTGATACCCAACGCGCGCAAGCGGGCGACGATCTTTTGCGCGGAGGCCACGCGTTTTTGCATCAGCGCCGTGCTGATCGGTCCATTGAAGCAGCAGAGGTTGCCCATCAGCTGCCAGTTTTGATGGGCCGGCTGGGTAATCCAGGCGCGCATCTCGCTGTCGGAATAACCCACGTCGCGGAAGGTTTGATAGAGCACCGTATCCATGCCGCGTTCGATCAGCATGGCATTGATGCCGGAAAGGGCCAGCACGTCGATCTCGCGCTGCCAGCGCGGCCAATCCCAATAGGGTGCGGTGTAGCCGTCGACGTTTTCGTTGAGTGCGTAGCGGTAGGCGTAGGGCGTGTCTTTTTCGATGACGCTTGTGGGCAGCGGGAACGGTGCGCTGCCGACGCGATCGCCGTTGGGCGAAATCTGCACGTGTGCGACGTATTTCAGATACCAGTTCACGCCGAACAGCAATGCGCTAGGTGTACTGCCCTCGACCTTGATATGACCATGGGCGCTCGAAATGCGAAAGCGTTCGCGCCCTTGCTCAGGGGGCAGGGTGGCCAATTCAAACTGGTGCGCTTGAAGCGGCAGCAGGCGCCCGATAACAGCTTGTTCGGGATGCGTATCGAAAGCAGGCGCCCGGCTGGCGCGGGCATCGGGTGCTGTGGCGGGCAACGCGATCACGAAACAGAGCAAAAGAAAGCGTTTGAACATCGCAGAGACACCTGGCTGCAGGGCTTGGAGCGCGTGACAAGGCGGAGCGAACCGCGTCAGGCGGCGAAGGTAAAGGTATGTCGGTCCTGCGCACGGATGCCTGGCATTATTCGCTCCCGATGGTGCCGCCCTGTCGCAGGCCATGCTTCAATCCGGATCGGGTTCTTTCCGCAGCATCACCAGATTGCGCAAGAAAATGAGCAAGGTGACCGATTCGCCGATGATGAAAACGGCCTCGCGCTGGTGGATGGCGTAGCTGAGCAGGATCACGCCGCCGGCTACGCTGAGATACCAGAATGCCGGGGGGATAAGGCTCTGCCCGCGCGCTTCGCTATACAGCCATTGCACCAGGAAACGTGCACCGAAAATGACTTGTCCGATCATGCCTGCGCCTATCCACAGGATTTGATGGTTCAGCGACATAGGGTTCTCCAGGCGTTACGCGGCAGGCTTGTTATCGGCATGGGGAACGTCATGAGGTGAGGCCGGAAGAATCGGTCGCGGCATTTTTTTTGCCACGCCAGCGCATTTGCAGATTGCGCACGTAGATGAGCAGGCCGCCAGCCTGGCCCACAATGAAGACCGGATCCTTTTTGTAGCAGGCATAGCACAGCAGTAGCACCGCGCCGATGACACTGGCATACCAGAACGCCATGGGCATCACGCTGCGCCGTTTGTACTCGCTGTAGATCCACTGCAGAAGAAACCGGCCCGAAAAGACCGTCTGGCCGACCAAGCCCAGCACCAGCCAGGCGTTGTTTAACATTCCCATTCAGCTCACTCGAAAGATCCGGGGCGCGGACGATTCCGCAAGATTTCCCGGCTGAATACGCGAACTATATGACAGGCGTGCGGGGCGCGTCTCGAACGGTGAGCGTTGGTACAGCTGGAATGGCCCGTGCCATGCGCCTATGGACCTCCCTGCCGGCTTGGCCTAGGCTGCGCCGGTTGTTGACGCCTCCACGATTTTGCGAGAACGCCATGAAATTCCTGGTCATGATCTACAACGACGACACCTTGCTGGATGCGCTGCCCCCCGGGCAGTTCGACCGGATGATGAACAGCTGCTTCAAGCACGCCGATGAACTGCGTGCGGAGGGCCACCTGCTCGATTCCATGCAGCTGGAGCCCCCGACGGAGACCAAGACGGTGCGCGTTCGCAACCAGCGTACGACGGTGGTCGATGGTCCTTTCGCGGAGGCGCGGGAATACCTGGGCGGCTTCAATCTGATCGAGGCGGCCGATATCGACGAGGCGGTGCGGATCGCACAATCCTTTCCGTGGGCGGCGACCGGTTGCATCGAGGTGCGCCCGGTGAAGGACATCGATGCCGAACGGCGACGTGTTGAGGGCTGAGGGTCGTACCCGACCGTATTCGGCGGCCCGGTAGAACCTGCTAAGCAGAGGGGCGTGCGAGCTGATGATTCATGAGGCGATGGGCTCCTCTCCCTGAAGGGAGAAGGAGTGCAGCACGTGTCAGTCGAGCTGCTTTTCCTCTTCCTCCAGCGGCAGCACTTCATCAAAGATGCTGTAGTCGATCACGTTCACACCGTCTTCGTCACGGTGGACGAGATCCATGTAGCGATGGTTCCAGCGCACGTCTTTGATGTTCCATTGATGGCGCGCCATCATCGATTGCGACGTGGTTTCGTCGATGCCTTCGATGGTCAGCAGCAAGGCAGCCTCGCCGGCTTCCAGCGTTTCGGGGGTGACGTTATGCAGCGGGCTGCTTTCGTCGATGACGTGCATCAGGCTCCAGCTGAGCATGAAGATGGGGTGCTCATCGCGGACCAGTTTCAGGTCTTCGATGCGCCGGATCTGAAACCCTTCCGACGAGGTGTGCAGGCGCAGCAGATGCAGTTGTGCGGACGCCTGCGCGATCAGGTTCATGCGCATATTGGCGGCGCGCATCATCAAGGTCTGCTGGCCATCGATGGTACGCACGATCGGATGTTTGCCGAACAAGATCTTGGCGCGGGGGCGGGAGAAGCGGGCAAAGATCAGCCCGGTGAATACGGCGATGTTGCCCATGCCGATGATGATTTCCACCGTCGCTACAACGTGGGTATAGACCGACTGCGGATGCATGTCGCCATAGCCCACGGTGGCAAGCGTTTCCACGCTGAAGAAAAAAGCGCCCGCCAGTCCTTTGGGATATTGATTGGCGATACCGTTCGGATCGACCTGGTAGATCATCGCGAACACGGCGTTGAACATCAGGAACACGCTGACGGCTACGCCGAAGAATGCCGGCCAGCTGATGGTGAGGGCGCGATGGTAGAAGTCATCCCAGAGGCGTTCTTTCAGCCCTTCGGAAACGAACGGGCGCCCGCCGACCTGCACGACACGCGAGCGCCGCCAGAATGTTCCATGTTTGCCGTTCGCCATAAGACGCCATGTCCTCAATGCAGTCATGGAATTGTAGCGCCGGCGTGAGGCGTTCCGGTCATACATCCGGGCGACCGGCGCGGTAAGCTTTCCAACCCCACGCGAGGCATTGTTTCATGCTCAAACTCGTCGGTTTTGACGGTGACGACACGCTATGGCACAGCGAGGGCTATTACCGTGAAGCCAGCGCGCGGTTTACCGGGATTGTGGGTCGCTATGTGGATGTGGGCGATGCCCATGTGCAGGCCAGCATGCTGGCGACTGAACGCCGCAACCTGAAGTTGTTTGGCTACGGTGCGAAAGGCATGACCTTGTCGATGGTGGAGACGGCCATCGCGATTACCGATGGCCGTATTTCAGCGGCGGATATCCATCAGCTCGTGGAGGTTGGCAAGACGGTGCTGCAACATCCGGTAGAGTTGTTGCCGGGCATGCGCGACGCGGTGACGGCAATTGCCGAGCGGCATGCGATCGTGCTGATCACCAAGGGCGACCTGTTTCATCAGGAAAAGAAGGTGGCGCAGTCGGGTATGGCCGAGCTGTTCCATCGCATCGAAATCGTCTCGGAAAAAGATGCAGCCACCTATCGGCGCGTGCTGGGCGAGTTCGATCTGACACCCGCGGAATTCGCGATGGTGGGCAATTCGCTGCGTTCGGATATCGAACCGGTGATTCGCCTGGGTGGGTGGGCTGTGCACATGCCTTATCACGTGACGTGGGAGCATGAGCTGGAACATGGGCTGGGTGACGCCGATGCGCCGCACATGCTCACGGTGGACGAACCAGCCGCCATTCCAGCGGCTATTGCGCAACTGGCGGAACGCGCCGGAAGGTGAGGTAGCCATGCTTACTTTGCATAGTATTCAATGTCCCTATTGCGGCGAGCGCATCGATATCCAGGTCGATGCATCGGCGGGTGAGCAGCGTTATATCGAGGATTGTCAGGTGTGCTGCCGTCCGATTGGCATCGAGGTCTGGCTGGATGCCGATGAAGACGTGCAGGTGAATGTCAGGAGTGAGGACGAGGCCTGATGAGGCGCCAGCGGCGGCCTTCCCCGCAGCGGCAAGGGGAATGGCTGAGCGGCAACGCGATCAATCCAGTTGGCCGGATGCCACGATGCCGATCCTCAGCTCTTCCAGCTTCGCGCGCGTGGCCTCATCGCTTGCCGGCCCCACTGGCCGGGTGAGGTCCCAGATAAGGTTTGCGCGCAAACCGAGCGACACCGCATCTTGCGCGGTCCATAGCACGCACACGTCGCGCGCTAATCCGGCTACGTACACGTCAGTGACGCCGCGTTCCCGCAACCATCCGGCCAAACCGGTGCTGGGACGCTGGCCGCCCGGGCCATGGTTTTCGCGAAAGGCGCTGTAGGAATCCACGTCCGGCCGGTTGCCCTTGCGCAGAATCAGATCTACCGGCGACCAATCGACGGCCGGATGCAGCGCGGCACCGGGGGTGTTCTGCACGCAGTGATCCGGCCATAAGGTTTGGGGGTGGCCATATAACGGGATGGGTTGAAACGCCGTTTTGCCGGCATGCATGCTGGCGAAGGAGACGTGCCCGCGCGGGTGCCAGTCTTGCGTGGCGACCGTTTGTCGGAAAAGGCGGCGCTGCAAGAGCTGGGCGATGCCCGGAACGATGGCATCGCCTTCGTGACATGCGAGCGCGCCGCCGGGCATGAAATCCGGTTGCACATCGACGAGGATCAGGGCCGCGTGGTTTTGCATGCAACAAGCCGCAAGAGAATTCGCAAGATTCCACTGCGGATCACCGGCATAATGCAAGCGATTCGCACCAGGTATTCGGGATACGGTACATGCATTACGACCAGTCGTGGATGGGCTATGGATTGATAGGCGGGCTCGAAGCGGGCGGTATCAGCGCGGTCGCGGCTCTGTTGCTGTATCTGGTGATTCATTCGATCGGCAAACGTCATAGCTGGAGTCCGCTTCGTCAGATCGCGATTGCGTTCCTGCTGTCCCTGGCGCTGACGGCCAGTGGCGATATCTGGGATCTGTTTTACTTCAATTACGGCAACGTGCAGTCGATCCAGCTACTGAAAGTCAAGCTGGCGGCGATCCATGATCCCGACAACATCGGCTTGCGTGTGTTCTGGGAACTGGTCGGTGCGCTGGTCGGTGCGGGTATCGGATGGATTGCGCGCGGCGGGGACTGGCGGCGGGCGCTGCGCGGCGATTGACGGCCTGCTGTTTGGACGGCGCTGTTCTCTCGCTACAGCACGGGGTCGAATAACCGTGCGACGTGCATCGCGAGGCGTCGCCGGTAAGGTGCGCGGCGGTATTCGTCCCGGGTGATCTGCACGGCACGACTGAAATCTTCCATCAGCATGTGTTCCACCTGGCTGGCAAAAGCCTGATCCACGTTCAATGCGCCGATTTCGAAGTTGAGCCGGAATGAGCGGTTGTCGAGGTTCATGCTGCCCACGCTGGCGGTGTCGTCATCGATGAGGATGACTTTTTGATGCATGAAGCCCGGTTGGTAGCGATAGATGCGAATGCCTGCTTCGATGGCATCGGAAGCGTGCAGCGTGGACGAGAGAAAAACCGTGTGGTGATCGGGCCGCGACGGAATCAGGATGCGGACGTCCACGCCGCGCATGACCGCCAGGCGAAGCGCCGACATGACAGCCTGGTCGGGTACGAAGTAGGGCGTGGCGAGCCAAAGACGCTTGTGCGCAGCATTGATGGTCACGGTAAAGAACAGCGAGCAGGTTTCCTGCGGATCGGCCGGACCGCTGGCAACGATCAGTGTGTGGGCATGGCCGTGCGCGGCGCGAGGCGGCAGCATGGGCGGCAATTCGCCGGTGACCCAGTGCCAATCCACCGCGAAGCTGTATTGCAGATCGGACACCGCCGGGCCGGCCAGCTGCAGGTGCGTATCGCGCCAGGGTGCGAGCGGCGGTTTCAGCCCGAGGTATTCATCGCCGACGTTGAGGCCGCCGAGAAAGCCAAGCCAGCCGTCCACCACGACGATTTTGCGGTGATTGCGAAAGTTGAGCTGGAAGCGGTTGCTATGGCGTTGTGTAGCAAACGGGTAAACAGCCACGCCGCCGTTGCGCAGGCTCTCGACATATTGCCCGGGCAATGCGTGGCTGCCGATGCCGTCGAACAGGACGCATATGCGTACTCCTGCGGCAGCGCGTTCCAGCAGTGCATCGCGCATGCGCTGGCCGAGCCGGTCGTCATGAAAAATGAAAAACTGCACCAGGATGCACTGCTTGGCCTGGGCGATGGCATCGAGGATGACGTTGAAGGTGGCTTCGCCATCGATCAGCAGCTTGAGTTCCTGCCCTGAGTGAAACGCACCGTGGACGAGATGCGTCAGCGCGCCGTATCGCGTGCATGAGTCTGGAATGTCATGGGATGGCCCGCGGCGGGATGCTTGGGTGAGCCGCCGGCGATGTTCGCGATGCAGGCTTACGTAGCCGTGGAAATGACTGCGTCCCAGGTAGAGATAGGGTATGAGCGTGACGTAGGGCAGCAGTGATAAACCCAACGCCCAGGCGAATGCACCTTGCGGTGTGCGGGTATGCATGACGGCATGCATGGCGGCCACGACGCCCGCCAGATGCAGCAGGAGGGCAAGCAAGGGAAGAAGCTGTGAAAGACTCATCAGGGCTGCGCGAAGGAACCGGTCCTGCGCGGAGTGTGCGGGAAGCAGGCATGCTCTTGCCACTTTTCCTGCATCGTCTTGCCTGGATGCTTTCCAAAGAATTTCCCCGCGGGAATCGAACGCCGCTGTTTTCCCGATAACCCTTGCTGGCTATCTTTTGGCGAACATCTCGTTATGGCCAAACGGGTCGGTCCCATACAGCATGCCGCATGGGATTTGTTTCAGTCCGACAGCAGTTGATCGGCAAGATGGCGGGCTTGCTGGCGGATTTCCGGCATGGCCGTGGATTCCCATAAGGTGCCGCGCAGCAGACTGCCGATGGCGAACAGGCGAGGCCACGCGTGGCCATCGTGCAGCAGGCTTCCGCCTGGCGTGGCGTCGACGCCAAGGCCGAAGGGATCCGGGCGAATATGCCCGTTGGTCATCAACTGCTGCAGCAAAGGGTGCTGGGTGCGTCGCACGTCGGTTTCGAGGCCGACGCTTTGAACGACCAGGTCGGCTTCCAGTGTGCGTTCGTCCGCCGCACCTTTGGGTAAATACGTAAGCTGCAGGCCGCGTGTGGTTTGCGTGACGGCATGTACATGGCCGCGCAGGCGTTGCAAGCGCCCCTCTCGTTCCAGCGCACGAACAGCTTGCGCAACTTGCGGCGGGAGTCGATGACGCGCGCGTTCCCATGCCCATCTGACATGGCGCAGGAAGCGTGCGCGGTCGGCAAGCGGCAGCAGCTTCCACAATCCTGGGGTGTGTGGCCGCAGGCTATCGATCACGCGGCGCCAGTCATTCGTGTGCCCTACGGCTTCACGCACCAGGTGCATCCAGGTACGGATGTCTGGCGCGTCGCGCATGGTTTCGACCAACTCGTCGCTGTCTTCGAACGGTAGCGAGGCGTTGGCCTGGTGTACTTCCGGCAGCACGCCATGACGCGATATCGCTGTGAAGCGTGCGTTTGGCCACAGTGCCGCGAGTTCGACGATCACGTCGACGGCGGTAAGGCCGAGCCCGACGACCAGCACGTTGTGCGCCTGATCATCCGCTTTGGCATCGGCCAGCAAGGACCATGGCATGGTGACGTAGCGGCCGCTGGCAAGCGCGGCATCGTCGACCTGAGGCAGCGGACGAGGAGAGAGGGCGCCGAGTGCAAGCACGGCTGCTTCGACACGCGTCGTGGTTTCGCCCTGGAACAAGGTGACGCAGTCGTTCTCGGGCACCATGGCATCGACATCGTAAGGCACGATGCGCACGTCGTGCCCTTTGTCCTTGGCACGCGCCAGCGCACTGGCGGTTTCGGCTTCCAGGTAATCGCCATACCAGCATCGCGGCAGAAAGGCCGTACCGGTGATGGCGGGGTCACGCTTTTGTATGAATTCCAGGAAGCCATTCGGGCGGTTGGCGAACATGCCCATCGACGCCGCACGCACATTCAGCAGATGCCGTTCCGAGCGCGTGCCATAGGCGATGCCGCGGCCTGGCGTGCCGCTGCCGGTATACCAATCCAGATGCAGCGGCTGCGACACGGGGCGCTCCAGCAATTCGCTAAGCAGCGTGGCTCCCGCGGCGCCGCCGCCGATGATGGCGACGCGTCGAAACATGTCACTCCCTGATCGAGTGGGGTTGAAACCGGCTGGATACGAGCATTAAACGCGAAGAGGACCGACGATCCGCGCACGCTGCGGCAGACTCTGCCAGAACGATCCGGATTCGACCCGTTCGTACGAGGTGTAGTCCTCGAGGTCGCCGCCGTACACGTGCAAGGTCAATGCAGTCTCTTGTCGTGAAAGATTGCGGCAGCGATGCATGTGGGGCAGCTCGGCGTCGAACCATGTCGCGTCGCCGGGGCCTAGCCAGTCATGCCCACGCAGATGCCAAGCCTCGGAGGTGGACGTACGCGACCACGACTCCACTTCGATGGCACCGTACAAACTCATTTCGATACCCCACAAGCCGCCATGATCATGCGAGGGCAGGCTGTAGCCCGGCGGCCATGCCATCACCAGCACACTTACGCCCGGACGACTGCGTCGTGCCAGCAGCCAGCGATCGAAGCCGCGACGGCGGTTGCGCAACTCGCGCAAGCCATCGGCCAGCGTTTGTGCATCGCGGTGAATGACGGCGCCAAGTTCGCGTGAGAGCGAGGCGAGGTCCGGGTTTTTTTCGAGGGTGTGTGCAAGCGCAATATCACGCAGTGCTTTGAGACTGTGGCGGTATGTACGCATAGCGGTGACAAGCAAACCGTTAGGTGGCTGGCAGTGGAGCATGTCCGCCGTTAAATGGTCGTAAGGCCGCGGCGATCAAGCATGACTTCCGCAGCATGACGATTTTTCGGCGCCGGCCTATGCTTTGGTCAAGTCATGGTTTCGGCTGTGCAGGCCGCGCGGACGATTTCTTAAACCTTTATCGGGCCGCGCGCATCTCAATGCCATGAAGGGCATTGGCGACTGTTATGGGAGGAACGGGCGATGATCGAGCTGATGGCGTTGTTTCTGGTGGTAGGGATGCTTTGGGTAATCGGATCGGTGATCGGCTTGATCTTCAAGCTGGTCTTCGGCTTGGTCGGCGGGTTGTTCAGTCTGCTTGCCGGTGCGCTGGGACTTTTTATCGGCGGCATCGTGATGCTGCTGGTGTTGCCGCTGATCGCGCTGTCATTGCTGCCGGTAGTTTTGCCGGCCTTGCTGGTGTTTGGCGTGATCTGGGCAATCGTGCATCTTGCACGCCGGCCGGCATCAACGCCGGTGTCGCGCTAATTCATTCTGTCTTTTTTGCTGTGCCAAAGAAAAACCCAGTCGTGTGACGCGACTGGGTTTTTGTTGCGCCGCTACATCTCTTGCAGTGCAAACTGCACCGGCACGCGCGCCCAGGCCTTGACAGCATGACCGTCGATCACAGCAGGCTGGAACCGCCAACTCGCCAGCACTTGTTCGCGTGCGCTTTTGTCCAGCAGTGGGTAGCCGCTGCTGCGCTCGACCACGACGTCGACCGGCTCGCCGTTTTCATTGACCAGAACGCGCAATATCACCGTTCCCTGCATGTGCAAGCGCAAGGCTTGCGTAGGAAACCGCAACGGCGAAGAGCGATAAGCCAGTGATACCACGCCGGGTGCCATGGTGAGTGGTGGCGCGACAGAGGGTGGAGTGGCGGGCTGGCTGTTTTGTGAAGGCTCTGTGACCAGCGGTGTCGCCGTTGTCCGTGGAGGCGAGTGCTCGACATGCATGACCGGCGCTTGCACGGGCATGACGACGGGCATGGTTTTCGACATTGGTTTGAGCACGATGTCCGGCGGTGGAGGCGGTAATGGAGGTGGCTCGATCAGACGGATCGTGGTGGGTGCGGCGGCTTGGAAAACCTGCGCAATCTGCGGCGCCAGCGGATGCAGTGCAAAAACCAGTGCGGCGAGGTTGAGAGTGATGGCCGCACTGAGTGCGGCGATACGCACCGCATCCGGGTGCGAGCGACGAACGACAGCCAGGCTTGCGGACGACATGAGCGACCTCCTGACGACGATGTGATGGGTTGTGAGCGCAGGCACGCCGTGTGGGGACACGGAGGGATCGTGGCTGTGCCGTTCCAGGCTATGCCCGATGCTCCAGTTTGTGCAATAGACGTCCAAATCGTGTGAAAAAACAGCGTCTTTTTCACCGGCGATGCACGCTCTCGCCGCAACAGTGCCGGAGCCGCTGGCTAGCGGGGCACCAGACAGGATGTCGAGCGGGGATTGCCCCTTCGGGGATGATTGTTGTTTCGTGCTTCACCTCGAGAGGTGAAAAACCCTTCGTGAGCGAAGGAGCGCGTTCACTCACATTGAAGAGGGATACGCGAACCATGAAACCCATGACGCAAAGGCGAGTTATGTGGAAGAGCGCATGCGCGCTCGTGATCCTGGCCGTTGCCGGTGTATGTGGCGGCGTCCAGGCAGCGGATAACGTCGTCAAGACGTTTACGCCAAAGACCATCAGCGAATTTGCAGCTAATGCACGGCCAGCGGGCGTGCCTGCCGATTATGTCGTCACGCCCAATGGCTTTTTCCCGCCGGCATGCGTGCAGCCGTTGCATCAAGGCGAGAAGTTGCATGCGGATGGCAGTATCGAGGCGCCCGATGGAAGCGTGCGCAAGCCGGCAGCCTGCACGCAGCCGCATTACCGTTTCGACGGTACGCGCGTGGAGCCTGATGGCAGTTTTTTCTTGCCGCCTATTCAAGCGCGCGCCAGACCCGCCATCAATGGTTGGGTGGAAGATGCGAATTACGAAAGCTCGGTGAATATCGGCAAGATTGTGGCGACCTGGAAGGTGCCAAGCACACCGACGAGGCAATCGGGGCAGACGGATTATTTCTTCCCAGGATTGGAACAGAACGACGTCAATCCGCAGTCCATTCTGCAGCCGGTGCTCGGCTATGACGCGTTCAGCGGCACCGTGTGGACCTTGTCCAGCTGGAACTGCTGCGTCAGTGGCACGACGTATTACAGCGGACCGATCAACGTCAACGTGGGCGATACGATCCTGGGCACGACGGCATGCCAGGCCGCGAACAATTGCGGCACGTGGAATATCACGTCCAAGGATGTGACGACTGGACAAAGCACTACGCTGAGCACCGATCCCTACGGCAATCTGCTGTGGGTGTTCGGCGGCGTGATGGAGGTCTATGGCGTGAGTAACTGCAATCAGTTGCCCGCCAGTTCGCCGCTTACTTATTCCAGCATCGCGGTCTATGACACCGGCTTCAGTCAGCTATCGAACCCGCCATGGGGTGCCGATTATCCGGTTGGATCGAGTTCGCCACAGTGCAGCTATAACGTTTCCACGACGGCAAGCAGCGTCACGCTAGCTTATTGAGCCGCAGGCGCCGACTGCTGGCAAGCTCTCTGCCGCGCAGCGGCAGGGAGCTTTTTCTTGTCAAAAAAAACCCCGCGAATTGCGCGGGGTTGCAGGATTAACGGATATCGGGGAGGCGATATCCGTGACAGGTATCTTGTGCTTCGATAGCTTGGGGAAGCGTGGAGACTGTGTGATGACGATCTTCACGAAATGGATGGAGCGGTCTGTGCAGCATGCACCGAGCGCTGCGGCAGAGGGCCATGGATCGGCATCAGAGATTGAACAGCCAGACGCCTGCCGCCAGTGCCACCATGATCAGCGACAGCACGAGTTTCACCAGCGCGCCGAACAACAATCCAAACCATGTGCCGATGCCTACGTGGGTGGAGCGCAGCACGCTTTTGCTGGAGATCAGTTCGCCGCTCAGGGCTCCCACGAAGGGGCCGAGGATCAGGCCGGGTATGCCAAAGAACATGCCCATGAAGGTTCCGATGGACGCGCCCCATATGGCCAGTGAACTTGCCCCTACACGCTTGGCGCCGAGCGATGCGGCGATGAAATCCATCGCTACGCCAAAGGCCGCCAGCACGCCGAGAATGATCAGCCATGTAGTGCCCAGATGCTGGTAATCATCCAGTGCGGCGGCGAGCCAGATGCCGCCGAAAATCATGGGAATGCCGGGCAAGGTGGGCAACACCGCTCCGATCAGGCCACCCACGATCAGGATAATGGCGAGTAGATACAGCACGATATCCATGAAGAGCATGCATGGTCCTTGGGCGGTGACACGAGGAATCGGTGACAATAGTCTGCCGCCATGCTGCGATGGGCAAGCAGCAGGCATACGTCACGGTAGCGCGGTACGACAGATGGAACCCAACCTGCTGAAGGCCGATGAACTTGGCCATGTCGAGCTGATCGAGCGCGGAGGCGTGCGTCTGATCCGACGCAATATCCGTGCGGCTCACTGGTGGGCAAGGGCTTTTGCGCGCCGTGCTGCGGCGCGCGAGGCGCGCGCGCTGGCAAAGCTGGAAGGCATCGATGGCGTGCCGGCATTGCATGGCTGGAATGGCGACGAATTGCTGCGCGGCTATATCGATGGCAGGCCGATGCAGCAGGCGCAACCGCACGATCCGGCTTATTACCGCGACGCCTTGCGTCTATTGGTGCAACTGCATCGACGTGGCATCGTGCATAACGACCTGGCGAAAGAGCCTAACTGGCTGGTGCGTACGGACGGCCGTCCTGCGCTGGTCGATTTTCAGATTGCATGGACGCGCGGAAAGCGCGGGCGCCTGTTTCGCTTGCTGGCGCGCGAAGACTTGCGTCATCTGCTGAAACACAAGCGCACGTATTGCGCGCACGCATTGAGTACGCGTCAGCGCGTGATGTTGAACACGCCCGCGCCGCATTCGCGTTTGTGGCGCGCGACAGGCAAACGGCTCTACAAGCTGATCGCAAGGCGGGTGTTCGGTTACTGGGACAACGAAGGTCAAGGGCGCGTGCGCTAGCGCAGCTTTCCGGCTCTCTTCCAAAGATGTTCTGAATAAATCGTCGCCCGAGCGGGTTTGCAACGGCTCAAAGGCGCTGGGTCCCGGCTTTTGCCGGGACGACGGATCAGAGGGAGCGGAACATTGCCAAGACAAGAAGAGAGTAAAATTGGCTTACTTTTCGACAAAGGCACGTTCGATGACATAGTCGCCGGGTTCGCGTGTGCGTGGCGAGGCCTGAAAGCCGCGGGCATCAAGCAGGGCGCAGAGATCGTCGAGCATGGCAGGGCTGCCGCACAACATGATGCGATCGGTTTCTGAATTGAGCGGCGGCAGACCGGTCGCCTGGCTCATCGCACCATCGACGATGTTGTCGGTGATGCGGCCTCGATGGCGGAACGGCTCGCGCGTGACGGTGGGGTAGTAGATCAGCTTCTCGCGCACCAGCGCGCCGAGATATTCGTGCTGCGGCAGTTCGTCTTGCAGATAGTGCGAATACGCGAGATCGCTGATGTTGCGTACGCCATGGGCCAGCACGATCTTCTCGTAGCGCTCGTAGGTTTCCGGATCGCGGATGATGCTCATAAAAGGCGCGAGCCCGGTACCGGTGCCGAGCAGGTACAGATGTTTGCCGGGCTTGAGATCGGTCAAGACCAGCGTGCCGGTCGGCTTGCGGCTCACCGTAAGGGTGTCGCCACGCTTCAAGTGTTGCAAACGCGAAGTCAGAGGGCCGTTTTCCACTTTGATGGAAAAGAACTCCAGGTGCTCTTCCCATGCCGCGCTGGCAATCGAATAGGCCCGCATCAGCGGGCGGCCCTCCACTTCCAGGCCGATCATCACGAACTGGCCGCTGTCGAAGCGGAAGCCCGGATCGCGTGTGGTACGAAAACTGAAAAGGCTCTCGTTCCAGTGATGGACGTCAATTACTTGTTCGGTCGCCAAAGCCACCATGGGTATCGTCTTCTCGAATTGTGCAATAGGTGAGTGCGCTGTACTGGACAGCGGGTTACTCGCGGGGAGGGGCCGTGCCGTTGCCTTGCGAGCGCCGTGCTTGCCACGGGCGATAAGCCTATAGATTACGTGATCCTAGGCTTGCCTGTGTTAGCCCGCCTTTTATATGGGGGCTTGGCGTGGCGTACAAGGCATCCGCCTTTAGAATAGGGACATGACCTCCCATGTACTTTCGCCCGCTGACCTTCACAAGCATGATTGGCGCTTGTCCGTCGCCCCCATGATGGACTGGACGGACCGGCATTGCCGTTATTTCCACCGGCTGCTATCGCCGCACGCTCGCCTGTATACCGAAATGGTGACCAGTGCGGCGCTGGTGCGCGGCAAACAGGTGCGCTTGCTTGAACATAGCCAGCAAGAGCATCCCGTAGCTTTGCAGTTGGGAGGCAGTGATCCGCAAGAGCTGGCCGAGGCAGCGCGGCATGGCGCACAGGCCTGTTATGACGAGATCAACCTCAATGTGGGTTGTCCGTCCGATCGCGTGCAATCGGGTCGTTTCGGTGCGTGCCTGATGCGTGAGCCGCTTTTGGTAGGTGATTGCGTCAAGGCGATGCGCGATGCGGTATCCGTGCCGGTAACGGTGAAGTGCCGCATCGGCGTGGATGATCAAGACGAATACGCCGATCTGCAGCATTTCACCGAGACTATGCTTGAGGCCGGCGTGGAAGTTTTGGTCGTGCATGCGCGCAAGGCATGGTTGCAAGGGCTTTCACCCAAGGAAAATCGCGAAATTCCTCCTTTGGACTACGCGCGCGTCTATCGCCTCAAGCGCGAGTTCTCCCAGCTGGTCGTAGTGATCAATGGCGGCATCACCACGGTGGAGGCGGTGCGTGAGCACCTGAGGCACGTCGATGGGGTGATGCTGGGACGCGCGGCTTATCACGATCCCTTTGTGCTCGCGCAGATCGAACAAGCCATGTACGGCACGCCACTGCCGGCCCGCGAAAGCGTTTTGCAGCATATGCGGCCATATGTCGAGGCGGAGCTGGCGCGTGGCACCGCGCTCAAGCACATTTGCCGGCACATGCTGGGCCTGTATCAGGGTGAGCCGGGCGCGCGACGTTTCCGGCGTATCTTGAGCGAGGGGGCGCACCTGCCAGGAGCGGGATGGTCATTGATCGAGCAGGCGGTGGCCCCGGTGCAGGCTGCAGCATGAGTACTTGTCCCCCGGCAGCCGGGCCGTCCGGTCATTATTCAGCCCCAATTCCGCAGTATGACGCGTCAGCCGGTTCCTCCCCCGGCGCTCAAGCATGGAACTATGGTTTCTAAACCGCTTGTCTGGATGGCCGCGGCCGGGTTGATGGCGACCGGCATGGCCATGGCTCAATCGTCGTCATCAGCGACCGGCCTGACCCTGGATCAGGCCGTCATGCAAGTACAGCAACGGGTCGGCGGGAAGGTCCTGTCGGCTGAGCCGCGTCATATCGGGCGCAGGGTGGAGTACCGGATCAAGGTCCTCACGCCCGAGGGACACGTGCGCGTGATTATTGTTCCATCGGATGCCACGCGTATGGCGCCTGCGGCACAATCCACCAAGAAATCCCCCAATGGCGGGAGCAAGAAGGAGAAACACTGATGCGCATCCTCCTGGTCGAAGACGAAGCGCCGCTGCGGGAAACGCTGGCGGCTCGACTCAAACGCGATGGGTTTGCCGTAGACGCCGCTCAGGATGGCGAAGAGGGCATCTACCTGGGCCGTGAAGTGCCATTCGACTTGGCCATCATCGATCTGGGCCTACCCAAAATGTCGGGCATGGATCTGGTCAAGGCCTTGCGTGAAGCGGGCCAGCGTTATCCCATCCTGATCCTCACTGCCCGCGGCAGCTGGCAGGACAAGGTGGAAGGGCTCAAGCACGGTGCCGACGATTATCTGGTCAAGCCCTTCCATGTCGAAGAACTGCTCGCGCGCATCAATGCACTGGTGCGTCGTGCCAGCGGCTGGTCGAAGCCGGTGTTGGCCTGTGGTCCCATCAAGCTGGATACCACCGCGCAAACCGTGTCGGTAGAAAGCAAGCCGGTCGACCTGACCAGCTATGAATATAAAGTGCTGGAATACCTGATGCTGCATGCTGGCGAGCTCGTATCCAAAGCCGATCTTACGGAGCATATTTATCAGCAGGATTTCGATCGCGATTCGAATGTGCTCGAGGTGTTTATCGGTCGCCTGCGCAGGAAGCTGGATCCGGAAAGCAGTTTGAAGCCGATCGAGACGGTGCGTGGACGCGGGTACCGCTTTGCCATCCCTCGCAGCGAAGACGAATGATGCCGCGGAGCGCCGCCCGTTTTCACTGGCGGCGCGTGCAGCGCTTACGACTGGCCTGGTGCTGGCGGCGTTCCTCGGCGCCATCGGGTGGACCCTGTCGCGCACCTATGCCGCCAGCGAACTCAACAAGCTGCAAGATCGTCTGCATGACAATGTGATCTCCTACATCACCGGTACGGACGTGCGACGCGACGGAACACCGTTGATGCCGGACACACCGCCCGATCCGATGTTCTCGCGCCCGGGTTCCGGCTTGTATGCGGTAGTGCTGGGCGATAACGGGTTTCATTGGGAATCCTCATCTGCCCTGGGGCGCGATTTCAGTTTCCTGCACCCGCTGCAGCCGGGACAAGCGCAATTCATCGGCCCTGTGGATACCGAGCTGGGGCGGCTCTACTACTACAGCTTCGGCGTGGCATTGGACATGCCCGAACGGGCTCCGGTGCATCTGACCTTCACCGTGGCGCAAACCGAAGACGAGCTGGAGAGCAACACCACCGTATACCGCCGCAGCCTGGTGGGCTGGCTGGCGACGCTCGGTGTCATGCTGATCGTGCTGCAATTGGTGCTGTTGCGCTGGAGCCTGACACCGCTACGTAAAGTGGCAAGCGATATGAGCCGGGTCGAGCGTGGCGATAGCGACCATCTCAATAGCCAGTATCCGGTCGAGCTCACCGGCCTGACGGAACGCATCAACGCATTTATCGACAGTGAGCGCGAGCAGCGTACGCGTTATCGCAACACGCTTGCCGACCTGGCCCATAGCCTCAAGACGCCGCTGGCGGTGATCCGTTCGCAGGTGGAATCCAGGGACGTGCCCACTGATGTACGCACGCCCTTGCTGGATCAGGTGCGGCGCATGGATGAGCTGGTGGCCTATCAACTGGCTCGCGCTGCCACCACGGGGCGCCAGACGTTTGCCAGCGCGGTGCCCATCGCCGGGTACGCCGAGGATCTTGTGCAGAGTCTGGAAAAGGTCTACGCGGCGAAAAACGTGCTATGCGAGTTTGATATCGAAGACGGAGCGGCGTTCTATGGCGAGCAGGGAGATTTGCTTGAACTGATGGGTAATCTGCTCGAAAACGCCTTCAAGTGGGCAGGCCACCATGTCTTGCTGGTGGTGCAGACGAAGTCGCAGCCGGGACGGCAACGACCCGGATTGCTGTTGAGCGTGGAAGACGACGGTCCCGGCATTGAAGAGGACAAGGTCGAGAAAATCCTCCAGCGCGGAGTACGTGGCGATGAGCGCGTCAAAGGCCACGGCATCGGCTTGTCCATCGTGCAAGACATCGTGCGTGCCTACAACGGTGAGCTCACCGTCGACCGATCACCGGAATTCGGCGGCGCGCGCTTCAGTGTGGCGCTGCCTTCGACCTGAAAAGGATAAGGCCCGGATTACTGGATCGAGCCAGGGAGCAGCGATTGCCAGCTGAGCCCGGAAGCGCCGTGGGACGAACCATCGGGTGTGGAATCTACACTGCCACCGCCGAAATGGACGGCGCTCTCGTCCCCGCCGCTGGAATTGCCGCTATGGTCGCTGGATGAGGAGGACGAGGCGTTGCCGCTATGCGGAACGTTCAGCACGTCTCCGCTCGAGGAAGACGTATCGCGGCTGCTGTTGTGGTCGGCAGGGTGGGTGCTGGTAGAACTGTAGCTGGAGCCCACGTTGGCGCTACCGCCGCCCGCCACGCTGCCCGCGGCCGCCGCATTGGCGATGGCCCCGAGACTCAGCATGTATCCGAGCAGTAATGGCGTTGCACGCATGGCGATAAAGCCCCCAAGGCATAATGCCTATCTTATGGATAGTCCCAGAAAGGCCGCCGAGATACCAGTGCCCTCGTCCGCGACCGGCAACCGGTAGAATTGCGGGATGCTTCTTCCTCCTGCCATCGCCCTTATCTGGCCGCGCTTCCACGGCCATCTTTCGGACTGCTGAGATCATGCAGCCACAGCAGCTTCTGGCCGCCCTGGCCCCGGGGGAGCCGCTTTCCGGTGCCCGGCTGGCTACCGGGACAGGCGTGACTCGCGCCGCCATCTGGAAACAGATCGAAGCCCTGCGTCATCGCGGCGTACCAATCGAAGCTGTCGGTGCCGCCGGCTACCGGCTGCCCTGGCCCATCCAGATGCTGGACGAGCAAGTCATCCGGGCGGCTTTGTCGCCTGTTATCGCCCGGCGTCTTGGCGGCCTGGATGTCTACTGGGAGCTGGATTCCACCTCCAGCGAACTCCAGCGTCGTGGCCACGCCGCTCCCGATCTGAGCATCGTGATGGCCGAAACGCAGACGGCCGGGCGAGGAAGGCGGGGCAGGACCTGGCTTTCCCCGCCGGGGTTGAACCTTTATGTGTCGTGCCTCAAGCGTTTCGACGCCGGGTTCGCGTCGCTGTCCGGACTATCGTTGTCGATTGGCGTCATCGTGCTGCGAGCCCTGCATGCCCTGGATATTGCCGGAGCCCGTCTGAAGTGGCCCAATGACGTAATGGCAGAAGGGGGCAAGCTGGCGGGCATCCTGGTCGAGCTGAGCGGCGAATATCAGGGGCCCTGCGCGGCAGTCATCGGTATTGGGCTAAACCTGCGCCTGACCGAGGCGCTGCGTGAGCAAGCTGGCCAGCCTATTTGCGATCTGGCGACCCTTGCCCATGGTATGCCGCCCGATCGCAATCGCGCTGCCGGCGCTTTGATCGCCAGCCTGATCGAAGGCTTGACCCAATTCGAGCGCGATGGCTTCGGCGCGTTTGTGGATGAATACGCCAAGCACGACGCCTTGAAGGGAGCGTCGCTTCGGATCAGTAGCGCGGCGGGTGAATGCGATGGGGTGGGCGCTGGCATCGACGCACGCGGCGCCCTGCGCTTACAGACGGAGGCGGGCGTGCAAAGTATCGAAAGTGCTGACGTCACGGTGCGACGGGTATGACACTGCTGCTCGATCTCGGCAATACACGATTGAAGTGGGCCTTTTCACTGGCCGACGTGTGGGTTGCACGGGGTGCCGTCATGTGGGGGGAAGACGTGCGTCATGCACTGGCGCAGGCATGGCAGAACCTGGAGCCGCCACGCCGCGTGCTGGGTGCTTCGGTGGTGGATGAGACGCGTGAGCGGGACCTTGAGCATCTGGTCGGCGAAGTGTTCGCGAAAAAGATCGAATGGGTGCGCACGCCGGCCGAGGCATGCGGCGTGCGCAATGCGTACGCTGAACCGCAACGATTAGGCGTAGATCGGTTTCTGGCCATGGTCGCGGCACGCGCGGCCGGGCAGACGCCGTGCGTGCTTGCAGGTATCGGTACGGCGCTGACTCTCGATGCATTGACGGAAGATGGGCAACACCTTGGCGGCTTGATTGCGCCGGGTCCGCTGCTGATGGAGCACTCGCTGTTTGGCGCAACCGCGCGCATCCGGCCGGATCGATCCGGTGCCATACGCAATATGGCGGACAACACGGCGGATGCCGTGACCTCGGGATGCTGGCAAGCTGCAGCGGCTTTGATCGAGCGTTTTGCGGCAAACGTCAGCGAGCAGGCCGAGGACGTCGAATGGAATCTGTTGCTGGATGGGGGTGATGCCGATGCCATGCTGCAGCTGCTTGGTATTTCCGCCGAACTCGCCCCGGATAGCGTGCTGCGTGGCCTGCTTGTATGGGCACGCGCGTATCCACAGTGTTTCTCCTCCTAAAATAATCGGTGCCCTCAACGCTGGATGCCCATGTTCCTGCGCTTGCTCTTTGTCCTCCTGATTGCCCTGAATATCGCCGTAGGTGCCTGGCTGCTCTTGGGCCAGAACGATGCACATGGCAGCTTCGCCACCGATCCGGGCATACCCAAGCTCAGGCTGCTATCGGAATTGCCGCCCGCCACGACCACGGCGCATGCGGCGCCGATTGTGCCGTCATCCGCAACGTCCTCTCCGGCACCAGCACCGGCGCGCGCGAGTTCGGACGCGCCAGCGATTACGGCACCCAGTGCCAGCGCGCTCAGTTATGCCTGCATGGCGCTGGGGCCCTTTGCGACGCAGGAGGATTTGCGGATCGCGCGCAATGCGCTTAGCTCGCAAGTGCAACGTACGCGCGCAAGGCAGGAGCAGACCACGGAGATGCGTGGATGGTGGGTACATCTGCCGCCCAGCTCGAATCACGCGGCGGCTCTGGCGCAGGCGCGTCAGCTTAGTGCGCACAATATCCAGGACTTCTTTGTCATCAGCGCCGGCGACAACCAGAACACCGTGTCCCTGGGCCTGTTCAAGGATCCGGCCAACGCACATAAGCGTCGCGATGAAATCGTTGCGGCGGGCTTTCCCGCGCAGCTGAGCGAGCGCACCGAGACCGTGCCGGAATACTGGCTGGACCTGATCCCAATCGACAGTCACCACTTCGATTGGCGCAGCCGTATCCGCGACCCGGCCATCGGCTCGCACAGCACGGCCTGTTTCTGAGACTGGGCATATCCGCGCGCCGGCCTGCTAGAATCTATCTCTTCTCGCCGGCATAGCTCAGTTGGTAGAGCAACCGCCTTGTAAGCGGTAGGTCGTCTGTTCGAGTCAGACTGTCGGCACCAGTTTCATCGCCTCGGCTCAGGGCGGATAGCCCTGCCAGGTCGACGTCGGCGAAGGCGTGGCCTTTGCATCATGCTATCGGCAGTTCCGCACGTCCTGCTGTCGGCACGTGCGTTATTCACCACGTCCGCCTTCTTTCGCGCTCGATGAAGCCAAGGGCCTATTCGCTGTTGTGTAATTCATCGGCGCGCGCTTTTCCTTGCCGTGCCTGATGGACCTCATTGCGCCCGGAAAGAAGCAAGCGGCTACACTTGTGCGATGAAGGACGTATCGTCATGAGCAAAAGCGGTATGAAAAAGCAGATGGTTGCATTGATCGGCGTGCCGACTGATATCGGGGCCGGGCATCGTGGCGCCTCGATGGGGCCCGAGGCTCTGCGCGTGGCGCAGCTTGCCGAGAAGTTGCGGCGTCGCGGCGTGGATGTCATTGATCGCGGTAATCTTCACGGTCCAATGAACCCCTGGCAGCCGCCGGAGAATGGTTATCGCCATTTACCTGAAGTGGTTGCCTGGAACGTCGCTGTGCACGCGGCGATTCATCAAGAACTGCAGGCTGGTCGTGTGCCGATCATGCTAGGCGGCGATCATAGCCTCGCCATCGGTTCGATCAGCGCGGTAGCGCGTCATTGCCGGGAGCAGGAACGTAAGCTGCGTGTGCTTTGGCTCGACGCGCATGCTGACTTCAACACCTCGCATGTGACGCCCTCGGGCAATATTCACGGGATGCCGGTAGCGTGCCTGTGCGGCAACGGTCCACGCGAGCTGATCGATATCGGCTCGCATACGCCTGCCGTTACGCCGGATGTGTTCCGCCAGATCGGCATTCGGTCGGTCGACGAAGGCGAAAAACGGTTGGTGCGCGAAGCGAAGATGGATATCTATGACATGCGCCATATCGACGAGGTCGGCATGAAGCGCACGATGGAAGAAGCACTCGATGGCATCGATGCGAACACACACCTGCACGTGAGCTTCGACGTGGATTTTCTCGATCCATCGATTGCGCCGGGTGTCGGCACGACGGTGCGCGGCGGCCCGACCTATCGCGAGGCGCAGCTGTGCATGGAGATGATCGCCGATACCGGCCGCATGGCATCGTTGGACATCGTTGAATTGAATCCTGCTTACGACAAGCGTAATCGCACGGCCAGGCTGGCGGTGGAGCTGGTGGAGTCGCTGTTCGGCAAATCGACCTTGATGCGTGAGCCGGATTGAGTCCGTAGACTGCGTCGCGGATGGAAGATCTCCGTTCCGGGCAGGACGGTCCACCGTCTTTTCTTTTTGCACCTTTCTGACTTCGATTTCATCGCATGCAAACTCGCGTTCTTACAGGCATTACCACCACGGGTACGCCGCATCTGGGCAACTACGTCGGTGCGATTCGTCCCGCCATCGCAGCCAGCCGGCGTCATGATGTCGATGCGTTCTTTTTCCTGGCGGACTATCACGCACTGATCAAGAGCCAGGATCCGGCGCGTATCGCACGCTCGCGTCTGGAAATTGCGGCCACGTGGCTAGCTTCGGGATTGGATCCGGAGCGCGTCACGTTCTATCGGCAGTCCGATATTCCCGAGATCCCCGAGCTGACCTGGTTCCTGACCTGTATGACAGCCAAGGGACTGCTCAATCGCGCGCACGCCTACAAGGCTTCGGTCGATAAGAATGTAGAGGCCGGCGAGGATCCGGATGCGGGAGTTACCGCCGGCTTGTACATGTATCCCGTGTTGATGGCGGCCGACATTCTTGCTTTCGATGCGCAGCAGGTACCGGTCGGGCGTGATCAGATCCAGCACATCGAGATGGCGCGCGATATCGCCCAGCGATTCAATCACACGTATGGGCACGAGTTTTTTGTATTGCCTGAGGCAGCGATCGAGGAGCAAGTCGCCACCTTGCCGGGGCTGGACGGCCGCAAGATGTCCAAGAGCTACGACAACACCATTCCGCTGTTTGCCGGTGGTGCAAAGCAGCTGCGCGAAACGATCATGCGTATTGTCACCGACTCGCGCCTGCCCGGGGAACCGAAGGATGCGGATAGCTCCTCTCTTTTTACCACCTTCCGTGCTTTTGCCAGCGAAGCCGAAAGCGATGCTTTCCGTCGTGCCTTGGAAGAGGGCATGAGCTGGGGTGAGGCCAAGCAGGTGTTGTTCGAGCGCATCGAAACCGACATCGCTCCCATGCGGGAACGCTACGAAGAACTGATCGCACGCCCTGCCGTTATCGAGGACATTTTGCAGGACGGCGCACGCAAGGCGCGCAGTATCGCGTCACCCAAGGTGGCAGCGGTACGCGATGCAATCGGTTTGCGCTCGATGTTGTCTCTCGTTGAGGGGGGCGGCGATATGCAGTCGTCGACGAAGGCGGCACGTCCGCCGCGTCTTGCCAGTTTTCGTGATGCCGATGGCAGCTTCCGTTTCCGCTTGTTTTCATCCGACGGGGCAGAGCTATTGCTGTCCAAAGCGTTCAAGGACCCGAAAGAAGCCGGCATGGTGCAAAAGCGGCTGAAATTGCTGGGCGGCAGTGCGGCCGAATTGCGTGAGATGTCGCATGCACTTACGCTGGAACTGGATGGCGTGACAGTCGCCACCACGCCAGACTACGCGGACGAATCGGTACGCGCGAAGGCGCACGCCTATCTGCGGGAAGCGCTCGATTTACTGGCGGCTCAAGAAAAAGCCGACTAACCCTTGTCGCCGGGTCGGACACCCTGAATAAATCATCCGACCCGGCTGGCCTGCTGAATCATTACTTCCCGTTGGAGGAAGGCATGGAGCCTGACGAATTCACTGTCAGCCCTGATGCATCGACGCTTTTTACGCCTTTTACCCTTTTGGCGATGTGAATAGCGCGATTTTTTTCTGCAGTGGACGTGGCGGTGCCGGTCAGCGTGACTGCGCCATCCGTCGTACTGACTGAAATGTCAGATGCCTTGACGCCCTTCGCAGCAGCGAACTTGGATTTCACCTTGGTGGTGATCCAGGAATCATCCACTTTACCTGGTACCGTTTCGTTGTCCGAGGCACTGTTCGATGGCATGGAACTTTGCACTGGCTGCATGCCGGACAAAGACGCACCCTGTGCCATCAACGAACAGGGCACGGCAGCAAAGGCTGCCATGACACCGGCGACGATCAGGGATTTGCGTAGAAAGGGGGTACGACGCATGGCAATCTCCTTGAGCTATTGACTGCGTGCGTGTCGACGACAGCTATCGCACAGGCAGGCGCATCACGATCGATCCGCAGCTACATGGCAACAGGCAGCGCGTGAAAGCAACGTTGGAAAATCTTGCACGATGCTGCATTCGTTCAGTGACGTGGCGATATCGCGAATGCGATGTTTGCTGGCTGTTGCGCTGGAGGGGCGACGATGTTCGTTCGCGGCTGAGCGGGCATGCCTGCGCCATAAAAAAGCGATCGCCGATGCAGCAGCGATCGCTCAGCTTTGTCCGGGTCGGAACGTCCGCTTAGATCCGACCGACCCGATTTTTTATGGCTTGGCTTACTGGGCGGAGCCTGCGGTGCCCGGTTGCACGGGGTGCTGCGCCTTGAACTGCTGCCACTGTGCCTTGCGTGCCTCGAAGGCAGCCTTGCGGCTGGCCAGCTGGCTCTGCTGGCTGCTGGTCAGCACGGTGTTATAGATCTGGGCGGTCACCGCGGCGCGGGCGGTAATGCGGGCGCTGGTCAGGTTAGCTTCGGCCTGGGCGAGGCTGGCTGCCGCCGACTGATAGTCGGACGAGCTCGGCGAGAGCGCTTCGAATGCCTGACGCTGCTGGCGTACCGCCTGCATCTGCGGCTTCAGCTGGGCAAAGCTCTGCTGAACGATTTGCTTGATCGATGCCTTCTGGGCGTCAGTGAGATTCAATCCATGGAGCGCGAACATTCCGCGGTCGAAGTGGCCGTGGTGCTGCCAGCCGCCTCCGAATCCAGGGCCACCGGCCTGTCCGCCCGGGGCAGCCAGCGCCAGGGCAGAGCAGCCGAGGGCCGCGGCCAGGATGATCGAAAGGGTCATGGTCTTGCGCATAGCAGGCTCCTGCTTGGTGAGGGGGTGTTGGTGACTATTGGAAAGCAAGGGCACGTTTAAGATCTTTGCCGGCATGTAAAGAAGGGTAAAGCTGGCGCGTCGGCGCTTCACGCAAGGCGCATGACGGTGGAGCGTGCGATAGTAGATACAGCTTTTTTGCCTGCCTGTTCCCGCCGCATGTCTCGGATACTGATTGGTGATGACGATCGTGAATTGTGCGCGCTGCTTGCCGAATACTTGCGTAGGGAAGGCCTGCAGGTGGACGTCGTGCATGATGGCGACGCGGTGCTCACTTACTTGCGCGATCCGTCCAGCAGGCCGGACCTGCTGATTCTCGACGTGATGCTGCCGGGTCGCAGCGGCCTGGATACCTTGCGTGAATTGCGCGCGCAGCATCGATTGCCAGTCATCATGTTGTCCGGCCGCGGCGAGCCCGTGGATCGCGTCATCGGCCTGGAACTTGGCGCGGACGACTATCTCTCCAAGCCTTGCCTGCCGCGTGAATTGCTTGCCCGTGTGCGTGCGCAGCTGCGCCGGCATACCGTGGAAGGAGCCGGCGTGTTGACCACTGGCGTACTTCGCTTGCTGCCTGGAGAACGCAAGGCCTACGCCGGCGAACAAGAGCTCAATCTCACCGGAGCCGAATTCGCCTTGCTGCTGATGCTGGTGCAGCGTGCTGGCGAAGTGCTCGATAAAGTGTCGTTGACACGCGTCGCACTGGGGCGCGAACTGGAGCGTTTCGATCGCAGCATCGACGTGCATGTCAGCCGGCTTCGCCACAAGCTCGCGGAGGCATCGGCACAGTCGCCGCGCATTGAATCCGTGCGTGGCGCAGGTTACGTGCTGCTACCGCACGGCGGTAGTTCGCCATGACCACCTTCAAAAGCCCCTTTCGCAGTCCTCTTTTTTGGCGGCTGCTGTTTTTTTTCTGCATCGCCAACCTGCTGGTGCTAGTGCTGGGAAGTTTGTTGACGCGTAGCTTTATCGCGTACTCGATGCATCAAGGTTTTGATTGGCCAGCCATGGCGCAGGCGGCCGATGCGGCTTATGAAGACGGTGGTATGGACGGTCTGGATGCCTGGGTCAGGCAGCAGCGCGAGCAGGGCGTGGAGGCTACGTTGTACGAAAATGGCGAGCCCTTGCGCGAGATACGCCTGCCTTCGCCGATCCGCCATTCGCTTCCCGACTGGTTGGCATCGGGGCGCGACATCACCCTCAATCCATGGCCGGGCTTCTACGTCGCCGTGCAACCGGTGACAGGGGATGACGGGCATCTGCGCCAGCTGGTGGCCGTAAGCAGTTCGCGAACACGTATACCTCCGCGCACGCGGGAAAAGATTTTGTTTGGCATCCAGTTGGCGCTGTCGTTGTTGGCGATCGGCATCATTGGCTGGTGGGTCGCGCGTAGCGTGTCGCGACCGGTCGAAGCGATGCGGGATGCCACGCGCAAAATGGCCTCTGGGGCTTTTGCTACGCGAGTGGACGGGCGCTGGAGCAGCAAGCATGATGAACTCGGCCAGTTGGCGCGGGATTTCAATGCCATGGCTGAGCGGATCGAGATCCTGGTAACGCATGATCGCGGCGTTCTGCAGGATCTTTCCCATGAACTGCGCTCGCCGCTGGCACGTCTGCATCTGATCCTCGATCTTGCCCAACACGCGCCTGACGCCGATGCTGCCGCACGACATTTTCGGCAGGCTGAGCAGGAGATTGTGCGCATGGATCACATGACGACAGAGATGCTGGCGCTATCGCGTCTGGAAGCCGGCTTGCCTGGCATGGTGCGTGAGTCGGTCGATCTGAGAGAGCTGGCGGAAGACCGGTTGGATGCGGCACGCATCGAAGCGGAGGCACGCGGCGTACAGTTGCAGTTGTCGGGGAGCGAGCCGGTAAAGGTGCAAGGCAGCCGCATTCTCCTGGAGCGCGCACTCGACAACGTGATCGCCAACGCCATCAAATTCAGCCCGGCAGATGGGCGAGTTCAGCTGAGTGTTGATCACCTGCAACGGTATGCGGAGTTACGTGTTCGTGACCACGGCCCCGGTGTGCCTGAACAGGAAATTGAGCTGTTGTTTCGCCCGTTTTTTCGAGGCACCAATGCGATCCATGCCAAAGGCCATGGGCTTGGCCTGGCCATCGTGCAGCGCATCGTGCAAGTGCATGGCGGCGAGGTGAACGCGAAAAATGCGGAAGGTGGAGGCTTGGAAGTGACGATGCGTTGGCCGGCCAGCGAGCCGTCTGCACTCGCCTGATCATTGCGCATCGGAAGGACGTCCATCCCAGCGATTCAAGTGCGGGCCGAACTCTGCGCGCTGCCTGCGCACGATGCAGAAGCGGTGGCCGCTGGGTGCCTGCATCACCCACCATCGTTCGTGCACGAAAGCGATGCGTTTTGCACCGAGGTTTTCAAGGCGCAAGGCCTCGGCTTCCAGGTCGTCCGTTTCGATATCCAGATGGACACGACTGGGGTGATCAACCTTTTGCAGCAGCACGATGGGCTCATCGTCGGCGGTCTGCAGTTCGGCGTAATTGCCGTCACCGTCGACATCCATGTTAGCGATGGATTTGCCCAGCGCCGCGCTCCAGAATGCAGCGGCTTCGCGCAGGTCGGACTGACAATCGAGGACAAGCGTACTGAGCCGGCTGTGGTGCATGGCGTGCTCCTCAGATAGTGCAGCAGTGTGCTTGCAATAGTGTGGCGGTAACGGTGTAGAAAGTGCGTCGCTACATGAGGTGATTCCCTAGGCAAAGGAAAAAGCGCTCCGAGGAGCGCTTTTTCGAGGTTCCCAAGCATCAGTTCGGTAGCGAGAGATCGTCCAGCAAGGCTTTGAGGAAGCGCGCCGCCTCGCCGCCGGTCGCGGCCCGGTGATCGAAGGTGAGGCTGATCGGCATGCGGCGATGCACTTCGATGCCGCCCATTACTGCCACCACGTCGTGGCTGAGCTTGCCGGCGCCAATGATCGCCACACAGGGTGGCACCACCACAGGGGTGGCATAGCGGCCTGCAAACATGCCGAAGTTGGACAGGCTGATGGTGTAGCCGCTGAGTTCCGACGAAGGAATCGTGCGGTCCTCCACCTGCGCACGCAGACGTTGGATACCGGCACGAATGCCCGCCCCGTCGAGCACGTCAGCGTTGCGTAGCGCCGGGACGAACAGGCCGTCATCGGTATCCACGGCAATGCCGATATCCACATGCGGATGCAATGTGCGGGTGAGGTTCTTGCCATCGAACCATGCGTTGAGTGCAGGCACGGTCTTGCAGGCGGCGACGATGGCGCGGATCAGGCGTGCGGTGATGTCTTGCTTGCCGATCCATGCGTGCAGATCGGCGTCGTCCACCAGCGTGGTGGGCACCACGTTGGCGTGGGCATCGGCCATCACGCGGGCCATGTTGCGGCGGACGCCCTTGAGCTGATCCGGTTGACCGCTGGCCTGCACGCTGGGTGGCGCGGTGCGCACCGGCTTGCCGGCGAGCGATACGGGCGTTCTTGCCGGTTCCGGCTGCGGCAGTTCAGGTGCAAGGTGACGGCCAGCGGACGAGGGCACAGCAGCGCGGGCAGGCGCTGCGCCAAGCGCGGCGGTGCCGTTTGCTGCGGCGTTCTTGACGTCTTGCATAGTGACGACACCATCGGCACCGGTACCGCGCACGCGGGTGATGTCGACTTTCAATTTCTTCGCAAGCGCGCGCACCGCCGGAACGGCCTTGACGCCGCCCACGCTGGAGGCCTGTTCGACGTGCACGTGGCTGCCGCTGATCATGGCACCGACCACGGTGCCTTCATCTTCGCGTTCGGCCTTACCGTTGCCGGCCTCGATCTCGCCACCCTCGTCGGAGGCGACGACTTTCTTGGGCTCGGCAGCGGCTGCTTTCTTGGGGCCGTGATGGTGGCCGGTAGCCTCGGCTTCCGCACGCTGCTTGGCGTTCGGATCCGGCTCGAATTCCGCCAATGCCGCGCCGGTTTCGATTACGTCGCCGGCGGCGCCGTGCAGCGTGGTGACTTTGCCGGTGTAGGGGGATGGTACGTCGACGACGGCCTTCGCGGTTTCCATCGATACCAGTGGAGCGTCGAGCTTGATGGTGTCGCCTTCCTTCACATGCCACTCGACGATGGTGGCGTCGGGCAGGCCCTCGCCGAGGTCCGGCAGGTAGAACGTCTTGATGTCGGCCATGTTCGGAGTTCCGAAAAGTAGATGATTCGTTATGGGCTCCCTCCCTTGCATGCAACAGGGGAGGGTTGGGGTGGGCGTAGCCGTCACAAAACGGAATCCTGCGTTTCGTGGGGAGCTAGCCCTTCCCCACCTCCCCCTGCCGAGCAGGAGGAGGTGCTAAGAGCATCAGCTTGCCGCCAGCGTACGCTTGGCAGCTTCCACCACGCGTTCCGTACTCGGCAGATATTTCATCTCCAGACGGAACAGCGGAATGTGCGTATCCCAGCCGGTCACGCGCTCAACCGGTGCAAGCAGGTCGTACAAGCATTCCTCGGCGATGCGTGCGGCGATTTCCGCGCCGAAGCCGGCGGTCTTGGGTGCTTCGTGCACGATCACGCAGCGACCGGTTTTCTGCACCGATTCGGCGATGGTGTCGAAATCCAATGGCGTAAGCGTGGCGACGTCGATCACTTCGGCGCTGATGCCCTCTTCGGCCAGTGCGTCGGCGGCTTCCAGCGCTTCTTTTACCTGCGCACCCCAGGTCACGATGGTGACGTCGGTGCCGTCGCGAAGTACAAAGCACACGTCGAGCGGCAACGCTTCGCCGTCGTCCGGCACTTCTTCCTTGTATTGGCGATAGATGCGCTTGGGTTCGAAGAACATCACCGGATCGGGATCGCGAATCGCTGCCAGCAGCAAGCCGTAAGCGCGTGCAGGCGATGACGGCATCACCACACGCAGGCCTGGGATGTTGGTGAACAGGTGTTCGTTGGCTTCGGAATGATGTTCCGGCGCGCGAATACCGCCGCCCCACGGTGCACGCCACACGGCCGGCACGGTGATGCGACCGCGCGTGCGGTTGCGCAGACGCGCGGCGTGGCAGGCGATCTGTTCCATCATCGGGTAGATGAAGCCTTCGAACTGCGCTTCGGCTACCGGCTTCATGCCTTGTGCGGCGAGACCGACGGTGACGCCGGCGATGGTGGTTTCGTCCAGCGGCGTGTCGAGCACGCGCAATTCGCCGAATTTTTCCTGCAGACCTTGGGTGGCGCGGAACACGCCGCCGTTCACGCCAACGTCTTCACCCAGCACGACGACGCTGTCGTCATGTGCCATCTCATAAGCCAGCGCCTGGGTAACGGCTTCGATAAGAGTGATTTGTGCCATGACTTAGTGCGCCTTCTTGTCGAGCGAGATTGCGAGATCGCGTTGCTTGGCGAGATCGGCCGGAACGTCGGCGAAGGTGTAGTCGAACATCGCCGTGACCGGCTGGGTTTTGGTTTCGAGGTAGGCATTTACCTCGTTATCCATCCAATCGTCGCACTCGGCTTTCCAGGCTTCTTCTTTCTTGTCGTCCCACACTTTCTTGGCAACCAGCCAGTTGCGCAGGCGCTTCATGGGCTCTTTCGCCCAGGCATCTTTCACTTCCTGCTCACCGCGGTAGCGGCGTGCATCATCGGCAGTGGTGTGATCGCTCAGGCGATAGGTGACCAGTTCCAGCACGCTGCCGCCCTGGCCGGAACGCGCGCGTTCAAGCGCGTCTTCCATGGCCTTGCGCACGGCGATGATGTCGTTGCCATCAACCTGGATGCAGTAGAGACCGGCAGCGATGCCTTTCTGTGCCAGCGTCGGCGCACCGGACTGGATCTTGCGCGGAACCGAGATCGCCCACTGATTGTTCACGATCGCCGCGACCATCGGCAGGTTTTGCGCGCCAGCGATGTTGATGGCACCGTAGAAATCACCCTTCGACGAACCGCCGTCACCGATCGTGCACACCGCAACGCGCTTCTCGTTGCGAATCTTGAAGGCCAGCGCAGAACCTGCAGCATGCAGGCATTGCGTGGCGATCGGCACCGACCACGCGAAGTCGTGGCGTGCGGGTTCGTTCTGGTAATCGTTGCCGCGTTCGTCGCCACCCCAGTACATGTACACCTCGCGCGGCTGCACGCCGCGATAGAGTTGTGCACCGTATTCGCGATAGCTGGGTGCCAGCACGTCTTCCGGCTTCATGGCGCTGCCGATGCCTACGTGCGCGGCTTCGTGACCGAGGCAGCTTGCATAGGTGCCGAGTTTGCCGGTGCGTTGCAAGGCCACCGACTTGGTGTCGAACACGCGGGTGGACATCATCAGTTTGTACAGCTCGACCATGTGATCGAGGTCTTTGGCGAATTCAGGCAGGTCATCACGAACCTGTTTGCCTTCGGCATCGAGGTATTGCAGATATTCAATTTCGAACTTGGCGGCGATGGACACGACTCGCTCCCGGATGGGGTAGGGGGAAACGCTGCGGGGGAGGCGCGGCCCATCCAGTGGGGCCGGACGCGCTGGGAATACTTCGACCTATTTTACGCGGGCATCACCACGCTGTGTGTGTAGTCGGAGCATCCGTTCAACCCAGAAAAACGCTAATTGATAGCAGGCCGCCATGTTGCGTCGCAAGGTACACTGCAGCATGCGAGCCCGCGAGTCTGGGGTTCGCGATAGCGGTTAACATCCTTCTTTTTGTGGGTCTGCGGGCACTATGACGGACAACCAGCGTGACCTCGAGGCAGGCATCGAGCTCGATCTGAGCGGCCGGATGACCTACGGCGGCTACTTGCGGTTGGACCAGTTGCTTACCGCCCAACAGCCTGTCAGCCAGCCGCCGCATCACGACGAAATGCTTTTCATCGTGATGCATCACGTGGCCGAGCTGTGGATGAAGCTGCTCATCCATGAGTTGAAAGCGGCTATCGCGCACCTGCGTACCGACGACGTGGACGGATGCCTGAAAATCCTCGCGCGCGTGAAACACGTGCAGCGCCAGCTGTTCGAGCAGTGGGCGGTGATGGAAACCCTGACGCCGTCGGAATACCTGGAATTTCGCGGCGTGCTGGGTTCGTCGTCCGGGTTTCAGTCGCTGCAGTACCGCATGATCGAATTCATGCTGGGCAACAAGAACGTGCAGATGCTTCAAGTGTTCGACTACGACCCGGCAGCGCAAGCGCAGCTGCGCGAGGTCTTGCAGGCGCCGGGGTTGTACGACGAATTTTTGCGTTACCTCGCGCGCCACGGCCATGCGGTGCCGGCGGCGAGAGTGGAGCGCGATTGGAATGAGCCGTATCGGCGTCACGAAGGATTGCTTCCGGTATTCAAGCGCATTTACGAAGAGCGGACGGCATTCTGGCCGGAGTACCACATGTGCGAACAACTGGTGGACGTGGAAGAGAGTTTCCAACTCTGGCGTTTCCGCCATATGAAAACCGTGGAGCGCATCATCGGACATCGGCGCGGGACGGGAGGTTCCTCAGGGGTGGCGTTTCTGAAGAAAGCGCTGGAACTGGAATTTTTCCCCGAGCTGCTGGATGTGCGAACGGTGCTGGGCAGTTAACGCAGATGGTGCATCGGTGCAGAGGTTCATTGGCGTGACTCCCGCGAAGACGGGCGCGGTCCCACGACGAAACCGGTCAATCTGTGGCGACCTTTTTATTCGAGAGCAACAGGGATTCCCGCTTTCGCGGAAGCGACGGTTTCTCTGGCGCAGATGCGTGTGATGGAGAAGTTCCCCGCCTGAATGAGCTGCCTGTCCGGCATGGCATTTGACTGAACCCCGTCCGGCTCGTTACATCTGTGCCTCTACCGCCCAAGGGGAAATCCGTGAGTCAGAGTTTTGAAGCCGGCGTCGACACCGCGCCCGATTTTCCGCAGATGTTTGGTCATCCGCGTCCGCTATGGATGCTGTTCATGACCGAGTTTTGGGAGCGTTTCGCGTTTTACAGCGTCAGCTGGGCGCTCGCCCTGTATATCGTGGCGCAGTTCTATCACGGCGATCCCTCCGGGCAGGCATGGGCCAGCAAGATCTACGGTGCGTACACCGCACTGATCTATGCCACCGGTATCTTCGGCGGCTATATCGCCGACAAGCTGATTGGCTACCAGCGCTCCATCCTGCTTGGCGCATTGGTCATGGCCGCGGGCTTGTTCACCATCATGCTGCCGCATCAGCAGGCCATGCTTTATGGCCTTGCCATGGTGGTCGTGGGAGACGGCCTGTTCAAGCCGAATATCTCCTCCATGGTCGGACAGCTGTACGGACCTTACGACGAACGGCGGGATCGCGGCTTTACGTTGTTTTACATGGGCATCAATGGCGGCGCATTCGTGGCGCCGCTGCTCACCGGATGGCTTGCCAGTTACTTCACGCATACCCCCATGCAGCAGAACTATCGGCTGGTATTTGCTGCGGCCGGTGTGGGCATGGTGCTCAGCTTGCTCTGGTTCTGGTTTGGGCGGCGTGGTTTGCGTGGTGTCGGACGGCCGGCTCCGAATGCTTCCAGCCGGCTGCGGGTGCTCTGGGTTGTCGCGGGGGTCATCATCGCCGTGCCGGTGGTTTACTTCCTGCTGTCGAAAATCGGTGCGATCGGCCTGCAGTGGTTGCTCGCGGTGCTATTCGTCGTCGTCGCGGCGATGTTGATCGTGGAGGCGGTGCGCCATGACAGGGTGCAAGTGCATCGTGTCATCGCCATGTTGATCATCTTTGCCTTCAACCTGTTGTTTTGGATGTTCTATTTCCAGCTTGGTACGTCGTTCAATTTTCTTGCGGAAAACATGGTCGATCGCACGATGTTTGGCGGCTGGGTGTTCCCCGTCGGCTGGTTTCAGTCGGTCAGTCCGCTGGCCATCATCGTGCTGGCGCCGGTTGTCACACAGGTATGGGGATTTCTCGCGCGCCGGCACAAAGAGCCCTCGATTCCACGCAAGTTCGGCCTCGGCTTGATCTTCAATGGGCTCGGTTTCCTGGTGCTGATGTACGCCTTGTCGCGCTTGATCGATACGCACGGATTGATTCCGTTCTGGCCGCTGACGGCTTGCTATGTACTGCAGACGGTAGGCGAGCTGTGCCTGTCGCCGATCGGCCTGTCGATGGTGACCAAGCTTGCGCCACCGCGCTTGGTGGGATTGGCGATGGGGGGGTGGTTTCTATCGCTGGCGGTGGGTGGCAACTTGTCGGGCTTGCTGGCCGGGCGCATCAGTGGCGAAAACGGTATGACGGCGGCTTCGGCCTTGAGCGGGTTCACCTTTAGTTTCTGGCTGCTGGCGGGCGCGGGCGTCGTGCTGCTGCTGATATCGCCCCTGATCAATCGATTGATGCACGGGGTGAAGTGAGCGCGTTCACTACGCGCTTGCTATGGAACACAGCCTAGGAAGATGAAAGCGAAGCGGTACGCCGCTTCGCTTTTTTCGTTTATGTCGCCAGCAGTTTGTCGAGGATGCGATTCAGCCAGCGGCATTCTTCTTCGTCCAGCTTTGCCAGCACTTCGCGTTCCCGTGCCCGCGCCATCGGCGCGACATCGTCGTGGATGAGCCAGCCGGCCTCGGTCAGGCTCAGCACCGAACGGCGCTTGTCGCCGCCGTGCGTTTCGCGATTGACCCTTCCTGCAGCCGTCAGGCGGGCGAGTGCGCGGCTGACAGCCACTTTGTCCATCGCGGTGCGTTCGGCGACTTCCCGTGCCGAAAGGCCGTGAAAGCGAGCCAATACGGCCATTACGCGCCATTCCGTCATGCTGAGGTCATAGCGGCGCTGATAATCGTCGGCGATCCCCTGGCTGACGGTATTCGAAAGAATGGACAGTCGATACGGCAGGAAATGCTCCAGTTCCAGGGGAGCGTGTTCGGCACCAGCAGGGGCAGGCTTGCGCGGATGGGACATTGCGGCAGTGTTCCTTGCAATTAGTTTCACATGTAACTATAACGATGATCTTCTTCCGATGGTGGCACGCTCCCGTGGCTGCCGTCGCGCATCGATCCACTGCAGGAGAGCGCCATGAACGCCCAGCCCAATCTCGGCATGCAAGTCACCACCTTCGAGAACCCCATGGGCATCAACGGTTTCGAATTCGTTGAGTTTGCCGCACCGGCTGGCCGGGGGAGTGAATTGTATGCGTTGTTCCGGAACATGGGTTTCACGGCGGTGCTCAAGCACAAGCGTCGTCCGATCACGGTGTATCGACAGGGCGACGTGAACTTCATTGTCAATGAGGATCCAGACTCCTTCGCGGCGGATTTCGCGGCCAAGCATGGTCCCTGCGCGAGTGGTTTCGCGATCCGCTTCAAGAAGCCGGCCAGCGACGTGTTGACCACCGTGCTTGCCAACGGTGGCGAAGCCATTACGCATAAGGCGGATAGCAAAGTCGTCAACGCACCCGTGGTCAAGGGCATTGGCGATTGCATGCTGTACCTGGTTGATCGTTACGGTGACAAGGAAAGCGTCTATGACGGCGACTTTGAACCGGTGCCGGGAGTCGATCAGCATCCGGTCGGTTTCGGCCTGACCTTCATCGACCACCTCACGCATAACCTGTATTTCGGCAACATGCAGAAATGGTCGGAGTACTACGAGCGCCTGTTCAACTTCCGCGAGATTCGCTACTTCGACATCAAGGGCGCAAAAACCGGCCTGGTGTCCAAGGCGATGACGGCGCCGGACGGCATCGTGCGCATTCCGCTCAATGAATCGAGCGACCCGAAGAGCCAGATCAACGAATACCTCGATGCTTATCACGGCGAAGGTATCCAGCACATCGCCTGTTTTACCGACAATATCTACGACACGATCGAAGCGATGCGCGCGAAGGGCGTGGCATTCCTCGATACGCCGGATACCTATTACGAAGTGGTGGAGCAGCGCATTCCCCATCACGGCGAAGACGTGCCGCGTCTGCGGAAGAACAAGATCCTGATCGACGCCGATCCGGAAACCAAGCAGCGTAAATTGCTACAGATCTTCACGCAAAACAACATCGGACCGATCTTCTTCGAGATCATCCAGCGCAAGGGCAATGAAGGTTTCGGTGAAGGCAATTTCCAGGCGCTGTTCGAATCGATCGAACGTGACCAGATGCGGCGCGGCGTGCTGTGATTTTTCAGTTGCCTTCTTCGTGACGGAGAGGGCTGGGTGAGGGATACGTTGGCGCTGGATAGCAATAAACCTCGCGCTGACGTACTTTCTCCCCGCAAAATCGACGCCTCGCCCATAGCTTCGTAGGGGGAGGAAGTAAAAGCCACGCAAGAGTGAATGGGCGATGGAATCGAACGGCTACCAATCCGGCTTCGGCAACGAATTCGCCAGCGAGGCGATACCCGGCGTGTTGCCACAGGGGCAGAACTCGCCGCAGCGGGTGGCGCATGGCTTATATGCCGAGCAGCTTTCCGGATCAGCCTTCACGGCACCACGGCACAGCAACAAACGCAGCTGGCTGTACCGCATCCGGCCGGCAGCCATGCATCAGCCGTTCGAGGCGCGTTCCCATGCAACGTTCCATAATCGCTTCGATGAAGTGCCCGCGACACCGAATCAACTGCGTTGGGATCCGTGGCCGATGCCTTCGGCGCCTACGGATTTTCTCGACGGCATCGTGACCCTGGCCGGCAATGGCGGTCCTGGCGAGCAGGCGGGTTGCGGCATCCACATCTATGCGGCCAACCGTTCGATGCACGGGCGTTTTTTCTACAATGCGGATGGCGAACTATTGATCGTCCCGCAACAGGGAAGCCTGCGTATCGCGACCGAACTGGGACTGCTTGACGTGCAGCCATTGGAGGTTGCCGTGATTCCGCGGGGCGTACGTTTTCGCGTCGAGCTGATGCACAACGAAGCGCGCGGATACATCGCTGAGAATTTCGGCGCCTTGCTCCGCTTGCCGGACCTGGGACCCATTGGCGCCAATTCGATGGCATTGCCACGCGACTTCCTCACGCCGCACGCGGCCTATGAAGATGTCGACGGCGATTTCGAGCTGATCGCCAAATTCCAGGGCGCCCTGTGGACGGCGCGTATCGACCATTCACCGTTGGACGTGGTGGCGTGGCACGGCAACTATGCGCCCTACAAGTACGACCTCCGGCATTTCAATACCGTCGGTTCGATCAGCGTGGATCATCCTGATCCGTCGATCTTCACTGTGCTGACATCGCCCAGCGATACGCCCGGCACGGCGAACGTGGACTTTGTGATCTTCCCGCCGCGCTGGCTGGTGGCCGAACATACGTTTCGTCCGCCATATTTCCATCGCAACGTGGCCAGCGAGTTCATGGGCCTGATTGAAGGTGTGTACGACGCCAAGGCCGGCGGTTTCGCGCCAGGCGGTGCGAGCTTGCACAACTGCATGAGCGGTCACGGACCCGATGCGACGAGCTTCGAGAAGGCGAGTGTGGCAGATACGAGCAAGCCGGATCATCTGACGGGCACGATGGCTTTCATGTTCGAAACCCGCAAAGTCATCCATCCGACCAAGCAGGCTCTGGATGCGCCGCAACGGCAACGCGACTACTACCAGTGCTGGCAAGGCATCGCCAAGCATTTCAAGGCCGAGCGCGCGTAAGCTGCGCGCTGGCACAATAAGCCAAGGTCCGGGGACGAGCCCCGCCATGAACGATGTGAAAAGCCGCAGTGATCGCGGCGATGGAGTGAGTGCATGAAGCTGGGCAGTCTGAAAGAAGGTGGTCGTGATGGCACGCTGATCGTTGTCAGTCGTGATCTGACGCGAGCCGTCAAAGCCCCTGGCATTGCTGCCACGCTGCAGGCGGCGCTGGACGACTGGTCGAATACGGCGCCACGATTGAACGCGTTGTCGGACGAGCTCAATCAAGGCAACGCGCCGGGCGCGTTTCCGCTTGAGATGAATGCACTGGCGGCGCCACTGCCGCGCGCATACGAATTTGTGGATGGCAGCGCCTATCTGCCGCACGTCGCGCGCGTGCGCCGTGCGCGTGGTGCGGAAGTGCCGGAATCGTTTTATGTCGATCCGTTGATGTACCAGGCCACCAGCGCAGGCTTCCTTGGTCCGCGCGATCCAGTGGTGGTGCCTAGCGAGGATTACGGTATCGACCTGGAAGCGGAAGTGGTTGTCATCACCGATGACGTGCCCATGGCGGTAACGCCGGATCAGGCCGCCAGTCATATACAGCTGATTGGATTGGTCAACGACGTCAGTTTGCGCAATCTGATTCCCGCCGAACTGGCGAAGGGATTCGGCTTTCTTCAATCAAAACCGCGGTCAGCGTTGTCGCCGGTGTTCGTGACACCGGATGAGCTTGGGGATGCGTGGCAAAGCGAAACGCTGCATTTGCCCATGCGCACATGGCTCAATGGTCAGTGGTTTGGTGAAGCCGAATGCGGCGTCGACATGCAGTTCAATTTCGCCCAGCTCGTGGCGCATGCAGCCAAGACACGACCGCTTACGGCGGGCACCCTCGTCGGTTCCGGCACGATTGCCAACGAGGACACCAGCAAGGGCGCATCGTGCCTGGCCGAGCAGCGTACGGTTGAAACACTGCGTGACGGCAAGCCGAGCACACCGTTTCTGACATTCGGCGATACGCTGCGTATCGAGGTCAGGGACAAAGATGGTGCGTCGATATTCGGTTCCATCGAACAGGTCATCGCGCGGCTGAGTTAGTACCACTTGCCGGTGTCTGTTCAAGCCGTTGCTTGATGCACGGGTGAAAGCCGTGACGCATCGCCATATCGGCGCTATCTTCGTAGCCTCCCCACACATGCCAGGAGTTGCATATGTCCCAGGTCACGCTCAAGGGCAATCCGGTCAAACTTGAAGGGCAACTGCCTGCCGTCGGTAGTGACGCCCCTGCCTTCAGCCTGGTTGGCAAAGATCTTTCCGATGTGCCGCTGACCGGTTTCAGCGGCAAGCGCAAAGTGCTGAATATCTTTCCCAGCATCGATACGCCAACGTGCGCCACCTCGGTACGCCGGTTCAATGAGAAGGCCAGCCAGCTGACGAACACCGTGGTGCTGTGCATCTCAGCGGATCTACCTTTTGCACAGGCCCGCTTTTGCGGTGCCGAGGGACTCGATAACGTCGTGACGCTGTCGACCATGCGCGGGCATGATTTCCTCAAACACTATGGCGTGGCGATCGCCTCCGGTCCCTTGGCTGGCCTCGCTGCGCGCGCAGTGGTCGTATTGGACGAGCACGGCAAAGTGCTGCACACAGAACTGGTGGGCGAGATTGCGAACGAGCCGGACTACGACGCAGCGCTTGCTGCCTTGAAGTAAGGCTGGGTTTCCAAAACGCGGGCCCTTGATGAAAAGCCGGGCATTGCCCGGCTTTTTGAGTGCTGCGGCAGCGCTTACTTTGCTGCCATCAACGCATGGGTCATGTCCAACATGCGGTTGGAGAAACCCCACTCGTTGTCATACCAGCTGAGCACCTTCACCAGCGTACCGCCCATGACGCGCGTCTGGCTTGCGTCATAGATGGAGGAGGCTGGGTTATGGTTGAAGTCGATGGAGACCAGTGGCTTGGTGTTCACCGCCAGGATGCCCTTCAGTGCGCCATTGGCGGCGTCGTGGATGGCAGCGTCGATTTCTTCCTTGGTGGTGTTGCGTGCGGCTACGAAGGAGAGATCCACCACCGATACGTTGATCACCGGCACGCGCATGGCAAAACCATCGAGCTTGCCGTTGAGTTCCGGCAGGACCAGGCCCACTGCGGCGGCGGCGCCGGTCTTGGTCGGAATCTGCGAATGCGTGGCCGAGCGGGCGCGGCGGAGGTCGGAATGGTAGACGTCCGTCAGCACCTGATCATTGGTATAAGCATGGATGGTGGTCATCAGGCCGTGCACGATGCCGATCTTTTCGTGCAGCACTTTGGCCAGGGGTGCCAGGCAGTTGGTGGTGCAGGAGGCGTTGGAGATCACCTGGTGCGCAGGGGTGATCTTGTCGTGGTTGACGCCGTAGACAAAGGTGCCGTCCACGTCCTTGTCGCCGGGCGCGGAGATGATCACTTTCTTGGCGCCGGCGTTGATATGCGCGCTGGCCTTCGCCTTGGAGGTAAACAGGCCCGTGCATTCCAGCACGACGTCGATACCCAGATCGGCCCACGGCAGCTTGGAGGGATCGCGTTCGGCGCATACCTTGATGCGGTCGCCGTTGACGATCAGATCACCACCATCCACCGAAACCTCGCCCGGAAATTTGCCGTGGGCGGTGTCGTACTGGGTCAGGTGCGCGTTGGTCTCGGCGTTACCGAGATCGTTGACCGCGACGATCTGGATGTCGTTCGTGCGACCGGCTTCATAGAGTGCACGCAGAGTATTGCGGCCGATGCGACCGTAACCGTTGATGGCGACCTTGATGGCCATGGGACAGCGTCCTCCAAAGAGTGATGGGACAGCAAAGCGGCGGTCTTGAGCGGCCGCCGAAATTGACATTCTAGCCCGAACCCAGGTTGTCCCTCACTCTGGGGCTGGCCGATGGCCCGATGGTGCTGGATCATGCGCTACCGATTCTTTCCCCATTTATATGAAGGCATGTCATGAGCGACGAACAGTTGATCGAAGTGAGCCTGGAGCAGACCGGCGAATACGAGTTTCGTGTGCGCTTCGATGGGACGGGGATGCCGGATCTGGTGACCGACGAGGCCGCGCCTCTTGGGGCTGATGCGGGTCCCAATCCTTCGCGCATGCTCACGGTTGCCGTGGCCAACTGTCTGTCTGCCAGCCTGCTGTTTGCCTTGCGCAAGTTTAAAAACACGCCGGACAGGCTGGTGACCAAGGCGCAGGGAGTGCTTGCACGTAATGAGCATGGGCGCTGGCGCATAGCGCGTATCAAGGTGGATCTGCACCTGGCGGATGCGGCTTCTGCGCTTGAGCACATCGATCGTGCGTTGGCGCAATTCGAAGATTTCTGCGTCGTGACGGAGAGCGTTCGACAGGGCATCAAGGTTGATGTCAACGTACGGGACGCAAGTGGAGCCGTCGTGCACACCAGCAACGTCTGAATGTCACAAAGCCTGTGGCAAGATGCCATGCTTTCACGACTTCGATCCAGAGTTTTCACCATGCGCCCGGTACATCTGCGCCGTCTTGCTGCTGCCCTGTTTTCCGTCTTTGCCCTCGCCCCGGCTGCACAGGCGTGGGGGCCGCTGGGGCATAGCGTTGTCGCCGAATTGGCACAACGCCATTTGAGTCCGGCAGCGGAAGCAGAGGTGGAGCGGCTGCTTGCGCTGGATCACACCCGATCCCTGGCGGATATCGCCAGCTGGCCGGACGAGATTCGCAACGACCCATCGCAGCAGACGCTATGGAAAGAGACGCGCCCGCTGCACTACATCGATTTTCGCGATCCTTCCTGCCTCTATGTACCGCCGCGCGACTGCAAGGATGGGAAATGCGTGGTCGAGGCGATTCCGCATTACATCAGCATCCTCGGTGATCGCAGCCAGCCGGATGCGGTGAGGCTGCAGGCGCTCAAGTTCGTGGTGCATTTCATTGGCGATATCCATCAGCCCTTGCATGGCGGCTATCGCGACGATGCCGGGGGCAACGCGTACCAAGTGCAGTTTGAGGGAAAGGGCACCAATCTGCATCGAGTATGGGATTCGGGCCTGCTCAGCACTCGCGGCCTTGATTGGAGGACCTATGCGCAGCGGCTCGATGCCGAAGGCCCGGTTGCGTTGCCGCCACCGCGTGCACCGCTAAACAATGCCTATGCCCAATGGGCGGAAGAATCCTGCCAAATCACGCATGACATCTATCCGTCCAATCACAAGATCGACCAGGCATATGTCGATGCTGAGCTGCCGGTAGCGGACAAGCGCTTGCGCGAAGCGGGCAGGCGGCTGGCCGAGATCTTGAACCTTACCCTGCAGAACGGCTAAGGGAAAATTGCACATTCCGCCTGCTGGACGAGTGTCGTCTGAAATTGTGCGTTGGGTTATAGGAAATAGCCCATCCCCATGCGAGGGCATTTTCGTTTGGCCCGCAATCGGCAATTGGATGGAACATCTGAGTGTCTGCGATGGACGGACCATGCGCGGCGGTATTGGACGTCACTGCCGATCCGTTGGCTTGCCTGGATGCAAAACCCAGGCGCAAGCGCTGGAAATAAAGCCCCATTTACGTCTATCCATCCAAATCCCAACGTGGGTTTGCGGCACTGCAATGCGACGGAATCTGCGAATGCAATCGATTGCAACGCGATGATGTGTCGTGTTTGCGTACAGTTCTGCTAGGCTCCACGGACGACTGTGAAAACTCAACCAATGACTACCGATACTCATTCCCGCCGCACCAAGATTGTCGCCACCCTAGGCCCCGCCACTGACGCGCCGGGCATGCTCGAAAAAATCATTGCCGAAGGCGTTGACGTCGTACGCCTCAATCTTTCGCATGGACAGTCCGACGATCATCGCGTCAGGGCTGCAGCGGTGCGCAAGGCTGCTGAAGCAGTGGGGCGCGAGGTCGGCATCCTGGCCGATCTGCAGGGTCCCAAGATCCGCGTCGAGCGGTTCGCCAATGGCCCGGTCGAATTGCGCGAAGGCGCGCCGTTCGTGCTTGAGTGTCGCGTTGATGCACCGCCAGGCGACGCCACACGTGTCGGCGTGAGTTATCTGGGATTGCCACACGATGTAAAGACCGGGGACATTCTCTTGCTGGATGACGGCCTGGTGGCACTCACGGTGCGCGAAGTCGTTGGCAGCGAAGTGCGCTGCCAGGTGCTGATCGGCGGGCGCCTGTCCGACCGTAAAGGTTTGAATCGACAGGGAGGTGGCCTTACCGTCGATGCGCTATCCGACAAGGACAAAGCCGACATCAAGCTCGCTGCCGAAATCGGCGCGGATTTTCTTGCGGTCTCATTCGTGCGGTCTGCCGCTGATATGGAGCTGGCACGGCGCTTGTTGAAGGAGGCCGGCGGCAACGCGTCGCTGGTGGCGAAAATCGAACGCGCCGATGCGATTCCCGTACTTGGCGAAATCATCGACGCTTCCGATGTCGTCATGGTGGCGCGCGGTGACCTGGGCGTAGAGATCGGCGACGCCGAACTGCCGGGCTTGCAGAAAAAGATCATCCGCGAATCGGTGCAGCGCAACCGTGCTGTCATCACAGCGACACAGATGTTGCAATCGATGGTGCGCTCGCCGATCCCGACGCGTGCCGAAGTGCTCGACGTGGCCAACGCGGTGATCGACGGAACGGATGCGGTGATGTTGTCCGAGGAATCGGCCGCGGGTGCGCATCCGGACAAGGCTGTCGCGGCGCTGCGTCGTATCTGCCTTGGCGCGGAACGTCAGTTCGAGCCGAAGGAAGATCTCACCACCAATGCGCATCATCTTGACCGCACCGATCAGGCGATTGCCTTGGCCGCCATGCTGCTGGCCAGTGAGATTGGCGTGCGGGCGATCGTTGCCTTGACGGAGTCGGGCGCTACCGCGCAGTGGCTGTCGCGCTATCGCAGTGCCGTGCCGATTTATGCCCTTTCGCCGTTTGATGACGCGCGCCGCCGCATGCTGGTATTGCGTGACGTGCATCCGGTGAAGTTCACGCACGATACGCTGAATCCCGCGGTATCCGCACGCGAAGCGGTGCGCCAGCTGTTTGCGGCAGGCAAGCTCTCCGAGGGCGACCGGGTGGTGCTGACGCATGGCGATCACATTGGCCGTGGCGGCGGTACCAACACGCTCAAGCTGTTGTCAGTGGGATCCGAAGGCATGGTGGAAAGCCTGCGCGACCTGTGATGGTTGGGGCCGCCCCTGACGCTGAAGCGTTCAGGGTTGGCATAGACTTAGGCTTGTCCCCACTGCTCTACATCGGAGGTATGCCATGCGCACGATCACCCGTATCGGCCAAACACTGTTGGTGGCCGCGATAGTGGCCGCTTGCCTGCCAGCCATGGCTCAGGAAACGCGCAGGGTGGCGCCTGATCAGCTTCCTCATGACTGGATTTTGCTCAATCGTGATGTTTCGGTAGACGTACCCAATAGCGGCGTCAACATTTATAAGCCCGGTTGCGTGGCGGTGACCTACACCATCGGGAGCGATGGGGTGCCGATGGATGTCAAGGTCGCCAAGGTGATGCCGGCGAGCGATCTCGGCAAAGCGGCGGTGAGCGCGGTATCTAATTTCCGTTACGGGCCTACGTTGACCAATAACCACGAAACGCCGGTGTCGACCTATTACATCGTGCCGTTCAATTCGCCTGACGACCCCGCGCAGCGCAACAAGCTGATGGCTCCTTGCAAACTGCCTGGCTACGGGCAGGGCTGATTGGCACAACCCTCGCTTGGCGTCCCCCTTCTCCGGATGGGGATATAATCGCGCGCTTCCAATAGTCCGCCCGCATGGGTGGCGTTCCTGCCTTGCGGCCGCATGCCGCCAAAGTTTCACGGAGTCGTCCAATGAGCATTGAAGATCTCGAGAGCATCGCCCTGGCGATGGTCGCACCCGGCAAGGGCATCATCGCGATCGATGAGTCGACCAGCACCATCAAGAAGCGCTTCGAGGCGGTCGGCATCGAAAACACGGAAGAGAACCGTCGCGCCTACCGCGAATTGCTGCTCACGACGCCCAATCTCTCGGAGCATATTTCCGGCGCCATCCTGTACGACGAAACCATCCGCCAGTCCACCAAGGACGGCGTGCCTTTCACTCAGCTCATGAAGAAGAACGGCATCATCCCCGGCATCAAGGTCGACAAAGGACCGGTGCCGTTGGCTGGATTTCCGGGCGACGTCGTGACAGAAGGCTTGGATGGACTGCGCGAGCGCCTGGCCGAATACGTGAAGCTTGGCGCGCAATTCGCCAAGTGGCGTGCGGTGATCAACATCAGCGAGGACAATCCGAGCTCCACCGCGATCGAAGCCAATTGCCATGCGCTCGCCCGCTATGCCGCGCTGTGCCAGGAAGCGGGCCTTGTACCGATGGTTGAGCCGGAAGTGATCATGGACGGCGATCACAGCATCGAGATCAGCTACGAAGTGCACGAGGCCGTGCTGCGCAGCTTGTTCAACGCGCTGTACGAGCAGAACGTGCTGCTGGAAGGCACCATTCTGAAAGTAAGCATGGTCATCCCGGGCAAGGATGCGGAAGAACAGGCCAGTGTCGAAGAGGTGGCTGAAGCGACCGTGCGCGTGCTCAAGACCACCGTGCCAGCAACACTCCCCGGTATCGTGTTCCTGTCGGGTGGCCAGACGGACGAACAATCCACGGCTCATCTCAATGCCATGAACCGCATGGGCCCGCATCCTTGGCCGCTGTCGTTCTCGTATGGTCGCGCCATGCAGCAGGCGGCACTGAAGCTGTGGGCAAAAGACATGAAGGCCAACTATGGCGAGGCACAGAAAGTCGTGCACGCACGGGCCAAGGACAACGGTCTCGCTGCGCTGGGACAGTGGAAGGGCTAAGCCTCCGTTGTCCACCTCGAAGCAGTAGGGAAAGGGCGCCCCAAGCTGGCGCCCTTTCTTTTTCTGTGCAGGCAAAGAAAACGGGCGCCACCAGGGCGCCCGTAAAAACCACTCGATACCTTCGTGATCTTGGTGCTTGCTTAGAAGCGATATTCTGCAGACACCGTGTAAGCATTGGTCTGCAACTGCACGCCATGATCGCGGTTGGAGCCGTCGTAGTAGTTGTAATTGACGCCAACACTCCAGTGTTGCGAGATGTTGTAGCCCACGCCCACGCCAGCGTAGTAACGCGTGCGGTCGAAGCGCTGATACACCGGACTGACGCTGTCAGTCAGACCTTGGCCTTGAGCATAGAAAGCACCCGTGCGGACTTCACCGTACCAGTTCGGGGTAATGTTGTAGCGCAGGTTCACGCCAAGTGTCGGGCCGTGCAGGCGGGAACGTAGCGATGAAACACCCGAGGCGCCGCGGGCATCTATCTGGCCAAGGTACTGATAGCCAGCTTCCACGCCAACGGACATATTCGGGTTGATGGCAAAGCGATAACCACCCTTGATGCCGCCGATGGCGTCACCGTTGGAATCGTAGGGACCCTTGTTGATCTGGCCATAGCCCGCTTCCGCACCGACATACCAACCTTGCTGAGCCGTTTGGGAGGGGGAGCTCTGCGCAAAGGCGGCGGGGATGGCGACCAGCCCGGCAGCAGCCAGGGCTACAGCAAACAGCGTCTTTTTCATGGAGTACTCCTTATTTGTATTGATCGAGGCGGTCGGCACGAGGGGGAAGCCGAGTAGCCCCGTACACATGCGTAACCATGCGCAGCGCAGACATAAGGCCGTGTCTGTTCAATTCAATACCGATGAGTTCAGTATTAAGAGTCGATTAAGGCGTCGGAAATGCCGGCCTGAGGCTGCCGTATCGACAGGTGGGGGAAACAGGAAGCCGGACGACAGATATCAAGGGATCGGCGACAATAGCGACTTTTGCTGCCTCTTCCGGAGAAAGATCTGATGACGTCCCGTCGCGTACTTGCCAACGCCATCCGCGCCTTAGCCATGGATGCCGTGGAGGCAGCCAAAATTGGCCATCCTGGCATGCCCATGGGCATGGCCGACATCGCCGAGGTGCTGTGGAACGACTTCCTTAAGTTCAATCCGGGCAATCCGAAATGGCCGGATCGCGACCGCTTCGTGTTGTCCAACGGACACGGCTCGATGCTCCAGTACGCGCTGCTGCATCTGACCGGTTTCGATCTGCCGATGGCGGAGCTGAAGCGTTTCCGCCAGCTTCATTCCAAGACGCCCGGCCATCCGGAAGCAAACGAAACCCCAGGTGTCGAGACCACCACGGGCCCTCTCGGGCAGGGCTTCGCCAATTCTGTCGGCTTCGCGTTGGCGGAAAAGCTGCTGGCCGAACACTTCAATCGGCCCGGTCATACCATTGTTGACCATCACACCTATGTCTTCATGGGCGATGGCTGCATGATGGAAGGCATATCGCATGAAGCGGCTTCGCTGGCAGGCACATGGAAGCTGGGCAAGCTGATCGCGATTTACGACGACAACAGCATCTCCATTGATGGCGAAGTGCAAGGCTGGTTTACCGACGACACGCCCAAGCGTTTTGAGGCTTACGGTTGGAACGTGATCCCTCATGTGGACGGCCACGACGCAGAAGCGATCAAGAAGGCCATTGCAGCGGCCACATCGCAAAGCGACAAGCCCACGCTGATTTGCTGCAAAACCATCATTGGTTTCGGCGCACCGCACAAGCAAGGCAAGGAAGAGGCCCATGGCTCCCCGCTGGGCAAGGATGAAGTTGCCGCAGCGCGCGACGAGCTGGATTGGCGCTATCCGCCTTTCGAGATCCCACAGGAAATCTACGACGGCTGGGATAAAAAAGCGGTCGGTAGGCAACGCGAGCAACAGTGGAACGACGCATTCGCCAAATATAAGGCGGAGTATCCCGAGCTTGCCGCGGAATTCCTTCGTCGCACTGCTGGCGAATTGCCGGCCGATTGGTCCGCGAAGGCACAGGCCTACATCGAGAAAGTCCATGCAGACGGTCCGGATGTCGCCTCGCGCAAAGCCTCGCAGATGGCCTTGGACGCGTTTGGTCCGCTGTTGCCGGAAATGATCGGTGGCTCGGCTGATCTGGCGGGTTCTAACCTCACCATGTGGAAGGGCAGCAAGAGCGTGACGGGGCCGGATGGCAACTATGTGCACTACGGTGTGCGTGAGTTCGGCATGAGCGCGATTGCGAACGGTTTGTCATTGCATGGCGGTTTCCTGCCTTATGACGGCACCTTCCTGGTGTTCTCCGATTACGCGCGCAATGCGGTGCGCATGAGCGCGTTGATTCCTGCGCATGTGATCCATGTGTACACCCATGACTCGATTGGCTTGGGCGAAGACGGTCCTACGCACCAGCCGGTTGAACATATCGCCTCGCTGCGGTTGATTCCGAACAACAGTGTGTGGCGTCCCTGTGATGCCGTGGAGTCGGCGGTGGCATGGAAAGAGGCCATTGGCCATAAGCGTGGCCCATCCTGCCTGATCTTTTCGCGTCAAACGCTCAAGCATCAGCAACGCACGTCCCAGCAGGTAGCGGATATCAGGCGGGGTGCTTATGCGCTGCTCGATCCCGCCGATACCCAGTTCAAAGCCATCCTGATTGCGACCGGTTCAGAAGTTGAAATCGCGATGGAGGCGGCACGTACGCTGGCCCAGCAGAACGTGCCCGTGCGCGTGGTCTCCATGCCTTCCACGGATGTGTTCGATGCTCAGCCGCTGGAATACCGCGAAGGTGTATTGCCAAGCTGGTGCCGTGCGCGCGTGGCAATCGAAGCGGCCATTGCGGACTACTGGCGCAAGTATGTCGGTCTCGATGGCGAAGTGGTCGGCATGACCACATTCGGCGCATCCGCGCCGGGTCCGCAATTGTTCGAGCACTTCGGCATTACCGTCGCGCACGTGGTCGATGCGGTGAAGCGTGTGATCGGATGATCGTCTGCTGCCCCTCTCCCGGCAGGAGAGGGGCAGCGAAGTCAGAGCAGGTGCTTCCGAGGCGAAGTGATGAGGCCCATCATGGGCTCGCTAACGTGGTCGCAATACCAAAAGTGATCGCCATGATCACGGCCACTGCTACACATGCACTGCCGATCCGGATACGGCGCGCGTCGATCCGTGGAATCAACCGCCACATAGCAATCACACCGATCAGCATCGATAGCACGAGCGATGCGCGAAATGCATCACTGGCAAGCAAAGGTGCAAAAGGCGGGCGCATCACGCCGACATGCGCAGCGGTGATCGTGCTGATCAGAATCGCGAGCAGGCTCCATACCAGGCAGGCGAGATAGGTGCGGTTGAAAACCACCGGCGCGCCTTCGCTCCAGCGCAGTACGATCCATGCGATCACGCTTGGTACGATGGCGCCGATGCTGCCGTAAAGCACCCACCAGATAAGACTGCTGACCAGCGTGAGCAAACCCGTCATGGTTTTTCCTTGAAGCCCATCCGATTGAGCAGTTTGTCCATCAGCCACGCAGGACCGATGAGCAGGTAGGCGAGATCGGTAAAAAAGCTCGGCCGCCTTCCTTCGAACAGATGGCCGATGAATTGGCCGATCCACGCCAGGACGAACACGCTTGCTCCCAGCCAACGCATGGTTGTGGGGCCATATTGATCGAAAAGTCGTGCGCAAATCAGCGCCATGATCACCCATGCCATGAGCAACGCTGCACCCAGGCGACGCGAATGCTTCCAATACCAGGTGAATGCCAGCACGATCGCGAATACCGCCCAGGCGCCGGGGCGCAACAGCGACTCCGGTACCGGCACCGTCCACAACAAGGCCAATACGCTCCACACGATGCATGGCACGCAAAGCCAGTGCAGCAAGCGGTTGATGGGATGTTGGTGATCGTGGCTGTAGCTATCCAGCCATTCCCGCATGCTGCGTTGAGACGACGGCGCGACCATCAATGCGCGATGTTCTTGGAGAAGAAGTTGAGCACCAGTACCCCGGCCACGATCAATCCGATACCGAGCATCGCGGCAGGATCCAATTTTTGCTGATAGATGACGACGCCGATCAAGGCGATCAGCGCCGTGCCAGCGCCCGACCAGATCGCGTAGGCGATGCCGAGCGGAACACTTCGCAGCGCAAGGCTCAGGCAATAAAAGGCGATGCCGTAGCCGATCACTACCACGACACTTGGCACGAGTTGGCTGAAGCCGTTCGAGGCTTTCAACGCGCTGGTAGCGATGACTTCGGCAACGATCGCAAGGCTAAGGCAAAGCCAGGCACTCACTGACTTACTCCAGTGTGATGCCGGCCAGGCGCTGCAATGCCTCGGCGTATTTGGCGGAAGTGCCTGCAATCACCTCGGTCGGAATATGCGGACCGGGCGCTTTCTTGTTCCAATCCAGTGTTTCAAGGTAATCGCGCACGAATTGCTTGTCATAACTTGGCGGGCTGATGCCGACGCGATACTGATCGGCGGGCCAGAAACGCGAGGAATCCGGCGTCAGCATTTCATCCATCACATATAGCTTGCCGTGTTCGTCGGTACCGAATTCGAACTTGGTATCGGCGATGATGATGCCGCGTTCGGCCGCATAAGCAGCCGCCCATTGATAGATAGCCAGCGTGGCGTCGCGAACTTGTTCGGCCAGATCCTTGCCGACGGCGGCCACCACGGCATCGAAGCTTACATTTTCGTCGTGATCGCCTACGGCGGCCTTGGTGGATGGCGTAAAGATGGGTTCCGGCAGCCGCTCGGCCTGGCGCAAGCCTGCGGGCAGCTTGATGCCGCACAACGAACCGGTGGCCTGGTAGTCCTTCCAGCCGGAACCGATCAGATAACCGCGTGCGATCGCCTCCACCGGCACGGGCTTGAGCCGTCGTGTGACGACGGCGCGCTTGCGATACAGCGCCAGGTCCGTGCCTGGGGCAAGTACCTCTTCGAGCGGCGTGTGCAGCAGATGATTCGGCACGATGTGCGCGGTCTTGCCGAACCAGAAGTTCGAAATCTGCGTGAGCATTTCGCCCTTGCCGGGAATCGGATCGGGCAGCACCACGTCAAAAGCGGAAAGACGATCGGTCGCTACGATCAGCAGGCGATGGTCCGAGAGCGCATAGACGTCACGCACCTTGCCGCGATGGATCAGTTCAAGGCCGGGCAGGTTCGATTGCAGCAGGGTGGTAGGCACAAGGCGCTCCGGAGGGTCAGACAAGCTCGCTATTGTACCGGGCAAGCCATGTGACGCTGCTAGAATCGGAGGCTTTCATGCCTGTGTATTGCCGATGCGAACCGTACTGATCGCGGCACTCGGTCTGATCTGTGCCTTCCCAGCGCTCGCCGCCGATATGCCGCCCAAGCCGGTGCGGCTCGGATTGTGTGCGGCCTGCCATGGCGAAACCGGCATGGCGCAGATACCCGGTGCTCCCAACCTTGCCGGCCAACGGCTCGACTACCTGCGCAAGGCGCTGAGGGAGTATCGCGACGGCACACGTAACGTGCCACTAATGCGTACGGCCATTGGTCCGCTCACCGATGCGGAACTGGATCAGCTTGCACGCTGGTATAGCGCTCAGACACCTCAGCCAGGGGCCGGCTCGTCACCATGAGTTACACCTATACGTTCTGGTTCGCGATGGGAGGTTTGCTGCTCGGCCACGGTTTTGTTGGCATGGGCGTGGGCGCGATCATCGGATTTGTATTCGACAACCTGCGTTACAGCCAGCGTCGCAGTGCCATTCCCGAAGTGGGTGGCTATGTATCGCCGTTGTTTGCACTGTTGGGTGCGATTGCGAAATCCGATGGCCGTGTATCCGAGGCGGAAATCGCCATCATCGAGCGCATCATGGCGCGCATGGGCTTGGGCGCAGACGCGCGCCAGCAGGCCATCCAGGCCTTCAATCGCGGTAAGCAGCCCGAGTTCGACGTGGCCGGCCCGATCAATGCGTTACGCCAATGGGCGGGCTTGCGTCGCGATCACGCTTTTCCATTGCTCGACGTGGTGATCGAAACCGTGCTCGCCGAAGGCAGCCCATCGCCGGAAAAAATGGCCATCCTGCGCCAGCTGGCCTTTGCCCTGCGTATCAGCGACATGGAGCTGATGGCCCTGATGGCGATGAAAGGGTACGCCTGGCAAGGTGCGAGTGCGCGCCACTATGGACGTGGCAATGGTTACGTTCCGCCCCAGCGCAATACGCAGGGGCCCGACCCTTACGCGGTGCTGGGTATTACCCGGGATACCGATGAGCGCGCCATCAAGCGCGCCTATCGCAAGCTGATTTCGGAACATCACCCGGACCGCCTGGGCGACCTGCCGGAAGCGATGCGCAAGCGCGCCGAGACACGGGCCAGCGAGATCAACGCGGCGTACGAGCGCATCAAGGCGGAGCGCGGGTTCAAATAAGTCGCTCCGCTGCGCGGGCCGGAAATTCGCCGTTCCGGTGAAGCCGGGGCTGGGCGCCGCGTAGAGCGGCAAGCGGCGCTGGATACGCGCTGGCGCGACAAATCGACGATGCGCGCGTGCCGGTAGAATGGCGGCCTGGCGTGCCGATGAAGCACGCGATTTATTTTTCCCCTCTCTCGAATCCGTGCCGCCCATGAGCAAACAATCTCCGATCATCGCCCCATCCATTCTTTCCGCTGATTTCGCGCGACTGGGCGAAGACACCGCCAAGGTATTGGCGGCAGGTGGCGATTGGGTCCATTTCGATGTCATGGACAATCATTACGTACCCAATCTCACCATGGGTCCGATGGTGCTCAAGGCGCTGCGCGATTACGACATCACTGCGCCGATCGATGTGCATTTGATGGTGAAACCAGTCGATCGGATCGTGCCGGATTTCGCCAAGGCGGGTGCGGACCGGATCAGCTTCCATCCGGAAGCCACTGAGCACGTGGATCGCACGATCGGGCTGATCAAGGATTCCGGCTGCAAGGCCGGCCTGGTATTTAATCCGGCCACGCCGCTGAACTGGCTTGACCATGTACTGGATAAGCTCGATCTGGTGCTGATCATGTCGGTGAATCCAGGCTTCGGCGGCCAGAAGTTCATCCCCCAGGCGCTGGAGAAATTGCGTCGCGTGCGTCGTTTGATCGACGACAGCGGCTGCGATATCCGGCTGGAGGTGGACGGCGGTGTCACGGCGGCAAACATCGGCGAGATTGCCGCAGCCGGGGCCGACACCTTCGTTGCAGGCTCGGCCATTTTTGGCGCAGCTGATTACCGGGCGGTGATCGATACGATGCGCGCCAGCATCGCCTGATCGAGCCTCTCGCAAAGAAAAACCCGGCACAGGGGGAATCTGTGCCGGGCTGGAGGGCGTCGAAAAGACGCTAGAGGAGACACCATCGACAGGAGCAGCCTGCATGGGGCTAAAGGACGGGAGGCTCGTCCGTCGTTTTAGCCTTGGCGAGTTCCACGGCAACTGGACTATGCGCCTGTCAAGTAATCGGACCGGCCTCGCTCGCATTGGTTCCCGTCCCAGGCAAAAAAACTTGAGCAAAAAAATCCCCTCCACGTCAGGAGGGGGAAGGAACGTCTGGACCGGGTTAAACAGGGAAAAAAACTTGAGGCCGCTTAGAAGGGAGGCTGCGAAGAGGTGGGGCTTGCCTGGCGCTGCCGGCGGAATCCTTGCGCACCGGCAGCGCCCATGCCTTCCACGGCAGCTTTACGAAAATTTCAGTGCAGACTCATGAGCACGGCCAGCAGCAGGGAGCCGATCGCCAGCGCTACCCGCAAAGGTTCGAAGCTACGCAGTTCGGCATTGGGGTCGACGGAAGGATCGGCGCGCATCGTTGGCGTCTCTGTGACTGGCTTGGATCCATCACACACCCGGGCCGGGGCTCTCAGCCGGCCCCTACAGGGCGATCGGGCGATGGAATCTGGCAGAACGCGGGCAATGGCACCTCCTGGCTTGCGCATGGGCCACCCACATAGCAACCTGCGCGCCATCATCACGAGGAATCCACATGGGACGCAGCATCGCGATCGTCGAAGACGAACCCCTGATTCGCGCCAACTATGTCGAGGCACTGAATCGCTTCGGCTATGACACCCGCGGCTATGGCTCCCGCCAGGACGCCTCCAATGCGTTCGCCGCCCGTCTGCCGGAGTTGGTCATCATCGATATCGGCCTGGGCGATGAGCCGGAGGGCGGTTTCGACCTGTGCCGCGAGCTGCGCGCCAAGTCCGCCACCTTGCCGATCATCTTCCTCACGGCCCGTGACTCGGATTTCGACGTCATCTCGGGCCTGCGGCTAGGCGCCGACGACTATCTCAGCAAGGACACCAGCTTGCATCAACTGGCGGCGCGGATTGCGGCGTTGTTCCGGCGCATCGAATCGCTCAAGGCGCCGGCGTCGAGTGAAACCGTGATCGGACATGGCCCGCTCAAGCTGGAATCCGAGCGCATGCGCATCAGCTGGAACGATATCGAAGTACCGCTTACGGTGACCGAATTCTGGATGGTCCACACGCTGGTGCGTTTTCCGGGCCACGTGAAAAATCGTGATCAACTGATGCGCGAGGCGGAGTTGGTGGTCGATGACGCCACCATCACTTCGCACATCAAGCGCATCCGCAAGAAGTTCATTGCCGTGGCGCCGGATTTCGATGCGATCGAGACCGTACACGGCGTGGGTTACCGGTGGCGTCCATGATACGGGCCTGCTGTCTTTGGATCGGCCTGCTGGTGGCGGGTGCGGCCATGGCATCGTCCACCGGCGCGCTGGTCGAAGCACATGGTGTCGCCGATGGACGCGTAGCTGCCTGGACCATTACCTCCCATGGGCCAGCTGGCTGGACGCCGGATTGCTGCACCTATGCCAAAGCCATCGGTGTCAATTACGTGCTTTACCAGGGCGTATGGACCGGCAAGCCCGAGCGCGTGATGGTGCTCAACGTATGGCCGTCCAAGTTGCCCTCGCTGGACGCTGAACTGCAGGAGGACCGTAAGCACTATTTGCAGCTAGATCCTGGCGGCAAAGCGGATGCCTTTGTGGTGAACGACCCGCATGTCGCCTGCAAAGGAGTGTCCTACGCCGGCACCGACCATATCGATGACGTCGTCGTGTTCTGCGACCCCGGCAAAGCTTCCGGCATCCGCTACAGCTGGTCGATGACGCTCGCTGCTTCTGATCCTCAGCGCAAGGCCATGCTGGATGCGTTCCGGCAAGTGGTTGAGCAATCCCGCTATCAGGTTGGCCCTGGGCATTGAAGGCAGACGCTATGACGTGAAGGCGATGATTCTCGCCGCACATGGCGGTAACAGCGTGTTAGGTTCCGTTGGACCTGACAGGAAATTCATTCCATGGACCTGATTGTCCGTCGTGCCTCCTTGCCGCCATCAGCCGAATGTCCTCATCCTATTGTCGATCTGGGTATCGAAGATGGGCGGATCGTAGCGATTGCGCCTCAGTTGGCAGCGACCGGTCGCAATGAACTTGAGGCCCAGGGGAGGCTGGTTGCACCCCCTTTCGTGGACGCGCATTTCCATATGGATGCAACCCTTTCCCACGGCCTGCCAAGGGTCAACGCCTCCGGCACCTTATTGGAAGGGATCGCCTTGTGGGGTGAGTTGAAGCCACAGCTGAGCTACGAAGCGCTGGTCGAACGGGCGTTGCACTATTGCGATTGGGCCGTCGCGCGTGGCCTGCTGGCCATCCGTTCGCATGTTGATGTGTGCGACGAGCGCCTACTGGCCGTGCAAGCCCTGCTGGAGGTCAAGCGCCGCGTATCGCCCTATCTGGATTTGCAACTGGTCGCCTTCCCCCAGGACGGTCTTTTGCGCAGTCCAGGTGCTTTCGACAATTTGAAACGCGCCATAGCCATGGGGGTCGAGGTGGTGGGTGGCATCCCTCACTTCGAGCGCACCATGGCCGAAGGCGCGGAATCGGTGCGTCTATTGTGCGAGTTCGCAGCGGACAAGGGTTTGCGCGTGGACATGCATTGCGATGAATCCGACGACCCGCTGTCTCGACACATTGAAACCCTGGTGGCGCAAACGCAACGGCTTGGATTGCAGGGACGTGTCGCCGGATCACATCTCACGTCCATGCACTCCATGGACAACTACTACGTCAGCAAATTATTGCCATTAATGCGCGAGGCCGATGTGGCGGCCATCGCCAATCCACTGATCAACATTACCTTGCAAGGGCGTGCGGATACCTATCCCAAACGGCGTGGCATGACCCGCGTGCCGGAACTGCTTGCCGCTGGCGTCACGGTAGCGTTTGGCCACGACTGCGTCATGGACCCGTGGTACAGCCTGGGATCGGGCGACATGCTGGAAGTCGCGCATATGGGCTTACACGTCGCGCAGATGACAAGCATCGACGGCATCCATGCTGCCTTTGATGCGGTAACCCTGCATCCAGCTAAAATCCTGGGACTGGAAGGCTACGGTCTGGCGGTTGGCTGTCATGCCGATTTCGTACTTCTGGATGCACGCGATCCTGTCGAAGCGATCCGTCTGCGCGCCGCGAGGCTTGCCGTGGTGCGGCGTGGCAAAATCATCGCGCGCTCCCCACCAGCATGCGCCAACCTGTCAGTCGAAGGACGTCCGGCCGAGGTTGATTTCAAGCTGCACCGGCCGGCCCCTTAGATAACCTCACTGCATGAGCCTGCGACAAAAACTCCTGCTCGTTGCCTTATGCACCCTCGCACTGCCGGTTGCGGGGTGGTTGTACGTGCGTCAAATGGAAACCCTGCTGCGGCAAGGCCAGGAACAGGCGCTGATTGCCACTGCGACGGCCGTCGCACGCAGCCTCGCCATTACCGATGAACCATTGCCGATGCCGGGCAAGGGCTGGTACGTACAACAAGCCGTGAATCCGATCGTGGTAGATGGCTACGGCGATGACTGGGCTCCGATGACGCCATGGAGCCAACCGCTAGGTCCGCATGGCAAGTTGCTGCTGGCGGAAGACAATAACGGCTTCTATCTCTACATAGATGTGCGCATCAGTCGTCGTACGCGTGCGGATGCGGGCGACGCGAATGCGCTTTCCGCAGATCATCTGATACTTGACCTGGTGGAAGGATCGCAGCATCGCCGTTACTTGATCGCAAGCGCGGCGCCCGGCGCGTTCACGGCGCTTCCACTCGATCCGGCAGCAGGCGATCTGCCCGACAGAGTGATAGGGCAATGGCAGGAGGATGGCAGTGGCTACCGCGCCGAGTTGCGCCTTGCGCCCGACCTGGGACTGAGCGCGCTGGGTGTCGGTGTCTACACCGCCGTGGACGGCGGCGATCCGCTTGCCGCAGACGTACGCCCGCTCTGGCGCTACTCTCCCGATCTATCGCAGGAACTGGGGCGGCTTGCACCCGATGACACGCGCGCACGCCTGCTCGCACCTTCCGGCTGGTTGCTGGCGCAAAGCGGACGCCTGGCCACCTCAGGCCCGCAACCAAGCTGGCTATCGTCAGTGATCTATCGCTCCCTCCTCGCCAATTCGCTGGAAGATGCCGAAGGGTGGACCGCCGATGTGCCGCGCCTGGATTTGCCGGAGGTGCAAAGCGCTCGCGCCGGCACCCCCACGACGGTGTGGCGACGGGGCGAAGAGCGCGACAGCGTCGTGCTTGCGGCGGCCGTGCCGGTGGAACGCGCCCACGTAGTCGTAGGCATCTTGCTATTGGAGCAGGCCAGTCGCGCCGTGCCGTTATTGGCCAATCGCGCGCTGCTGAGCCTGCTTCTCACCAGCTTCGGGGTGATGCTAGTGGCGGGCGCGATTTTGCTGCTGTTCGCCACCCGCCTCAGCCTGCGTCTCAGTCGCTTGCGTGATGCCGTGGAGCGCGCCCAGCTCAACGATGGACGTCTGGACGGCTCTTTGATTCAAAGTCGTTTTCCGATGGCCGAAGCAGAAGATGAAATCGGTGATCTGGCGCGCAGCTTCCAGAAGCTGTTCGAAGCGGTCGGTGGCTATACCGACTATTTGCGTACGCTCGCATCCAAGCTTTCGCATGAGCTCAACACGCCGCTGGCGATCGTGAAATCCTCGCTTGACAACCTCGAGCACGCACAACTGACAGATGAAGCCAAACCTTATCTGGCGCGGGCGCGCGATGGCGTGGCACGCCTCGGCACACTGGTTCGTGCGATGAGCGAAGCCAGCCGGATGGAGCGGGCCATCGTTGCCGCCGAACCCGAGGACGTCGATCTCGTCGACGTGGTGCGTGGTTGCGCCGATGCATATCGGCCGCTGGCGGGGACTCGCCGCTTGGAATGTTTCCTGCCGGATCGACCGGTGCATCTGCATGGTGCGCCGGAATTGATTGCACAGGCGCTGGACAAATTATTCGACAATGCACTGTCCTTTACGCCATCCGATGGATGGCTGCGCCTGAGCCTGCGTCCGCACAACAGTGGTGCTGAAATCGAACTCGCCAATCAAGGACCGCCGCTGCCCGCTGCCATGCAGGGCCGATTGTTCGACTCCCTCGTCAGCTTGCGCGACAAAGCCACCCCTGGCGATGCGCCGCATCTTGGCCTTGGCCTGTATGTGGTGCGTCTGGTTGCCGAACGGCACGGTGGCGTGGCATCAGCACGTAATCTGGAAGATGGCAGCGGCGTGGCTTTCAGCTTGTTGTTGCGCGGCATGCCACGCCAAAGGCTGGCCGGCGGAAACAGCTGATGCACAGCGACGCATCCGTTGATCGCCATACACGAACGTCTTGGGGCGATGTCCCACTATCCGTCGCCATTGCGCAACTCTACAATTCAGGGCTCACCCACCTGGATACCCCCTCCACGTGATTTCCCGCGACGAATTCGATGCGCTCGCAGCGCAAGGGCACACCCGCATTCCGCTAGTGCGCGAGGTGTTCTCCGATCTGGATACGCCCCTGTCGGTCTATCTCAAGCTGGCGGATGGTCCTTACACCTTCCTGTTCGAATCCGTGGAGGGTGGGGCAACGTGGGGGCGCTATTCGATCATCGGTCTTCCGGCAAAGCGTGTTTATCGTCTGCGCGGTCACGAGCTGGAAGTGGAAGATGCCGGCGAAATCGTCGAGTGCCGACATGTGGACGATCCGCTGGCGGAAATCGAAAACCTGCGCCGGCAGTATGACGTGCCGCGACTGCCGCAACTTCCTGCCTTCAGCGGTGGTCTCGTCGGTTACTTCGGCTTCGAAACCATGGGTTATATCGAACCGCGTCTCGCGCAGTGGGACCGCACCGATGAGCTCGGTACACCCGATGTGCTGTTGATGCTGGCCGAAGAAGTCGCCGTCTTTGACAACCTCAAAGGGCGCTTGTATCTGATCGTGCACGCCGATCCCTCGCAAGCACAGGCGTATGCGCATGCGCAGCGGCGGCTTGATGCACTGACGCACCGGCTGCGCCAGGGCGGCGCAGCGTATCCGCAACTCACGCAATCGACGGCGCTCGACGAAAGCGACTTCAAGTCCTCGTTTACCCGCGAAGCTTTTGAGGCAATGGTCGAGCAGGCGAAGGAATACATCCGCGCCGGCGATATCTTCCAGGTAGTGCCGTCCCAGCGCCTGAGCGTGAAATTCAACGCCCGGCCGGTAGACGTCTATCGCGCCTTGCGCGCGATGAATCCTTCGCCGTACATGTATTTCGTCGATCTCGGCGATACGCAGATCGTCGGTTCGTCGCCCGAGATTCTTGCGCGCCTCAAGGACGGCAAAGTCGTCGTGCGACCGATTGCCGGTACCCGCCGTCGCGGCGCCAGCGATGAAGAGGATCAGGCACTCGAGGCGGAACTGCTGGCCGATCCCAAGGAACGTGCCGAGCACGTCATGCTGATCGATCTTGGGCGCAATGACATCGGCCGTATCTGCGAAACCGGCAGTGTTGAAGTCAGCGAGTCGTTCGTGGTCGAACGGTACTCCCATGTCATGCACATCGTGTCGCAGGTGCAGGGCAACGCGTCGGCTCAGCTGAGCTATATGGATGTGCTCAAGGCAACGTTTCCGGCCGGCACCGTCAGTGGTGCACCAAAGATCCGCGCCATCGAAATCATCCAGCAGCTGGAACCCTACAAGCGCAATATCTACGCGGGCGCGATCGGCTGGATCGGCTGGTGGGGCGATGCGGATACCGCCATCGCGATTCGCACCGCGGTGATCCAGAACGGCCGGCTCTACGTGCAGGCCGGCGCAGGCATCGTCTACGACTCCGATCCCGCGTCCGAGTGGGAAGAGACCATGAGCAAAGGCCGGGCGCTCTTCCGCGCCGTCGCTCAAGCAGCAAAAGGGTTGTGAAACATGCAAAGGATTCGCCGTGGCTATAGCTATCTCGCCATGCTGTTGACGCTTACCTGCGCCTCGCCACTGGCAGCGCGTGAAACACAGAACTGGCCCGACACGCCGCTCGCCCGCACCCAGGCACTGGCCGAGCTGCAAACCTTGAACGCGCAACTGCTCAGCCATCCAAGCGCCACATTGACGCTGGAACACTGGTGCGCCGCGCACCATTTGGCGCCGGAAGCAAAGATCGTCGCCCATCGTGTACATGGCGCAGACAAGCCATTGCCCGAGGGTGCGCGGGCACTGCTCGGCATCGGCCCGAACGAGCCGGTGCGTTACCGCCGTGTGGCGTTGAGCTGCGGCGACGTGGTGCTTTCAGATGCTGATAACTGGTACGTGCCCGCACGCCTTACCGCCGATATGAATCACGAACTGGACACGTCCGACGTACCGTTCGGCAAAGTCGTCCAGTCGCTGCACTTCCATCGGCAAACACTTTCTGCGGATCTGTTGTGGTCGCCCCTGCCGGAAGGTTGGGACAGCGGCACGCCCGTGCCGCCGGCCGGCAACAAGCCGCTGGCGATTCCCGATCACGTGCTTCAGCATCGCGCTGTGCTCTATACCGCCGGAAACCAGCCTTTCAGCCTGGTGGTCGAGAGCTACACCAAGTACGTGTTGGTTCGGCCCTGAAGTAGAGACTGAGCAGGGCTGCGTAGCGTTGAACGGCACGGCAACCCACGCAGGCAGACGTGGCACTCACTGGTTTCGCTAGCATGCATCGTCATGGCGCCTGCAAAGGAATCCTGCGCGCTTGCTGCGCCGCCACGATAGGGACCGCTACAATCTCCCGGTGTTGGACGCGATCAGCGCTGTGACGCCTGGGGTATTCCCAAGCGCATCGCGACAGAGACGCACCAGCTAAATCAAGAGATTAGGTCGCCTATGCTGCTCATGATCGACAACTACGACAGCTTCACCTTCAACCTCGTCCAGTACCTTGGCGAGCTGGGGCAGGAAGTGAGAGTCGTGCGCAACGATGCGCTGGATGTGGCCGGCATCCGGGCGCTGAAGCCCAGCCACATCATGATTTCGCCGGGACCGGGCACGCCTGACGACACCGGCATCACCCTGGATGTGTTGCGCGAGCTGGCGGGTGAGATTCCGGTGTTCGGCGTGTGTCTCGGGCATCAGGCCATCGGCCAGGTTTTCGGCGGCAAGGTGGTTCGCGCCAAGCAGATCATGCACGGCAAGACCTCGCCGGTGCGCCATCTGGGCAAGGGCGTGTTCGCCGGCTTGCCTGATCCGTTTGAAGCCACGCGCTATCACTCGCTGGTGGTGGAGCAGTCCTCGCTGCCCGATTGCCTGGAAGTGACGGCGTGGACGGAGCATCCTGACGGCTCCATCGACGAAATCATGGGTTTGCGCCACAAGTCGCTGGCCGTGGAAGGCGTGCAGTTCCATCCGGAGTCGATCCTCACGCAGTACGGCCACGATCTGCTGCGCAACTTCCTCGGGTTACCGCTGAAAAAGCTCGCTGCATGACTGCGCGCACTCTCACCATCACGCCGCAGGAAGCCTTACAGCGCACCATCGAACATCGCGAAATCTTTCACGACGAGATGATCGCGCTGATGCGCCAGATCATGAACGGCGAAGTGAGTCCGCTGATGACGGCGGCCATCATCACCGGCCTGCGCGTCAAGAAAGAAACGGTCGGCGAGATCACCGGCGCGGCGCGCGTGATGCGCGAGCTTTCCGCCAAGGTGGATGCGCCGCCTCATCCCCATTTTATCGACATCGTAGGTACCGGCGGCGATGGTGCCTCCACCTTCAACATTTCCACGGCATCCATGTTCGTGGCGGCGGCGGCGGGTGCGCGCGTGGCCAAGCATGGCGGCCGGAGTGTGTCGTCCAAGTCGGGTAGCGCGGATGTGCTGGAGGCGCTTGGTGTCCGCATCGATCTCGCATCCGCCCAGGTCGCGCAATGCATGGCCGAAACCGACATCGGTTTCATGTACGCCCCCAATCACCATCCCGCGATGAAGGTCGTGGCACCGGTACGCAAGGAAATGGGCGTGCGTACCTTGTTCAATATTCTCGGCCCGCTCACCAATCCGGCTGGCGCGCCGAATATCCTGATGGGTGTATTCCATCCGGACCTCGTCGGCATTCAGATTCGCGCGCTGCAGGCGCTGGGCGCACAGCGCGCCTTGGTGGTGTGGGGGCGCGACGGCATGGACGAGATCTCACTCGGCGCCTCGACCCTGATCGGTGAGCTGCGCGATGGCGAAGTGCGCGAATACGAGGTGGAACCGGAGGATTTTGGCCTTCCCATGGCCTCCAGCCGCAACCTGCGCGTGGAGAGCGCGCAGGAATCGAAAGCCATGCTGTTGGAGGTGCTGGACAATCGCCCCGGAGTGCCACGCGACATCGTGTGCCTGAACGCAGGCGCTGCGCTTTATACCTCCGGCCTGGCCGGCAGCATCGCCAACGGTATCGAGCGAGCGCGAGCGACCCTCGCGAGCGGCGCTGCCCGTGCCAAAATGGACGCGTTCGTGGCAACCACGCAGCGACTCGCCGATACTGGGCGCTAAGCTGTTGCTTGCCGTTTAGTACCTACCCACGTGCCGATCCCCCTCCATGACCGACATCCTTCAACGCATCCTTGCCCGTAAAGCGGAGGAGCTCGCTGAGCGCAGCGCCAAGTTGCCGCTGAAAGAGCTTTCCGCGCGCGTGGCTGACATGCCGGATACACGCGGCTTCTCCGCAGCGATCGAGGCAAAGATCGCCGGGGGAGACCCGGCAGTGATCGCCGAAGTAAAGCGCGCCAGCCCCAGCAAGGGCGTAATCCGCGCGGAGTTCGACCCGGTCGCCATCGCGCGCAGCTATGAAGCGGGTGGTGCAGCGTGTCTCTCGGTGCTTACCGATAAGGATTTCTTTCAAGGCAGCGAGGACTTTCTCAAGCAGGCGCGTGCAGCCTGTTCGTTGCCGGTATTGCGCAAGGACTTCGTGATCGACCCCTATCAGGTGTACGAAGCGCGTGCGATTGGCGCCGACTGCATCCTGCTGATTGTGGCAGCGCTGGGCGATGCCGATCTGCTGGAGCTCTCGCTGCTGGCCGCCGAACTGGATCTCGACGTACTGTGCGAAGTGCACGATGCCGAAGAACTGGAGCGTGCACAGGCCGTGCCGGTGCCCTTGATCGGCGTCAACAACCGCAACCTGCGCACCTTCGAAACATCACTCGATAATGCACTCGAACTCCAGCAATTGATGGAGTACGACCGCATCCTGGTGGCCGAATCGGGCATTCATACCCCGGATGACGTGGCACGTCTGCGCGAAGCAGGCATCAACGCCTTTTTGGTCGGCGAAGCCTTCATGCGCGCTGCCGATCCAGGCGAGGAGTTGAGGCGGTTGTTCAACACGCATTGATCATGGCGACAGGGGAAGTAATCCAGGCGCCGGCGCAAGCCGGTAGCGATGCCGGCGTTTCGCGCACGGTATTGTTCGATTTTGATGGCGTGCTTCATCACGGTGATGCGTTCTATTTGTTCATGCGGCAGCGTTACGCGCGCTCGCTGCATTGCAAGCTGCTCGCATTGATCACCATGCCGTGGTGGCTGCTCTGCCTGCTGTTTTCTCGCCGATGGGCAACGCGCACCCTGGTGCACGTTGGATTGTTCGGTGTGAGCCAGCCACGCTATCAAGCCATCGTGGAAGCATTCGCAGATCAACTCGTACAACGTCCACGCCAGTTTTGCCGCGATGGGCTCAATGCATTGCGGCGTCATCAGCAAGCCGGTGACGAAATCATCGTAGTCACCGGTTGCGAACACACCCTGGTCAGCCGCTTGATCGATCAACTCGGCCTGTCGGGCATCACCATCGTGGCATCGCGGCTCAGGCCCGGTTGGTCCGGCATGCGCATGGAATGCCACAACGTCGGCCGGCGCAAGCTGCAAAGCCTGGCTGCCCAGGGGGTGCGCGAGTGGCGCCTGGCTTATAGCGATTCCTTCCAGGATCTGCCCATGTTGAAGCAGGCCGGCGAGGCCGTGCTGGTCAATGGCACCCCCAAGCTGTGCAAACGGGTGGAAAAAGCGCTGGGACGCTCCGTGACGCGAGTGGCCTGGTACTGACAACCGTGGCCTTCGCACCCTAGCCACTCCCATGCAGGGGAGGGCTCGCAAAAAGGGCTTGCCCATGGCTTGCGCACGGCATCCGACGAAGATACGTTAGAGCTTACGTATTTTCTGCCAGGGGTGGAAAGGCATGTATCTGGCTTCATTAGGCAGGCTTGCGCTGGGTAGCCGGCTCAAGGCGCTAAGCGATCACTTTTACGGTGCAGCGGACGAGGTGTACCAGGCGCGCGGTGCACGGATCGAATCCCGCTGGCTGCCGGTGCTGCGTTATCTCTGGGATGTTGGCCCGACCTCGGTCACGGAGGTGGCGGAGGCCATTGGACAAACCCACTCAGCCGTCAGCCAGCTCACCGACAAACTGGTACGCGCAGGCATGGTTCGCCGCCGTCGCGATCCCGCAGACGGACGCCGCACCGTTCTCGTACTTACCGACAAAGCCCACAGCGCACTGTCTGAACTTGGCCCGATCTGGTGTGCCGTTCGCCGCGGTGTGACCGCCGCACTGGGCACGCATGCGGCGGCGTTGCTCGACGCGCTGGAGGCATGCGAACAAGCATTACGCGAGCGCCCCGTCGCGGAAGCCATCCTCGCGGAGCACTCCGCGATCATGGCCACACCGGTGGAGATCGTGCCTTATGCACCAGAGCTGCGCGAGCATTTTTACCGCCTCAACGCGCAATGGCTGGAACGTTACTTCCGTATCGAAGCCATCGATCGCACGGTATTGAGCGATCCCGAGCGCTATATCTTGCAGCCCGGTGGCGCGATCTTCTTCGCGCGCCTGGGTGAGGATGTCATCGGCACCTGCGCACTCCTGCAAGAATCGCCCGGCGTGTTCGAACTGACCAAGATGGGCGTGGATGAAACCTTTCGCGGATTGGGTGCGGGGCGGCGCTTGCTTGATGCGGCGATCGCCGAGTTCCATCGGCGCCAAGGTAAAACGCTGTTCCTGGAGTCGAATAGCCGTCTGAAGCCTGCGCTGCGCATGTATGAAAAGGCAGGCTTTGTCATGCAAGCTGCCATACGTCCCGGCTCGCATTACGAGCGTGCGGACGTCTATATGATTTATTCATCTCGCGGCTGAGCGTCGCGTGCGCTTTGGAAGAGGGGCGGCGACTGTTGGTGATTCGATGCCGTGTGAGGTACGCGTAGCCCCTCACCTCAATCCTCTCCCCTGAGGGGAGAGGAAAAAACAGCGCCAAGTCGCTCGCGCATCGCATGCTCGCTTGCATGTCATGACAGCGAACTGCATCCGCGTGCGAAACACCTCCCGCTCGTGCGCGGGAGGCGAAGCAAAAGCCTTAGCGTGTGCCGCGCACCACAATGGTCTTGCCCGAGACCTCGATCATCCCTTGCTCTTCCAACTGCTTCAGCACGCGGCCGACCATTTCGCGCGAGCAACCCACGATGCGGCTGACTTCCTGGCGGGAAATGCGGATCTGGGTGCCTTCGGGATGGCTCATGGCATCCGGCTCCTGGCACAAGTCCAGCAGCGTGCGCGAAATGCGATTGGTCACGTCCATGAAAGCCATCCGGCTTACCTGGCGCGACGTACGCAGGAGACGTTGCGTGAGCTGGGCGCCGATCGCAAACAGGATCTTCGGGCACTCATCGCGAAGTGGTCCTTCCATCAGCTGAAACAGGCGCTCATAGCTGATTTCGGCCATCTCGCAGGGCGTGCGCGTACGCACCATGGATTCGCGCTGTGCCTGCTCTACGAACAAGCCCATTTCACCGATGAACTGGCCGCGGCTGATGTACGCAAGAATGAGTTCGCGGCCTTGTTCGTCTTCCGTGCAAACGGCCAGTGAGCCTTCGATCACGTAATAAAGCGTATTAGCCGGGTCGCCAGGGCGGATGATGGCGGTCTTGCCGGGGTAACGGCGGCGGTGGCAAAGCCCCAGGAAGCGTTCCATGCTTGCGGGGTCCGGTGCGAAGCCTAGCGGAGCCTGAGAGCGTTCGAAGGCTTGTTGAAGTTGATATTTCAGCTGCACCACAGATTTTCCCCAAGCGTAAGTTGGTCCCAAGGGCCATTCACCGGCCAAGCGAGCGTGTCCCCGTAACTTTCGCATTATGGCAAAGAGGATGCGAGCCCGTGGGGTGCACAGGTCACTTCTCTCGCGTATCCCGCTTCCAGGCAGAGCCCGCAACATGCTCTCCAAGGGCGCCAACATCGACTTCCGCAGGTGGGATGGGCGTGAGGCCTTCATGGATGAGGTTGTTGTCCGGGCAGGCAGCCCATACATCCGGTAACTGACCGGCGATCAACCCACCGCGGTCGCTCAGTTCAGTTTTTATCTGATTTGCCTCATACTTCGCAGTGTTCCGAACGACGGCCCGCTGCCATCGTTCGTACACAAGGAGCGTGCAGGATAAGGGTCCAGCACGCTTTTCCAATCAGCGGGGACCCTTGTAGCTAACCCGCCTCACCTGTCGGCCGTGACCCGGCCATGGAGTGTCGCCGTGGTGAAACCTCTCCCGCGCCTGCGCCTGCAGGGCTTCAACAATTTGACCAAGGCCCTGAGCTTCAACATCTACGACATCTGCTATGCAGTGTCGGAAGACCAGCGTCAGCGCTACATCGAGTACATCGACGAGCAATACGACGCCGATCGTCTCACGCAGATCCTCACGGACGTGGCCGAAATCATCGGTGCGAACATCCTCAACGTGGCCCGCCAGGACTACGACCCCCAGGGTGCCTCCGTCACCATCCTCATTTCCGAGGAGCCGGTCATCGAGAAGCTCAGCCGCGACACCATTTCGGATGCCGTGGTCGCGCACATGGATAAAAGCCACATCACCGTCCACACCTATCCGGAAACGCATCCGCACAACGGTATCGCCACCTTCCGCGCGGATATCGACGTAGCCACCTGCGGCGTCATCTCTCCGTTGAAGGCGTTGAACTACCTGATCGACAGCTTCGAGTCCGACATCGTGGTGTGCGACTACCGCGTGCGCGGCTTCACCCGCGACGTGAAAGGCAAAAAGCACTTCATCGATCACAAGATCAACTCCGTGCAGGACTACCTGGCTCGCCACATCCGCCAGAAGTACGAAATGTTCGACGTCAACGTGTATCAGGAAAACATCTTCCACACCAAGATGCACATCAAGGACTTCGACCTCGATACCTACCTGTTCGAAGCACACGCCGACGACCTGTCCTTCAAGGAGCGTCAGAAGATCGAGCAGCTACTGCGCCGCGAGATCGAAGAGCTCTTCCACGGACGCAACCTGATGTGAAGAAAGCCCGCCGAAAGGCGGGCTTTTTCATGGGCAGGGCGATTTTCAAAAGTCTCGCCAAAACCGGTTCTCCACCTATGTGCAGTACGGCCTGTTCTCCTGCACATCGCTCGCCGTGAGCAGCTCCCTCCCCTCCGTACAGTAGGCGAGAGTTGGGGAGGGGTGAAGCAAGTCTCGCCTTGAACCGAAGCGATGCCGCGAGTGCAGGCAACGCTGCCCCTTGCCAAACAGGGGCGCCACATCACTCAAATCCGGTATGCCACCGTCTTCATCACCAGCGATGTCGTATGCATCAGCTGCGGCACTGGAAACGGCAGGCGAATGCCGCCGCGTTCCTGCGCATTCTGCGCGTGGCGTATCTCATCGATCTGCATCTGCTTCAGCACCACGCGCGAGCGCTCATCCTGCGCAGGCAATTTATCCATGTGATCCGCCAAATGCGCTTCCACCTGCTTCTCGGTTTCCACCACAAAGCCCAGGCTGACGGGGTCGCCCGCCAACGCCGCCAGCGCACCTATCGCATAGCTGCCTGCATACCAAAGCGGATTCAACAGGCTGGGGCGGCTCTCCAATTCGTGCAAACGCTCCGTGCACCAAGCCAGGTGATCGGTTTCTTCAGACGCCGCCTGCTGCAGATGCTCGCGGAGATCATCTTTACGCGCCAGCGCGGCTTGTCCGTCATACAGCGCTTGCGCGCAAACCTCGCCGGTGTGATTCACGCGCATCAATCCGGCGGCATGGCGACGTTCCTTCTCGCTCATTTCCGCATCGGCGATGCCGAGCGCAGGGGATTTGCGATGCGCTTCCGGTGAGCCGGCCACGGTTTCCAAGGCGCGTTCGAAACCGGAAAGCAATCGATCAAGAGGGGAGAGCGTACGTGCGTTCATGAGGATATCCATTGCTGCGCGAGCAGAGTCAGCGGATGCATGGTCGGGACAACGGATCGTTGCTCGGCCAGTCCGACAGCCAGATGCAGTCGGCAACCGATATTGGACGACAGAAGCCATTGCACATCCAGTGTATTTACATGCGACAAGACGTCTTCACGCAAGGCGTCCGCACGTTCCGAAAACTGCAATACATGGCTTCCCGCCGCACCACAACAATACGGCGGCGCCGGCAGGCGTTTGATCTCAAGCTGCGGAACACGTTTCAGCAAATCCGCCAGTGCCACATCGCTGCGCGCCACATTCGCTTGCGTGCATGGCACGTGCAGCGCAACCCGTGCGGGCAGCGCACGAAAACGCAGCTGATCCACGCGCTCAAGCAACAGAGGATAGGGATCATCCACGCGCACACCCGGCAAGGCGCGTCGCAAGGCGCTCAAGCATCCCGGCGTCACGCTCACCAGCGCATCTGCACCTGCTTTCTCCCACGCTTGGCGAACCTGTTCAGCCGCCGCCTGCGCGCCCCCGGCAACCCCGTCATGCAGATCCAGCGCCCCGCAACAAAACGCCGGCAGGCGCACCACCCGATAGCCGGCGCCCATCAACAGCGCCTCCGCGGCACGTTCCGCATCCGCATCCTGCACGCTGGCGGCGCAGCCGGGGAACAGGGCCACCACGCCAGCGGCAGGCACCTTTATCTCACCAGGCGGGCAGACCGGCAGCTGCCGATTCGGCACCGACAACAGCGAGAGGGCCACGCGCCAAGGACGGGCGGCTGGGGTCCGAAGCAGGCCCGGCAACCAGTGCGCCGCCCCCGTCCAGCGGGCCACGCCTTGCAGCCAGCGGCTGATGCCCGGATGCTTCACCACATTAAGTAAGCGTCGTGGGCGTTGCGGCGCCGGACCCAGCAGCGCCCGGGTTTCCACCAGCAGTTCTTCATACTGCACCCCGGCCGGGCACACCCGCTGGCACCCCAGGCAGCTCAGGCAATGGTCCAGCGGCTCACGAACCTCCGCGCTCGGCAAAACCTGGCCCTTTGCCAGCGCGGCGGCAATGGCAATGCGCCCGCGGGGCGATTCCGCCTCATTGGCATCCAGGGCATAGGTAGGGCAAACGGGCAGGCAAAGACCGCACTGCACACACTGGTCGGCCAGCTCGGCAATGCGGCGGCGGGGCTTCTCAAGGGACATGCCGGTCATGCTATCATTCACGGCTCGCAGTCCACCGTGGACTTGCGCGATGGATGAAAGCTTCGTTATCATCTCGCGCCTTTATTCCATCGATTCCGCTTACCGCCTCTCGCGGCGGCAGACAGGTATTCCGAAATGAAAACGTTCAGCGCCAAGCCGGAAAGCGTCAAGCGCGACTGGTACGTGGTCGACGCCACGGACAAGACGCTCGGTCGTCTCTCGACCGAAATCGCGAGTCGCTTGCGCGGCAAGCACAAGCCCGAGTTCACCCCCCACGTCGACACCGGCGACTACATCGTCGTGATCAACGCGCAGAAGGTGGCTGTCACCGGCGCCAAGCTGGACGACAAGATGTACCACCGCTTCACCGGCTACGTCGGCAACCTCAAGACCACCAGCCTGAAAGACCTGCTGGCCACGTATCCTGAGCGCGTCATCGAAATCGCCGTCAAGGGCATGCTGCCGAAGAATCCGCTGGGCCGCGCCATGTACCGCAAGCTCAAGGTGTACGGCGGCGCCGAACATCCGCATACCGCCCAGCAGCCGAAGGCGCTGGAAATCTAAGGAAACATCATGGCGATTCAGCAGAACTACGGCACCGGCCGCCGCAAGACCTCCGCAGCTCGCGTGTTCCTGCGCAAGGGCAGCGGCGCGATCGAAGTCAACGGCAAGAGCCTCGACGATTTCTTCGGCCGCGAAACCTCGCGCATGATCGTGCGCCAGCCGCTCGAACTCACCCAGAACACCGACAAGTTCGACATCAAGGTCACCGTCAGCGGTGGCGGCATCACCGGCCAGGCCGGCGCCATCCGCCTCGGCATCGCCCGCGCCCTGATCGAATACGACGAAAGCCTCAAGTCGTCGCTGCGCAAAGCCGGCTTCGTCACCCGCGACGCCCGTGAGGTCGAGCGTAAGAAGGTCGGTCTGCACAAGGCACGTCGCGCCACCCAGTTCTCGAAGCGCTAATCCTCACCCGAGGTCGCGTTTCGACCGAGCGATGCATCAAGTCAGAGCGCATCGCCCGGCAAGACATTGGGAGATCGTCTAACGGTAGGACAACGGACTCTGACTCCGTTTATCTAGGTTCGAATCCTAGTCTCCCAGCCAAACCGATGTTCCATGTTGTACCGGAACATTTCAGAAAGATAAAAAACCCGCCTAAATGGCGGGTTTTTTTATGTCTTATGGTTCCAGCGCGTACCATGCTGTTTCAGCAAGTTTTGGGGGAAAGTTGTGGTGTGTTCATTTTGAGAGTCATAGATTACCCCACGGAAGTGACTTCGAAGAATCATTTTTTAGGTATCTAGTTGCTTTAATTAGACTTTATAAAGTAAATTACCCCATGACTGATGAGTTAAATAACGACACTATTAGAGACGCAAAGTCGAAAGAGAAAAAGTATTGGCTGGCCACTGGTCAGCACAATTTGTATGTGCTCGTCATGCCCGATGGTGCGAAATATTGGAAGTTCCGCTATCGGTTCCTCGACAAAAATAAAGAAGTGACAGTTGGCAAGCCCTTTCCAAAGATGAAGATCGAGGAGGCGTCGAAAAAGGCGCAAGTGTTGAAGGCGCTCCTCGATTCCGGGATTGATCCAGCTGAGAACGTTCGGCAACAAAAGGCGAATGCAAAGCATCGCAGCGCGAATACCTTTAAGGAGGCTGCTGATGCGTGGTACAGCTTCCGCCTGAAGCGATGGAGACCACGTACCGCCTCGCAGGTTCGATCCTATTTGGACAAGGATCTATTGCCAGCGTTGGGTCAATATCCGCTCGATATGATCAGCGCCCAAATGCTTGCAGGGCTGGTACATAAGATCGATGGTCGCGGTGCGCCGGATGTGGCGAAGAAAACAAGGCAGTGGCTTCGCCAAATCTATGCATACGCACGTGGAAATGGATGGACGAATGCCGATCCCGTTCGTGACCTCCATGCGATCACAGACATTACGGCCGAGTCGGAAAATTATCCACATATAAAATATGAAGAGTTGCCGGAATTCCTCTCAAATTTGAGAAGTGCGGAAGCCGACATATTTGTCAAAAGCGCTGTCTACATGGCGATGTGGACCGGAAATCGTCCCGGAGTAACGAATACGTTGCGATGGGATGAAATAGATTTCGACAATGAGCTATGGACGATTGAAAAAGGGCGCGATGGCATGAAGCGTGGCTATCGGCACCTAACGCCGTTGCCGAAGCAGGCGGTCGCTCTTCTTAGAGAACTGAAACCCTTGAGTGGCGAATTTGAGCACGTCTTCATTGGTAGAAATGATCCGGGTAAGTCCATCAGCGATGGAGCCGTGAATGGGCTCTTGAAGAGACTGGGATACGGCGGTCGGCAAACGATGCATGGATTTAGGCACGTCGTTAGCTCTGCTTTGAACGGAATGGGGTATCCATCAGACTGGATTGAGCGACAACTTGCACATGGCGACCCGGACAAGATACGTGGTACGTACAATAAAAATCCGTATTTGGAGCAGCGCCGGGAAATGCTACAGAACTGGGCAAATACATTGGATCAGTTGGAGCAGCATCGCGCCGTCACTGCGTAATTTGAGAGCGAATAATCGAGGTTTATTTCGTTATAAAATATAATGAAATCAATAGCTTGATATAAAATACTGCTGCGCGTAACATCATGTTCCTAACCTGATAGGAACATGATGAATCAAGAGAAAAAAGAACCAAGACTACTTCGCGAGCAACAAGTGCCAACCATGCTCGGCATTTCAAGAAGCACTTTTAATCGTTTGAGGGATAAGGGAGCTATCCCAGCGCCGCTTCGTCCAAGCGAAGGAACAACGCGCTGGCTTCACCATGAAATTTGTGACCTCATAATGAAATGGGCTGCTGAGCGTGAGCAACAGCCAGTTCATCAAGCTGCAATTGAAGAAAAAACTGAGATTCCTCGGAAACGAACACGCCGTTCCGCAATGGAAAGGCGGAAGCCAAGGGTTAGGCACGCGGCGTAGCCTGTTGCTATAACGCAATCTAACTGCAGTAAGTCGATCAATTGATGGGGTCGCGCCATCTGTAGTGCCTACACGAGAAGGAGAGCTCTCCGGTAATATTTAATCCGGCATCGGTTGCCGCTTTAGGGTGCGTTTTTTTTCGCTCAAGCGTGCTAGCACTCGCCTAACTTGCTTTCTCGTCCAAAGTTTTCCCCAGGCAGTTCTGTGGCCTTGCTCGTTGAGACAATCTGCATAGAACTGCATCGACCTGCCTCCGCCGTATTCATCCATGGCATCCCTTAGTAGGTTCGCAATTTGCTCTGCTAGTTCATCCGCTTGCCGCTGACGCTCCTCATTCGCAGCCGAGAGATCCGTGTTTCGAACGTCATCCAGTCGAGGATTGCCACGCTTTTTTTTCATCGAATTAGCCAAATGTCCCATGACTTTAAAAATACTTCGTGGCAGCAAAAACCGCTACTGCTGCCCGGGGATATGGTTATGGAAAGAAATACGGATGAAAGAACACAAACCGCATTGCAACGCGAAGCAAGCGATTGGCTAAGCCATGGCAACCCAAATGTGTTCATCACTTTAAGTTTCCGCGAGCCGGCGGGTTACAAGCGTGCCGAAAAGGCCTTTGGTGCGTTTGCCTATGGTTTGAAAAGTGCGCTCTTCGGAAGGAAGTCGAAAAAGCGCCTTTCCATGGTGCCGATTGTAGAAAAATATCATGAGGGTTCATCGTACGGGGCCCTCATGAAGCCTGCAGAAGGCATCCATATCCACTGCTTAATGCAGTTACCGGACTGCCCCGCGAATCACATGGAAGTCATTCGCAAACTTTGGGTGCAATCCGACTGGTGCTGCGGCGATCCCAACGTTTACTGTCCGAAAGGTGACGGTTGGTTCGAGGTGCTGGAAGCGGAGGACGATGCGCATAGAGTGATCAACTATGTGCTGAAGACCTGCGCTACAGATACCCAAGCGGTACTTTGGAAATTTGTGTCGTTCGGCCGATGATTTAAGGACTAGATCTACTTCACTCGTGGTATGCAAAAAAAAATCAACGATAGGGAGGGGACGCTCTCCCTTGATTATTTATATCTAAAAGAAGGTGTCAATGTAGATAGACATGTTCTAATGGAAATAGCTCTCTATCAGACATGTTTCATTAGAAGATGAGGTTTCGTTAGAAGGTATATAAGCAGTAAATACACAACACCTACGTACATTTGATCCACATGTATCTTACGTAAGAACAATAATTTATAGATCAACAGAAGCAATCTACAGGGTGACACATCATTTGAGGCTATGTGCAAAGTTGATCATGCACAATGTCAAAGATAACTGTATGGCATCGTCTAAGATCTAGCCAACGAACTCATCTCTGTTATTCATCTAGCTTTACTAACTTTGCAAGTTCGCTGACCGATGGAAAGAAGTCACCCACCTCACAATGAAGCGCTACAGCAAGCTTAGTGAGGGTCGGTATTGTCGCCGCTCGCCTGCCGTTTTCGATCATTCCGATGTGCGCGCGATCAAGCGGGATGCTATAGGCCAATTTGTCTTGACTGATCCCTTTGGCCTGCCGGACGCCCCTTATCCGCTTACCTACCGCTAAAAGAAGCTCTGACGGTGGGCTAGCTCTCCTCTTACTGGGAGCCTTCTTGGAAGCGCTTGTCGGTCGTTTCGTTGCCATGAGGCAACACTAAGGATTGGTTGCTTTTACTACCTCTGGCGGCATATCCTCTGGCGGAATTACACGGTCATGTGCGAGGCAGGCTGAATGCGGCCTCCGAGGCAGACGTACACCCACTAATCACAGGGAATTCTTATGGCCGGAGCATCAGGGGCAATCATCGTCAGGGAAGACGGTCAGACCGTCCATTGGCGTAAGAAATGTGAGGGATGCGGCCACGTCGAACCCGGGACGCACATCTCGGCCAAGCCAAGCCCGCATTTGACGCTAACGGCGGGCAATTTCCATTGCCCGAAGTGCCGGCAACAGTCGGAAGTTTGTATCTACGGGTGAGTCCACTGACCTACGGCGTCACCCGTAGCCTTCAGCCAATAAGCAATGTCCAACAGGGGGACATATGTTTCGAAAGATCGGCCTCGCTTTGGCCATTGTAACGTTATCGGCTTGCGCTCAAACGCCATCCACTGGCGATATTCAACAAGCTTTGATGCAGCCGGTCATTGACCATGTCAGCGTCAATGGCATGAACCTGCCACCGGATACGTTCAAGCTTGAAAGTATTAATGTGCTTTCCGTCGATAAATCGCAGGTGGCGGATACCGAGCATTTTCATGTGACGGCCAATGCAACCGTTACCTTGATCAAGAACGGTAATGACATCCTCGGTGAGATTGGACGGAACATACAAGGCAATGATCTCGGCTCAGTCCTTCAGCTACAGCAGTTCGTCAGAGGCCTTGGTTTTAGTTTGAAGCAGGGCAACCAACTTCACTTTTCTGTTGATGCCGACCTTGTTTCCGATAAAGGAAAGTATGTGGTCGATGGCGGAACAGTTACGCCTGAATAGTCCGGAGCCCCTTTGATACATACCTATCATTTGGAAAGGGAAAGATGAGCAGCACGACTAAGAAATCGACTTCAAAGAATTGGCAATTGTGGCTCATGGGAAGTATGACCACAGTTGCTGTGATGTACTACGGCTATGAAGCGTTGGCCTATGTTTGTAACGCAATCTTCAGCCATGAAGGCCCATCTCGCCTGATTTCCATCGGTGTAGCACGGTTCGATGCATGCAAGTATCAGGGCGACTTTGTAGGTGGTGCCGGCTTCGATTGCACGATCAAGAATTTCTCATCTGATGAACCTCGCGATGTCGGCCGGACAAGCTGCGCGGGTTTCGATAGTAGTGATCGACTCATTCATTCAGTAGATCAGGTGTTGGATCTCAATGGCGCAGAGATGCAGCCCAATGAAGAACGAGTAGTGAGGGTTTATGCGCCGGAATCCTCTACCACGTTGGTTTGCTCCGAAAACGGAGATATCGGTTCACCAAGGCAGCTGTCGGGAATGATGAGCGATCTTCAAAAGAGCAACCTTGTTTCCAAGGTCGACATTTAGTTTTGTGTCGAAGAAAATCTCACGGGGGAATTCAGATGAAATCTCAACAGATTAGGGCTAAGAATCTTGCCCGTCATTTTATCGTTGTGAGTGGAACGCTCCTGTTCGTCTGCTCGGCAAAGGCCTCAGACATTCAGTCCATAAAGACCCAAGTGATCGCGCAGGCCTCGACCAAGTTCGGTATGGACGCCAAGGATCTTCAGGGAGAACAGCTCACGGTCACTCCTATGCGGCAAAACAACGGTGGGACTGCCTATCATGTGGTTGGGCAATTTACACTGGGTTGGCTGCAGCCAAGAAATCCGGACGAGGTGGCGCAAATCTATGCTAGTCACAATCGTTGCACGTTCGCGGGAGTGGATTGCCAGCCGGGTATACATCACACCATCTATGTGGATGTCACAGTTGCGCAGAGTCAATCATCCGCCACTTTAAATATCAGTGGCAATGAAAGCTTGAATCAGAAGATTGAGCAACAGCAGGAGCAGACGATTGACGAATTGTCGGTTGATAACCCACACCTGTCGGATGCAGTAGAAGCTGCAAATCCGAAAAACTGCAGACCTGTCGTTGTCAGCCGTTCGACACCAACTCCGACGATGCCACCTCAATCGGTCAGGCAGCGTCATGCGGGTACAACTGTGCTTCAGATTCTTCTGAACTCTGATGGCACTATACGGGACACCAGAGTTTACGAAAGTAGCGGTTTTCGAGAGCTTGATAGGGCTGCAATCGAATCGGCTTCGCGTTGGCAGTATTCCCCTGTTGTATGCGCTGGAACCAACGAGCCAGCCGTGGCAGCGATTCGTGTGCCAATAACGTTTGGGCTTCACAACAAAGTTCCACAGGTAGCTCCGCTGCAATGAAGGCATGAGGAGTTTGTAGCTTGCGTTAGTTACAAGTCGTGAAACTGATCGCAGGCGCTTGGAAAAGCCATCTTGTTTTAACCATTAGTATCTGAATTTTGTCTAGGGATCATATGCTAAAAATATTAGCGATCGCGGCGGTGTTGGCAAGTAGTACCATATTGACGAGTTGCGGCTACTCCGATGGAAATGCAGGTACGTTTCCTTCTCCGAAAGAATTCGCACATCGCTACAACAAGTTGGCGAGTAACAACCTTCAGGTGGTTGAAGTAGACGATATCGGGGGTGTAGGGGCGGAGGATTGGACTGAACTCAAGCTGGCCGACAAGGCTGCCGATTCCATTTCGACTAACGCCGGTTCGAATGCCTTCAACTATGACCCGCGCTACGTCTCGAAGGATGTAATCAAACAGGTTTGTGCTTGGATGGTGCAGTCTGCGAATCGCAATATTTCAAGTGCTGATGCGATGGCTATGGCCAGCTCGGTGTTAGATCATCAGACAAAGATGGTCGTACACAACACGGTTCTCACCTATTACCCAACACATTACGATAACGGCTGCACGGTTTATTACACGGGACTATGAGGTGCATGATGAAACGTATCGCATGCTGTCTTGGTCTGGCGACTGTAGCCTGTATGGCTATCTCTTCCGGCTATGCGCTGGCACAGGGGCGAAACTGGCAATAATCAACGGAGACGCAGGCTCGACTATGGATTCGAGACAAGAATCAGGGTTCACCCTTCCAAGCCACGTTCATGGTGGTCGAACCCAACGGAAAGAGCATTACCCGAACAGTGCATTCAGGAGATGGTGGTGTGGCTTCAGCCACCTTCCCTAAGGACTTTGGTGTGTTTCCACCGCTTCCATCCGGAAAATATCATTGGACGGCTACGGTGAATGGCACAGTCGCAGCAAGCGATGACTTCAGTCGGTAAGTAACTTTCGAGATCCACGTATGTTACTGGTAGGGCAACTTTGACTTTTTTCGGACCACTTTATTTTAAAGGGTCTGTCAGACGAACCAGACCCTGACTGAGCATGAGTGCGTAATACACATTGGATTTCTTATTGCGGATGGCGTAGTGTGCGCTCATTCCGTGTCCATTCGCGTCCGAATCTCAGGCTACTTATCGCGAAACGTCTGTACTTCTTTTGCGACGCCTTCTAATAGCGTTATGAACTCACGCAATGGAACTATTGGTGACATGACTTTTCCGACTCGCGCGTCAAACGCAAACTGAACCTCCAGCTGACGATCAGCTCGCTCATCGCTGACTCGGCATATGAGTTGCCCATCATAAGATATTTCTGCTGCAAGCCACTCGTACTCAACAGGGCTAACAAAGTCGACACTGAAGCCGCTCACTGAGTTTTCCTTGGATCTAACACTGTATTGAAGGAGCCATCCTGATTAAACCTTACACCTTGACCATCTTGGCCAACTCGATATTCAACGCCACCCCCTGAAAGCTCTGTTCTAACTGCGTCTGGACTCTTTAATATACTGCTTACCACTTTCTCCGCCTGCGCATTTTTTTCGGCGGTCGTACCTGTAAGTTTTGCAAATGTTCCACCAGCTCTTTGAGCGTGCGATTCAATTTTTCGTGCGGCAACTGATAGTCCTGTATCTTTAAATTCGGCCCCTGCCGCCTTTATAAACGCGGATATCTCTCGCGTAGCCTGTACGCGAGCTATGGCAATCTTAATCGGCCGTGCTGCGACGGATGCAATTGGTGCAAGTACATCGTCCAGTGGCAAAAGCCCACCAACAACATCCGCGTAAGGCGCTTCACGCGCGGCAATAGCCCCGGGAACATTTGCCGGACTACAACCTTGCGTCTGGGCGCAGTCACTATATGCGGCAAGGTACTTTGCCGACTGGTCAAGCGCCTGCTTGCCATTGGGATCGATGTTTCTAATGGGATTAGCGTTCGCATAACCGTATCGATTCCATTTGAGTACGTCTCCCGGGGTCAGGCCCTGCGGGTCTACACTCAAAAAACGCCCCGTTGCATGGTCGTAATAACGAGCCTGCATGTAGACGAGATTCGTCTCGGGATCGTTGACATGTCCCGTATATCCGGGGCCGCTTGGCGGTGTACCCAACGCTGTAGTGCCGTACGGCGTATAGTCGTATGTCGCTGTAATGTTGCCGTTCGCATCGGCCTCCGCCAAAGGCGTGCCCTGCGGGTCGGTATAGACATATGTAACTGTGCCGGTGGTTTGTGCCTTCGCATGAACGCCAATAAGTAACAAGAGCAAACCAACCAGATTGAGGAATGTTTTCAAACTCCTCTTTTGTTGTTGCATTTTGCCGCTGGCTGAAGCTTTACCGCTAATGTCCCCATGCGTTTGCATTCCCGTTGCCCCCTGTCCGTTCCACCTTGCGTGGCCGCTGTGTACTTTAAGTAGACGTTGCATGAAGAAAATGTCAACGCTGGACGCCACGAAGGCTGCTTGCCCCAGAAGTTGCCTGTAGCGCCCTGTATATCGTAGCGACGCCAACATTGAATCGATCGGCCAGCTGAGGAATGGAGTATTTGTCCTCTTCGCGAAGGAGCTTGATCTTTTTACAGTCCTCAGGCGTCAGAGCCCGCTTGCGGCCAAATGCGACGCCTTTGTCCCGGGCTTTCGCAATGCCATCCATTTGACGCTCGGCACGAATATCGTTCTCGAATTCCGCAAAGCTGGCCAACAGGCTAAACATCAGCTTCCCTTCGGACGTGCTTGTATCAATGGCCTGATCCAAAACCTTAAGGATCACGCCCTTCTTTCGAAGCTGGTCAGCAATCTTGGCTAGATCGAGTACGGAGCGAGCCATGCGGTCCAGTTTTGTGATGACCAACGTATCCTCCTCCCGAAGGAAGGAAAGGGCTGCCTGAAGCTCTGGACGGCTATCCGCCTGCCTACCGGACCGTTTCTCGGCGAAGACCTTGGTGCAGCCATATGCCGTCAGCTTGTCGAGCTGAATATCGAGACTTTGCCCGGTGGAACTGACACGTGCGTACCCTACTATTGTGGCCGACATTATCAAATCTCTTAAGATGATTTGATAATAACATTGTGGTATGAGATTTGATAGACCTTTTTCGAGATTCCGGAAGGTATACATTTTGAGGCATTGACATGCGCAATATTTCGTATATATTCGTACAAAACGCGTATTGAGGTGCGAAATGGGCATTGATATTGGAAGTGAGGAGTTGTTTTCGATCGAACAGCTCGTCGAGAAGCTCGGTGTGAGCAGGCGGACGCTGGAAATGAAACGGAAGGAAGGGAAGTTCCCGGAGCCGACGACTTATGTTTTCGATTCGCCTCGTTGGTCTAGTGGCTGCATCAACGGTTGGCTCGAGCGTCAAAAGGAAGAAGCGTCGCGTAACAAATTTCTCAAGCGGCTTGGTACCCCTTTTCACCCGGTGAAGGGGCCTGTTAAGCCTGTGGGTGGAATGCAGGATTAAGAAAGATCGCCCCGTCTAAACCCGCAGTTGAAGAGACTTTGAGACGGGGCGTTTCCAGTGACAATGCGGAGATCGGAAAATGGCCTTTGAGTGGATGAAGGATGCGGCGAACCTTGGCGCCGCAAGCGAGAAGCTTGCTGGCTCAATCGGCAAGCTCGGATATGCAGCAGGCGGTGTGATTTTGGCAGGTCAGTACGTTGGCCCTTACGCAAAGACGCCGCTCAACAACTTTTCGCTCGCATTGGCGGTATGGGCGACGGCACAGGTGCTCGCTTTTCTCATTCGCGCGAAGAGTCCCGTTTTGAGGAAGAAGTAAGTCACTGTGGGGTAAAGAGCGGGGTAAATCAAAAAGCGAATTAGTGAAATGGATATGCATCAGTAACTTGAGCATCCAGTCCGAATCCTAGTCTCGCAAAAAGCCCGCCCGCAAGGCGGGTTTTTTGCGTATGGCTGGGAGACTTTCCGGACTCGGACCTCGTTCGACAAATTCGTCCGGAACGAATTTGGACAGCACGCAGTGCTGGTCCCTTAGATCTGAGCCTCGCCGATCCGAAGCGGGCGTCGCTTAGCCTGCAGTTAGTAAGTACACGCGGACACATAGACGGCACGGTGTTAAATGGTTTTGTCGTTTAACGAAACCACATAACGACCGTGCCCGAATACCGTGCTGATGATTCCGCAGCATTGCCGGGGACAGTAGCAGTGTGGCGGCTGTGGACTTGCACCAGTTGGCCTTGAGTCGCAAGAAGTTGCCTGTTGACGATGCGTGTGGCTTTACGTTAATGATTAAGCGTACTTGCGCGCAACGCGCAGGACTGAGGGGACAAATCGATGCGTGCAAGTTGGCAAAGGAGCTGCCTGTGGGTGGCCGCGTTGTTTGTGTTGGCTGGCTCATGCCACGCCCAATCGACGTCGGCGACTCCGGATCAGGAATATCAAAAGCTGATCCAGGTCGATCAAAACATCGACCCCTTGGGCGAGCATCCGTTCGGCGAAAACATCAATCCGTACGACGGAAGCCTTTCGTTCAACGTTACGGATGTCTCTTTGCGTGGTAACGGTCCGACCATCACCATAGGCCGAACCTTTCAAACCTTTGAGTGGGTTCCGCAGGAATCTGCGGGGCCGCAACTCCCGTTCGGTAGCTGGGAGCTGGATATCCCTCGTATCGAAACGCTCGTTGGATCAGGAGGGGGCATCGCGAGCAGCGCGATCTGGCAAACAGGGGTCCCGGGCGAAGCTACAACTGGCACGACGCAGCGCTGCACCACGTTCACGGAGCCACCCGGCATTGCGTCCACGCTCAGTGAGGGAGGTTGGGTGCCGGATGAATGGTGGTACGGGTACAACCTGATGGTGCCCGGTGATGGTAAGCAGCAGCTGATGCCTCGCTACAGTGCGAATTCTCTTTCGCCGACCATCAGCGGGATGAGTTTTAACATTGTCACGAAGAACAACTGGATGATCGGTTGCGGCGTGACCGCGAGCGATGGCGGTGAAGGGTTCGTTGCCATCGCACCCGATGGGACACGCTATACCTTCGCTCACCTTCTCTATCGTCCGTATTTCCCAATGACTGGTGCGGGTGGTCCGCTCCCTCCTGATGGCACGAACATCGCGACATCGAGCACGTCCTCGGCGCAGAGCAGCATCTCAGCACAGAGTGCTACGCCCATGGTCGGCGCCCCGGGGGGCGTTGGCATCTTGGCTCGCCAAGATGCATTGATGTATGTCACGCAAATTCAGGATCGCTTCGGCAATACGCTCACTTACAACTACGACCCCACCACGGGCTATCTCTCCAGCATCACGGCAAGCGATGGGCGCGAGGTGGATATCACTTATGTGTCAGGCTCGTATCTCATTCAAACGATTACAGCCAAAGCGACGAATGTCGCCTCACGTACATGGACTTACAGCTACACGAACGGCGAATTGACTGGGGTCCAGTTACCTGATGGCAGTGCCTGGGCCTATCAACTGGGTAGTGGGCAGGAAGACTTATATTTTAGGAACAGCAACTGTTCGCTCAACCTGATGCCGCAGGTTGGTGACTTCACGACACCGACGACGCCAGGCACCCTATCAGGGACGACTTTTGCCACCATTACAGCGCCCTCCGGACTCACGGGCACATTCGGCGTTGCGCTGAAGCTGAGCGGCCGCTCGTACACACCCAAATACTGTTATGGAAGTGACAGTGGGACATCTCCAATGTCCCTATTTCCGGAATGGTATGTTCAGGACGCCATTACGAGCGAGGCGATTTCGGGCGCGGGCATGCCCACACAGACCTGGACTTATAGCTACTCGCCCGCGAATCCGAGTTGGAGTTCCGACGCGTGCGCGACCAGCGGCACGTGCGCCACGACTGTCTACACGGATGTCACCGATCCCAACGGTAACGACACGCGTTACACCTATAGCAATCGTTACGATGCCACCGAAGGACAGTTACTTCGCGCGGACACGTACAGCGGTGCTTATGGCGGCACGCTAGTGCGTTCGGTCGTCAATACCTACGCCAATGCCTCGGGCGGACCGTGGCCAAGCGTGTATGGCATCGATCTGACGTACCGCGACAATTACTATCAAACCGAGCAATTGTCGCCGCTTCAAGTACGCCAGACAGTGGAAGAAGGCGACACTTATACGTGGCAAGCGCTGGCCTACGACAGCTACGCCAACCCAACAGATGTGAAGCGTTACAACGACATCGCCGGGCAGTCCCCAATCGAAGAAACCAGCACCTAC